>CALGTD010000032.1 GCA_937901895.1 uncultured Spartobacteria bacterium | reverse complement strand
CGTCGCCGCCGCGTCGTCCGTCTGCAGCAGCCTTTGCTGCATGAGCGCGATGTTCCGGTAGGCCTCGAGCCGCTCTTCGCCCTGCGCACCGAGTTCGAGCACCTTCGTGTTCGCAAGGATCACCTCGTCCGCGCGACCGGCGACGCGTTCGCTTTCGGCTTTCAACCTCCAGAACGCCCGGTTGTCCGGCTCCGCCGCCAGCGCCTGATTGAAAAGCCCGCGTGCCTCGTCCGCCTTTCCAAGGCGAAGCGCCAGTCGCGCACGCAGGACCAGATGCACGGCTCCCGGTTCCTTGCTCCACCGCTCCGTCAGCTCGTCCAGCCGACCCCGGACGGTCGCCTCCTGCACGAGCCGGTCGAACGCCGTGGCCGAGTCCGGCGTCTGCACCAGCATCGCCTCGTAGCGGCCAAGCATCGCGTCAAGCTCCGCCGCCCTCAAAGAGCCGGTGGCCAGCATCACGCCGACACAACAGGCACGCCAACCGGTTGCTCGCAGCCTCATGGCATCACTCAAGCACGATGCTCACTGTTCGCAAAAGGATGCTCCGGATATTTCGAACTCCGTATTCGATGAGATCACGATGCGTGCCGATTTTGCATTCTGGCCCACCTTTTTCGCTGAAACCTCAACCGCCAGCGGCTGCCACTCGCCAAGCGTGGAGGGACGCGAACCGGATGTCTCGGAAAAGATCCGCTTTCCATCTGCATCGAATCCCTCCACCTGGACAGTGATGCCTCCGGAGTTCTGTCCCAACCGGCACCATCCGTGGAACCGGTATGCGCGACCGGGCTCCAGCAAAATGGGCGCGCTCGTGATGCTCGCCCGCCGCGAGCCGAACACAAGATCCCAGTCCGGCATCCATCGAGCAACGCGTCCCCCCGGTGCACGCGAATCATCCCGCACGTCCCACCTGCCCTCCGGCGACTCCCATCCACCCGGAACTCCGGACTTCCGGTCGACGTTGAAATCGGCATTCGGCAGGAGATTTCCGGAGCCCGGCACCGCAAGGAACACCGGTTCGGAAATCTCCTCCCCATTCTTCACAAGGCGTAACCGAACGGCTTTTGCGTCGGCTGGCAGGTCCAGGGAAATCGCATCGAGGGAGGATGCCTTTTTCACCGTGCGAACCGGCTGGACACTTCCGGCATCCGCTCCTGCCGCGACCTCGATGTCGTAACGTCCGTCGGCGGCCTTGGTGGGAAGTCCGCGCATTCCATCCCCCTGCACCGAAAATTCCCACGCCAGCCGGTGCTTCTTTCCATCGAGTTTCCACCATGCAATCAAGACAGGCGTTTGCTCCCCTTTCAGCAGTCCGAGCCGTTTCCGGGCCGCCTCAACACGCGAATCGCTTCCTCCACGACTGGCCACCGCGGCTTCGTATAGGTGAATGACCTTCTCCGCGTGTTCGACATCTCCGGTATCAACGAAGTGTGCAATGGCTCCATGAAGCGCGAGCTGGTGGTAATAGTAAATGCCACCTCCGCTCGGAAGCATCTCGCTCTCGAGCGAGTCGAGAAGCTTTTGTTCAGTGGCCTCGACCGCGGACCTGTCTCCGAGTTGTCTTGCAAAGTCCAGCTGCCACACCAGGAGGTGGGAGCGATAGCCGCCCTGTTGGGGAAACGAGCCCGGCTTGACCACCTTGTCCAGCAGGTCGAGGGCACGCTTCGCCCCATTCGGAACCCGTTCCAGCACACACAAAATGAGAGTGGCCGCGTTTTGTCCCCCATCGTTGAGGGACTTTCCGGCTTCGTCGATCGCGGTCAGATCCCCCGCAGCGATCCGCATCGCATACGTCATCGGATTCTCTGCGACGTCACGCGGTCCCTCCTTCAGCTCCGCGGCCAGTTCCTCCTCGATGCCGAGCCTCTTCGCGAGGCCGATGATGGCCGCACCACTTGGGACCGATCGATAGCCGAAACCCGTCGAGTTGTTATTCAGGCGTCCCAACGGAGTGCCCCAGGCCGAGGAAGCGGTCCGCTTTCGCTCCTCGGGCATCATCGCGCTGCGCAGTTCCTTTTTCGCCTCCTCCTCGCGGTTTGTTTCGACCAGCAGGTTGATCAAATCAATCAGGGGATCGGACGGCGAATGGTTCGCGAGCACTTCCAACCGCCGCCGGGTCAGTGCGATTGCCGCATCGATTTGCTCGCGATCGCGGAGGTTTCCCGAAAGCTGATCCAGGAAATTCGCGAGCTCGTATGGGCGTTGACTGAAGCGGTTCAAAGGAATCCCCACCGCAGCTTCGACGAGTTCGTCCATCGCATCCGCCTGGGCGAAAGTCTGGATGAGATCGTTCGGTCTTTTCGTCGCAAACTCCGGCGATTTGTTCAGCACATCCCGGAAGATTTCCAGCGCCTCGTCCCGCTGTCCCCGCTCCATCAATGACGCGGCGTAGGCAACGCGATACTTCGGGTCCCCGGGGCGCAGTTCCGCGAGGCGTTTCCAGCTGGCAAACGAGCGATCGGGAACCGGGCGCCACTCGAATGCCGCGCGGTCAGCCGGCGTGACCGCCGCGACCGCAAATGCCGCCCCGGGATCCAGCGACTGCCGGACCATCACGCCCGCCTTTGCCCACTCGTGCGTGCGCTCGATGCCCGTGACTTTGGCCGTGATCTCGCCATCTCCCTCGAGCCATCGATAGCAGAAAAAAAACTGATCCGTCGGCTGCGTCTGGATTTCCCGTCCGGCAGCCACGATCTCGACCGCATCGCCGGAAAACGCGGCCCTTCCCTCGATCTTCGCGGGGCCAATATCCTCCCACTTCCAGTCGTCGGAGGTCCCGCCCTTCCCCGTCCACGACACCTCTTCGAATTTCGCGGTGGTCGCCTTCGTCACGTTCCGACTGCTGACGGCCAGTCCGAAGAAAGCGCCACTTTCGAGCGGCAACTCGACCTGCTTGAACTCCTCCCACGTCGACCCGTCACGGGAGAAAAACCCACGCACCGTCGTCCCCTCGCGCTTCAGCTTCACCCACACCGGCATCGGCCACCCCTTCTGATTGTGCGAGATGCCGGTGACGTCCTTCCGGTATTTGGCCGCCCTGGCCTGCAACAACAGCAACCGTTGCGAATCGGGGGAACTCGCAATCTGTCGATCCCACTCCTCGATCAGCTCCTCGAGGATTCCAATCTTGCCGGCCGCCTCAAAAACCTGGCGGGCCCTGTAGTCTCCCTCGCCGGGCTGCAGATCGGTCAACACGTCGCGTCCGAAAACCGCCCGCAACGCCGACTTCGCCTCGTCCTTCTTCCCGGCCGCTGCCATTGAGTTGATCTTCCCCAGCGCTTCGGAAAATGAATTCCGGCCGGAACTCATTCGGGGCGTCCGGTTGTTCACCTTTTCCGCAAGATCGTTGAGCTCAAACCGCTGCAACACCCCTGCAAGCGTCCGGCTGTCGTTCGGCGACAGGCGGAGCCCCGCGAGACGTTCCGCCGCCTCGCGCGCCAGCTCCGTCCGCTCCGCCTGATGCGCCGCCTCGATGAGGGTCAGTTGGGCGAGTTCGTAGGAGCCATCGCGGGTGCGCTTCACTCCGGCGAGAAGATCCGCCGCAGCGCCCGGGTCCTTTTCCGCCATGAGCATCCGTGCGAGGGACACGGCCACTCCGCCGTCCTGCGTCGAAGCCGCAAGCTCGCGCATCGCTTCGATCGCCTTTTTCCGGTCATCCACCTGCCAGAGCGCCAGGGCCCGGATGTAGAGAGCCGGCGCCCGGCGATTTTCGGGCAGATCGCGGACCACCCGGTCGAGCATGTCGAAAAACTCGTTCGTCTCTCCCGTTCCCCGGATCTGCGAAAGAAACTGCTGCACCGCGAGAGCATCCTGGTCTCCCAGAAACCGCGTCGAAACAAACGGTGAGCCAGTTCCGGTCTGGAGCAAATTCTGGGATCTGCGGCCGCGCGACCCGGACGACGACCCTCGCGACAGGTGCTTCAGCAGACTCTCCGCAATCTCCAGCCGGTCCGCGAAAGTCACTTCCCGCCCGGAGGAGGTCTCCAGCGCACTCAGCGCGTAATAAAAGGGGATGCTCACCGAGTTCATTGCGGAGTTCGACGATTCCTCGACCCTCGCCAGGATCCCGTCCAGCAACCCGCCCGGCAGCGGCTGCTTCAACGCGTTCTGGAAGATGGGATAAAACTCGGAGATGCTGGAGGGATCGAACTCGGCGCTCCACTTTCGGATGACCCCGGCCGCGTCGTCGAAATCGCCGAGCGCCTGTAGAGCGGAGGCAGCGGCCTGATATCCGGCGACCCCCTGGCTGCCTCCATCCCCGACCCGGTCCAGGAATTTTCGCATCAGCTTCCGGTCGGAATCGTCCTCCGGCTGTGCCACGCCAAGGCGGGAAAGGGCCAGCACGTCCGCGCCAGGGTCCTCCGTAGTGGACTCGGCGCGGCGTTGAATGACCTCGCGTTCCGTCCGGGTCAGCGGAAGCGGTTCCGTGGAATTACGGAAGATGGGCTGCATCGCCGTGAACGCAGCCAGAATCTCCAGCTCGCCCGCCCCCGCTTCCTCGAGCGCCTTGCGGGTTGCTTCGTGGGCCGTCTCGATGTCCGACTCCGACAAAAGCAACTGAAAATACAACGCCAGAGCGAAATCCCGGACGGCAAGAGCCCGGACGCGTGACGACATCGAGCCACCGCTGAAGTTGATGGTGCCCGGTTGCGTCGCCTGCACAAGCATCATGCCCGCCACGCTGTTGGCCATCATCATTCTCATCGCTCTCTCCTGGGCACGTCCCTGCCACCGCGGGGCTCTCGACATGCCAAAAAATCCCGCCAGGGATTGCGGGGAAGCCGGCGTGGCCGTCGCCGGATCCGCCTGCGCCTCGCGAAAGATTGCGAGCGCCTCCTGCGCCGCGGCGGCAAGATCAGTGTTACCCACCATCGCCTCAACCTTGCGGAGTCGAAGTTCCCAGTTCGTGGCGTCTTCCTTCAACGCGGCGTCGATGCTCTCCCGAAAACGATCGCCGAAACCGCTCTGAACCATCTGCACCGTCGCCTCCGCGATCAGACCGGGGTTTTCGATCCACTCGTTCCTCCGCTTCTCGATCAATGTCCATGCCTCCTCCGGCTGGGCCGCCGCGAGCAGGGCCTCTGCGAGGGACAGGTCGGCGGCGGCGGAATTCTCCATCGTCGCGAGCTGCCGCTCGTAGCGGACGCGCTCCTGCGGATTTCCTTCGCGCATCGTCAATCGGATGAGCTGGCGCAACAGGGCCGCATCCTTCGGGCGGGCGGCCAGCGCGCGGGAAAGCTGCTCCCGCGCGGAAACAAAATCCTGCATCCGGACGTGGATTTCCGACAGATACATCGCGTAGCGCCACCCTTCGGCCCCCTCCGCCGACTGGCGCTGTTCGTAGCGCTGAATCAGCTCGTCCACCCTGCCCGCCTGGAGATACAGCTCCGTAAGCTGCCCAACGAGGTTCAGCTTCCCGGCCGGATCCTTCTCGAGGTCGAACGCCCGCTCCATCGTGTCGATCGCCTCCTGCGTGCGACCGGCGGCCATCAACGCCTGGGAAAGCTGCACCAGCGCCTCGCGGGGATCATCCCCAAGCTGACTGGCCTCCCGCAGCCATCGAATCGCCATCTCGTCGTCGCCGCAGTTCCTCGCAATCTCCGCCGCAAACAAATACCCGTCGACCGCCGCGGGCGAGGTCTGGATCACACGTCGTGCGGTATCCAGCGCGTCCTCCCGTTTGTTCTGAAGCACCTGCTCGCTCGCAATCTGCCGCAGCCAATCGGCACGTCCCGCGGCATCGATCTCCGCGAGACGACCCGCGGCGGCAAGAATGCCCTCGGAATCTCCACGCCGGCCTGCAACCGCCAGCCGTAGACGCAGCAGGGAAACCGAGTCCGGGAATTGATCGAACGCCCGCGTCATTACCTCGTCGAGTTCCGCCTCCTCTCCCGCGAGATGCATCAACCGGATCAGCATGCGCACATCCGCTTCGCTTGCAGTGCCGTCATTCAGCCGGCCCCGAAGTTCCGCGGTCACGGCCGCGTTGCGCTCCAACGCCGAAAGCAGCGCCGCCATTCTGGCTTCGTGTTCGTCGAGCCGGGCCGCGTCCGTTTCCAGCAGCCGCTCCAGCACAGCAAGCGCGGCATCCTTGTCGCCCCGGTCATCGAGAAGCCGATACTCGAGTTCGAGCAACTCCGGCGTCGGAAACTTCGCCACTCCCGCACGCACGGTGGCCAGCGCTGCGTCCGCCCGCTCCACCTCCTCCTGCAAACGCGCGAGGCGCACATAATCCGCAGCCGTCGCCCCGGAGTCCGGAACCATTCCGTCCATCACGCGCCACGCCTCCTCATTGTCCCCCCGTGCCACGAGCAGCAGGGAGAGTCGTGCCCGGGCATCAGCTGCCGCGGGCTCCAGCTCCAGCACCCGGCGGTATTCTGCGATGGCCTCTTCCTGCAACTCCTGGCCTTCGAAGATTTCCGCCAGCCGCATGAGCCGTCCCGTCGTAGGGGGATCGGGAACCAGTTGCCGCCATGCCTCGATCGCCGCGGCCTTTCGGGTTTCGTCCCCAGTGGCCTCCCAAACCGCCCATTGCGCATCTCCGAGCAACTCCTGCAGATCCGCGCGTTGCGGCTTGTCTCGCAACAGCCGCTCCACGATTCCCACCGCCTCCGCCGGCTCGCCCGCCTGGATCAGTCGTTCTGCCGCATCGATCTGGACGACTTCGTTGTCGGGCGCCAGTTCCGCGGCCTTCCTCGTCCACACGATCGACTCGTCCTTCCGCTCGAGTTCCGCGTAAACCTCCGCCAGTCGCAGCGCTGCCTCGTAGTCCTGCGGATGAGCCTCGATCCGCTTCGTGTAATACTCCGCAAGTCCGGGCAGGTCCTCCCGGCTCCGAAACAGCGTCTCGATCCGCGCCCGCAGGTCCCTCCTCAGCCAGCTTGAGTCGCTCACCGATTCCAGCAGGGCGTCGTAGCCGGAAAGGGCCTCCGCCGCGTTTCCCTGTCGCTCCTTCAACCTGGCAAGGCTCATTCCCACCTGCACCCGCCGGGCGGGATCGAGCCCGCCGTCGTCACGAAGCTCCGTCAGCAGCTGCTCCGCCGCGCCAAACTCCCCTGCGAGAGAAAGAGCCTCCGCCGCGTCCTCGATCGTCGCCGCGTCCCCGGCGCTTTCTGCTGCGATCCTTTTCCAGGCTTCGACGGCCTCGTCGGTCCGGAACTGACGCTCGAGAAGAAGTGCGCGTTCACGGGAGGCCGCCAGTCTTTCCTCGGGATCCTGGATCTTCTCCAGTGCGCTCCCGAGCGCCGTCGTTGCCTCCTCCAGTCGGTTGCGATTCTTCTCGATTCCGGCAAGCGCCAGCCATCCCGCAGGGTCGTCCGGTCGAACCTCCACGTAGCGCTGGATTGCATCCAGTGCCCCGTCGACACTGCCCATTCGCGATTCGAGGAATCCGAGCAGCAGGAGATAGCGCGGGGCATCCTCGCTATCGGCCTCTGCGAGGCCGCGCCACTTCTCGCGCAACGCATCCAGGCTCCCTGCCTCGAGATGATGCTCGTAGATCTTGTCGAAGGCAGCACCGGGGGACGGATTCCGGACTAGGATCGACTCGTAGCGGTCGATCACGTCGGTCTGAGCCACCGCGATCCCCGCTGTCGCCAGAAAGAGGAGGAGGATTCTTTTCATGGAGAATGGAGTTCAACCGGGTGAATGAAGCCGGCGCACTGCGACGTCCGCCATGAAGAGCGCGATCGCCAGTGCGACCAGCCATGGCCAGAGCTCGTGCTCGGCCGCGGCCGACGCTCGTGGAGGTTCGAACGCCTGCGCAGGTGCCGGTGAAAAGATGCCGTCCGTTTGTTCCGCCACCGCGCGCAGCAGGTCCACGTTTGCCGGGAGAAGCTGCAACTCGTCGGGGTAGCCGATCGTCGCGCTCACGTATTGCGCCGCGATCGGCTGGCCATTCGATTTTGCCTGCACCTGCACGTGATAGGCTCCGTTTGCCGTGGCAGGCCACCACGTCTGGAATTCCCCGGGCGCGGTCTGCTCGAGCGGAAACTTCGCGGGCTCGCCATCCGGTCCGATCACCACCGCCTCGATCGAGGCATCCTCGAGAAAGCGGCCGCTCGCATCCGCCGCGTCGACGCGCAGGCGGAATCCGCCACGCTCACGTTGGATCTCCGCCGGCATCTTTCGGAGCGCGGAGGAACGCATGAGATCGCGCACCACCTGCGCCCAGAATTTCCCGAAACCCTCCCACCTCAGCCATTCCACCGCCCAGCGGTTGCGTGCGTCGGACGTGAACGCGCCGACCTTGCCGAGTCCGTAACGCCAGGTTGCCAGCAGCGGCTCGCCCTTTTCCGTCGCCAGCCACAGCTCGCTCGTCGGCTTGGGCCGCGTCGTGACATAGCCGAGCAGGAACGGCGCGGTTTCGAAATCGACACCCGCCAGAAAGTCCGCTGCCGCCGTGGGCACCGGCAGGAATGGCAGCTCCTGAATCGCCGACTTCGACGCGACCATCGTCTCGCGCGCGAAGATTTGCGGGATGTTCTGCGGCGCGTCGGTGTAGTAGTAGCGGCCTCCGCCCCACTGCGCGATCTGCTCGAGAAGTTGCTGATCGGAATCCGACCCGACGGCCACCGTGCTCACCGTCATTCGCTCCTGGGCCATTTGCGTGGCGAGTTCCTGAAAGGGTCCCGGAGTGGAAACTCCATCGGTCAGGATGATCGCGTGTTTCAGCTTCGCAGGCGTGGTGCGCAACCCCTGCAAACCCAGTTCCATTCCCGCGGCAATATTCGTTCCGCCTCCTTCCTGGATCGATGCAATCCGGCTGATGATCGACTGCTTCGATGCCGCGGACTGCATATCGGCAACCCAGTATCCCTCGTGATCGAACGCGACGACGCCCGCGTAGTCTTGCGGCGAAAGCAACTCCACCGCCGCGCGCGCCGCCGTCTTGGCCATTTCCATTTTCTCGCCCGACATGCTTCCGCTGCGGTCGATCACAAGCACGATGCCGAGTGAGGGATTCTCCTTCTCCTTCTCGAAGTCACAACGCACCGGCAGGATCTCCTCGATTGGCGTGCGGGAATAGCCGCCGAGACCGAACGCGTTTTCGCCGCCGAACATCAGGAAACCGCCGCCAAAGTCGCGCACGTAGGCGGCGATCAACTCCATCTGCCGCTGCGAGAGGTCCGTCGCAGGGACGTTGTCCAGCATGACGAGGTCGTAGTTCTGAAGTTCGCCGAGGTCGTTGGGCACCCCCGTGATCGGTCGAACGTCGAGCTGGATGTTCTCGCTCTGAAGCGCCCGCGCGAGGAACCGGGCCTGCTCCGGCTTGTCGGCAATGAGCAGCACGCGAGGTGTGCCGGCCGCCATCGTATGGGTGGACGCGAGATTGTTGTCGGCGAGCGTGTCGTTCGCCGCCCTCACGCCCACCGCGATTTCAATGACCTTGTCGGAGGGCGCGGTCTGGGTGCTGTCGATCACGTTGGTTCCTTTTTCGAGGCGCATCCGCTGGGTCCCCACGCGCACGCCGTTACGAAAGATGTCGACGTCCGCCTCGCCCTCGGTGTTGCTGACAATCGTCGCGCGAACGCGAAACGGTTCACCTTCACTGACCTCCGGAGGCGCAGAAACCGAGCGAACCAGGACCTCTGGCTTGTCGCTGGGCGCAACCGGCACCGCGAGCACCCGGACGCCCGAGCGCTTCATGGCATCGACCTGCGCCGCGAGTTCACCGTCGGTCTCGACGCCATCGCTGAACAGCACCGCCGTGCGCGCCTTGTCCATGGGGAACGACGCCGTGGCAAACTGCATCGCCTTCGCGAGGTTGGTCCCGTCGTCTCCGAGGGTCTTGGGGGATACTTTCTTCGCGTCCTCGAGTTTCGTGAACGGCTGTGCATCGCTCGCAAACAACAACCAGCTCTCGCTGCTTCCCGAAGGACGCTCCCCGATTCCGGCCACGAACTTTTCCGCCGCCTCCAGCGCACTCTCTCCCACGCTCCGGCTGGCATCGACGATCCACATCACGTGCACACGATGGGTCGCCCCTAGCCATCGCGGGTCGCACAGGGCGAGACAGACGCAGACAAAGATCCCGATTCTCAGCCCCAGACTGACGGTGCGTCGTCGCGGAGTCAGCGGCGCCGGAGAGTTTCGCTGCCACCACCAGATCAATCCCGCCAGCGGAAGCAGCAGAAGCATCCACGGCTCCGTGAGTTCCAGTCGCGTCATTCCGTAATCCTCCGGTGATACGTCCACCACTCCGCGAGCAGCCAGATCGCGCCCAGAAGCAACGCCCACCACCACAGCGGACGTGCGGTCCACGGTCCGATCCAGCCCCGGGACTCCGCGCCTTCGACGGCAGCAGGAGCCTTTGCCGTCGCCAGCTTGCTTTCCGCCTCTCCGGGCAATGTCGCCCGCATGCCGGACTCGTCCCCGGCGCGCAGGCTTTGCACGACATTTTCCATCAGCACCGGGAACGCGGTGCGCAGGACGAAATCGCTCTGCTCCAGATCAAATCCGAGCACCAGCCACCGCTGGCCGCGGTCCCATTTTCCGTAAATCACGGGCGATCCGAAACTCGACGCGAGAATCGTGGCCCCAACCGGCGCTGTGAACTCCGGAGCTTTGCTGAGACGGACCTTGTCGAGGGAGGCAAACCGCACCAGCGGCGAGTCCTCATCGATCTCGCTGATGATTGGATCCTTCAAATCGCCCAGACGCTCGCCCCAGAATCCGCCTTCCTGCGGATTCACGAGCACCAGCGCCCGCGACGCAAACGACTCCGGAGGCGTCGCCTTGTTGAAGACCCACAGCTTCCCGGGATCGCCGCCGCCCGCCCGGTCCGCAGGCCAGACTCGGGTGACATTCACCCCCGGCATCGCTTGAAACACAGCTTCCAGAAAGGCATCCGGAGGCGACACTAGAACAACGTCGACCGCCGTCAGCGGAGCCAGCGTCAGGCTCGCCTCGTTGTCGGCGGCCAGCGCGTCGTCCGCCGAAGTCCGCAGCCGGGCGGTAAACGTTCCCCCCTGGTCGTTGCGCAGACTCCAGGATCGCTGCCAGTTCGATGCATCCTCGATGGATTGCGCGTCGATGAGTGTTCCGTCGCGCAAAACCTCGATCTCCGCGCTTCCGCCGGTTCCCCCGGTCCGCGCAACAAGGGTGAATTCCCCTGGTGCGATGAGCGACCGCCGCGCCGCAAACATCGTCAATCCGGTGTTCGCAGGAGACTCCTCCCCCTGCCGGCGCTCCACGACGCCGGACAGCAAATCATCGTCGAGGGAAATTCCGCCGACTCCATCCGTGAAGAATTCCACCGCAGCCGCATCGCGGGTGGCGGCGAGGTTTTTCGCAACCTCGAGTGCCGGTCGCGCATCCGTGTCCGTCGATACCGGCTCGACGCGCTCCAGCGCCTCGAGAAGACGACTGCGGCTTCGTGTCCATCCACTCGCAACCTCCGGGGAATCCGTGGCAATCACGAGCGCCGCCTCATCAAACGCACGCATCCGGCGGATCGAGGATCGAATCTCCGCCTTCGCGCGTTCAAACCGGCTCGGCTTCCCATCGGTCGCCGTCATGCTGACGGAGGGATCCAGCACGAACACCCGCGAACGCGCACCGGACATCTCCCAATCCGCGACCGGGCGCGCCAAAGCAAAGACCAGCAATGTGAGAAAGAGGATTTGCAACAGCAGCGAGATCCACCGCCGCAACTTCCGCCACAGCGGTGTCTCGTGGATCTTCGACGACACCTGCTCCCAGAACAGCAGCGTGCTGAGCCTGCGCTTCCGTGGCTGTTCACGGATCAGGTAAAGGACGACCAGCCCGCCCGCCAGGACCATCGCGCTCCAGAAGATTGGCAGCAGAAAACTCATCGCGTTCTCCTCACCGCCACCTCAACGTCTTCGTCAACACGTCGCCGACCGCATCCTCCGTCGTCGCGCGCAGGATCGGAATCCGATGCATCTTCCCGTAGCGGTCGATCGATTCGAGATACGCCTCGTAACGCTGGCGAAACGCCCGCGCCGCGGCCGCATCGACCACCACGCGTCGCGTCGCGCCGCTCTCGCAATCCTCGAATTCGTATTCCCCCGGTTCCGCCGCCCGCTGTTCCGAGGGATCGAGCAACTGGATCACCGCGATCTCGTGCCGCGCATGTCGAAGCCGGTCCAGCGCCCGCAGGGCATCCTCCGAATCCGCGCCAAGAAGGTCCCCGACCCAGACCACCAGCCCGCGCCGCGGCTGGCGTGCAATCCATGAGCGCACCGCAGTTTCGAGACTCAGCGGCCCACTGCCGACCGGACACGCCGCAAGGTAACGCAACATCTGAAAAAAACGGTCGCGCCCGCGCGTCGGCGGCCATGCCCGCATGTCCCCGGCACCGAGGGGCACGAGGGCGGCGCGATCCAGATTGGCCAGCGCGATGTAGGCGAGACCTGCGAGAATCCGTCGCGCCTGGTCGAACTTCACCGGATTCCCCCAGTCCATCGAGGCCGAGCAATCCAGCAGCAGATGCACATGCAGGTCCTCCTCCTCGACAAAGAGCTTGAGCACGAGCTGCCGCCAGCGCGCGAAGGCATGCCAGTCCACATACCGCCAGTCGTCGCCTTCGACGAACGGCCGGTATTCCGCAAACTCGACGCTCGCGCCGCGTTGCACGCTGCGGCGCTCCGCGCGCATGCGCCCACGCACGAGCTGCCGTGCAAGCAGGCTCAGCGACTCGAAGCGGCGCAGCAGCTCCGCGTCAAAGAGCGCGTCCGGGTCCGTGGTGATCATTCGCGCCGCGTCGGATGAAACCGGAATTTCTCAGGCGTCGCGCCACTGCCCGCGCTTCGCTTCGCAGAGCCGCTTCAACAGATCGTCGGGATCGACGCCATCGGCCTGCGCCTCGAAGTTGAGCATCACCCGATGCCGCAGCACCGGCAGCGCGGAATCCAGGATGTCCTCGCTCGCGACGTGGAACCTGCCGCGCAGCACGGCGCGAATCTTGGCCGCCAGCACGAGCGCCTGTCCGGCGCGCGGACTCGCGCCATACCGCACGAAACGCTTCACCTCGTCCGGAGCCGCGTCCGTCTCCGGATGCGTCGCCATCACAAGCTCCGCAGCCCGCCTGCGCAAGGTCGGCGCAACGGGCACCGCCCTCGCGAAATTCCCCATCGCGACCAGCTCGCCGCCGTCAAAGAGCGGTTTCGACGCCTCCGACTCCCGCTCCGTCGTGCGCTCGAGAATCCGCTCGAACTCATCGAGAGTCGGATACGGCACGCGCAGCTTGAAGAAGAAGCGGTCCAGCTGCGCCTCGGGCAGCGGATATGTGCCCTCCATTTCCAGCGGATTCTGCGTGGCCAGAACGAAGAACGGCTTCGTCAGCGACCGCGTCTGTCCGGCCACGGTGACGCTCTGTTCCTGCATGGCCTCCAGCAACGCGGATTGCGTCTTCGGAGTCGCACGGTTGATTTCATCGCCGAGGAGCAGGTTGCAGAAGATCGGACCTGGGGAGAACTCGAAGCGCGAATGCCCGTGACCATCATCGATGAGAATGTTCGTGCCGATGAGATCGGCCGGCATGAGATCCGGCGTGAACTGGATGCGCTGGAAGCTGAGATGCAGCGCGCTCGCGATCGAACGCACGAGCATCGTCTTGCCGAGACCCGGCACGCCCTCGAGCAGAACGTGTCCACCGGCAATGATGGCGATCAGGACATTTTCGATGATCTCGTCCTGACCGACAATGACTCGCTGGACCCCGTCCTTGAGCTGGTTGAACTTTTCGCGAAACGGCTCGGCATCGGCGGGATTATCGGGGTTCATCGAGGGTGTTTTCGGAAGTCGGTCGGATGCTCTCGAAATAGCGCCGGATCGTGAGCCGGTGCGCGAGGGGAAGCGATTCGTCCTCGATCGCCTCCTCCGAGAGCTTGCGATATTCCGCGAAGTCGGCCGTCGCCACCGACGTCGTCTGCTGGGTCGGCGCCTCCGAGGCGCTCACCGTCTGCGTTTCCGACTCACCCATTGCGTCCGCGACGCCGGTCAGGTGCTCGCGCGTGCCGGCGCCCAGGGAATCCGTTTCCGGCTTCTCGCGCTGAAGATCAATCTCCGACCCTGCTCCGCCCCCCTTCCCCTTCTGCATCGAGAGCTTCGGAATGAGCGAGAGTCCGTTGCACATCGACTCTCTGTTCCCCATGCACTGCTTGGCCATTCCCATTTGCTGCCGGCAGAGCGACATCCCCTGCCTCTGCTTTTTCTGCGCCGCCTGCTGCCCCATGCACTGGCTGATTTTCTGAAGCCCCTGCGACATCTTCGAAGGGTTGTTCTGCTTCGCCCCCTGCGAGAGATTCTGCATTCCCTGCGCCATCGATTTCTGCCCCTCCTGCTGCATCCGGTCCGCCGCGGACGCCATCCGGTCCGCCGCCTGCTGCGCTCCCTGAGGCGTCGTCGCGTCGGGCTTGTTCAACTTTTCGCCGAGCTGGTCGGCGGCCTGACGCGCCTTCTCGTAATCTCCGGCCCGCAACGCGGCGGCGAGCGGTTCCATCCCCTGCACGCCATTCATTGAATCGGCGAGCTCCGCCGCGTGGGGATCGAGGGATTCGCGGGCCATCTTCTCCTGCATCGCGGCGATGCGATCCTCGATCCGGCTCAACTGCACGAACATCTCGCGCTGATCCAGCCTGCCCTCCGCCAGCATCTCGCGAAGCGGCTCGACCTCTTTCAACAACTCCTCGAGCTGCGGGTCGGGCGATTCGCGCTGGGCGAGTTCCCAATCCTGAAACAGCTCTTCCAGATCCACTCCGTGCTGAGCGAGCACGGGATCGACGGGCTCCGCCGCAGCCGTGCGGACATTCAGAAAGAGCACCGAAATCCCCAGCACGAGCGCCGACGCCACTCCGAGTGCCAGCGCCCAGTCGAATCGACCGCCGCGCCGGGGAACAGCCTCCTCCGCGCGATGCACCGTGTCTTCAAGCTGCCGGGTCCTCCAGCTCTCCGGAACTTCACCCTCAGCCAGTTCGTGCGCGGACACCGCGGAATCCGGAAGACTCCTCTCGCGATCCAGCGCCCTGGCGATGTGGTTCGATGGAAGCGGCAGGAACCAGGCCACCGCGCAAATCGTCGCCACCCCCAGCAGACAGGCTCCGACAAAAACCGCGGAGAATCCGGCGACGCCCGGCCACAGCAGGGCCGCCCCGCCCCATAGCGCAAGCAATGTGGAAGCGATGCACGATGCGGCGAGCGCCCATCGACGCGTGCGTTCCCCGCGGAGCCGGCGCGCGGCCTGCGCTGTGAGTTCGCGAAGTCGTGCCGCCGTGGAGTCCGCGTTCATGCGCGAACTAGTAACGGAAGCAATTGAATCCCGCAACCGCTCGCTGCCAGAAAAAGAGGTCCCACTCGATTTTTTTCACGGCTGAAAACGCATTCCCGCCGTCACGGATGGACGGATATCCCCGCTCACACGGATCGAAAAATGGTCAGCGCCGGGCGCGTTTGAAGATGGCCACCCCGCGCTCGATCTGCACGAGTTCCCACCCCTGCGCGGCATAGTCGTTGAGCATCTGCTCGAGAATTCGATTCTGAAGCTTCACGCTGCGCACGCAGTATTCCCACTTCGCGGTCTGCGCAAGTGCTCCGCCTCCGGAGGCTGCGAGAAACAGGACCAGCAGGAGCCGGAGGCTGAATTTACGGATCCTTGGCCGCACCAAATCGGGGCCCCGGGACGTCTGTGGAGGAATCGTTTTCATTGGTGTCCGCATGTTATCCCTGCGAACAACCCCGCGGCGACCACTAAATACACCGCCCCAATCGCCCCGGTTGCGGCCTCGATGCCGCAAACCACGAAGACGGGAGATTCAGGACACCGGGCGAACCTGCCCGGCTCCGCATCACCGGACGCGATGCGTCCGGCGTTCATTTCTACCAGAGACTCAGGCCGCCTTCGGCTTGAGCGCGCGGGCAAACTGGCTCTTGCGGCGGTTTGCCACGTTCTTGTGGATCACTCCACGCTTCGCCGCCTTGTCCAGTGCGGATGCCACGCGGCTGTATCCGGCCTTCGTCGCAGCTTCGTCACCTGCAGCGATCGCCTTGCGGAGTTTCTTTTGTTCGGTCTTCAGCCCGGTAAGGATGCTGGAGTTCCGCGTGGTGCGGGTGATGGTCTGGCGCGCGCGTTTTGCGGCGGATTTCTTGTTGGCCATGAGGTTTCGGTCTTGGAAAAATTGGTGCCAGAGGAGGGAATCGAACCCCCGACCAAGGGCTTATGAGTCCCCTGCTCTACCGCTGAGCTACTCTGGCG
>CALGTD010000031.1 GCA_937901895.1 uncultured Spartobacteria bacterium | reverse complement strand
CGGCGCCTCGATTCAGTTCACCTCCCAACTACCCACTCGATTCAGCGAAGAGCCATTCCAATCCGCCTGACTCGCGGCAGATTCTTTTCTGGAATGGCGCGCGGTTCCGCTCAATCGAGGAAATCGGGAAAGGGCACGATCCAAATGCTCCGCACCATGACAGATCGCTGTGAAATAGCTTCCCCTGTCGCGCAACGCCGCTTCGGCCCCCCCCGGTTCGCAACTCTCCCTTCCAGGTCGGAAATCCCGCCACTCGACGCAACTCGGACCGGCACTTCCCCTCGCGGAAATCGGATTTGAAACCGTTCCGACGCGGGTCGGAGTGCAATTCTCCACGCATCCGGCGCAAGCAACCGCAATTTCCCTTGCGGCCCCGACACAAAAACCGCTTCCTATTTTCCATCATGTCAGACGCTTTTTCGACGGTCCGCAAGTTCACCACCGGATATGGAAAAGAGGGCTCGTATTTCTCGCTGCCCGCACTCGAGGAGGCCGGTGTGGGGCCGATCTCCCGCCTGCCGGTTTCCATCCGCATCGTGCTGGAAAGCGTGTTGCGCAACTGTGACGGCAAGAAGGTCACGGAAAAGGACGTTCGCACGCTCGCCAACTGGAATGCCAAGGCTCCCGCACTCGAAGAGATTCCCTTCGTTGTCGCACGCATCGTGCTCCAGGATTTCACCGGCGTGCCGCTCCTCGTGGACCTCGCCGCGATGCGCAGCGCGGTCGCCCGGATGCAGAAGAATCCCGGCATCATCGAGCCGCTCGTCCCGGTGGACCTCGTCGTGGACCACTCGGTGCAGGTCGATTTCTTCGGCAGCGCGGAGGCGCTCCGGATGAACCTCGCTGTGGAGTTCCAGCGCAATCGTGAGCGTTACCAGTTTCTCAAGTGGGGCCAGCAGGCCTTCGAGACGTTCGGCGTCGTGCCTCCGGGCATCGGTATCGTCCACCAGGTGAACCTCGAGTATCTCGCCAAGGGCGTGCTCGAAAAGGATGGCGTCTGGTATCCCGACACCCTCGTCGGCACCGATTCGCACACGACGATGATCAACGGTCTCGGCGTCGTCGGCTGGGGCGTGGGTGGCATCGAGGCGGAGGCCGGAATGCTCGGGCAGCCGGTCTATTTCCTGACTCCGGAAGTTGTCGGCGTCCACCTGACGGGCTCTCTCCGCGAGGGCGTTACCGCGACCGACCTCGTGCTGCGGGTGACGGAGATGCTCCGCCAGCACAAGGTGGTCGGCAAATTCGTGGAGTTCTTTGGCGAGGGCGCCGCGGCGCTGCCCGTCACCGACCGCGCGACCATCGGCAACATGGCTCCGGAATACGGTGCGACGATGGGATTCTTCGGCATCGACGACGAGACGCTGGCCTATCTCCGCGGCACCGGCCGCAGCGAAGAGCTGTGCGCCACCTTCGAGGCCTACTACAAGGCGCAGGGCCTCTGGGGAATTCCGCGCAAGGGCGACGTCGACTACACTGTCGAACTCGAACTCGACCTGTCCTCGATTGTTCCCAGCGTGGCTGGACCGAAGCGTCCGCAGGATCGCATCAACCTTCCGGAGCTCAAGAGCACCTTCGCCGACCTCATCGAGAAGCCGCTCACGAACGGCGGTTACGGCAAGAAGGCCGAGGATCTCGCGGTGAAGGTGCCGGTGCATATCAATGGATCGACTCCGCACGGCGGCGAGATGCCGTCCACGGACTCGAAAGGCTCTTCGCACATGCCGGAAGGCCAGCCGCGCTTCGAGCAGGAGATGGTGTCGAACCGGCCGACACCGGACGACATCAGCTCCTTCCCTTCGCCCTACAAAAAGGCGGACGTGCAGATCGGCAACGGCAGCGTGCTCATTGCCGCCATCACGAGCTGCACGAACACAAGCAACCCATCCGTCATGCTCGCGGCCGCGCTTCTCGCGAAGAAGGCGGTCGAAAAGGGACTCACGGTGAGCCCCTACGTGAAGACCTCGCTCGGGCCAGGATCGCGTGTCGTCACCGATTATCTCGAGAAAACCGGACTGCAGCCCTATTTCGACAAGCTCGGCTTCCAGACCGTCGGCTACGGCTGCACGACCTGCATCGGAAACTCCGGACCGCTCCATCCCGCGCTCGAGGACGCAATCACGAAGAATGACCTCGTCGCCGCGAGCGTGCTGTCCGGCAACCGCAACTTCGAAGCGCGCGTTCACCAGAACATCCGCGCAAACTTCCTCATGTCGCCGCCGCTCGTCGTCGCGTTCGCGCTGGCCGGCACCGTGGATATCGACATGAGCAAGGACCCGATCGGCAGGGGCAGCGATGGCTCCGACGTCTATCTCAAGGACATCTGGCCGACGCTCGGTGAAGTCCGCGACGCAATGAGCGCCGCGCTCAAGCCCGAGGTCTACCGCAAGCTTTACACCGACTTCGCCGAGCAGAATCCGAAGTGGAACGAGATCCCCTCCTCCACCGGCGCCGTCTACGAGTGGGATGTCGATTCCACCTACATTCAGGAGCCGCCGTTCTTCACGAACTTCGGCATGGAGGCCGGAACGATCTCCGACATCGTGGGCGCGCGTCCGCTCGGCATCTTCGGCGACTCGGTCACCACCGACCACATCAGCCCCGCCGGAGCGATCAAGAAGACGAGCCCTGCCGGAAAATTCCTGCAGGAGAGCGGCGTCGCACCCGAGGATTTCAACAGCTACGGCTCACGCCGTGGAAACGACCGCGTGATGACGCGCGGCACGTTTGCAAACGTCCGCATCAAGAACCTCATGCTTCCCGGCATCGAAGGCGGTTACACGGTTTACTTCGGCAACAAGGACGTGCCCGCTCCCGACAAGGAGATGACCACGACCACCGGCGGCAAACCGACCTTCATCTACGACGCCTGCATGGCCTACAAGGAGGAGGGCACCCCGCTCATCATCCTCGCCGGCCAGGAATACGGCACCGGCTCCAGCCGCGACTGGGCGGCCAAGGGCACGAACCTTCTTGGTGTGAAAGCCGTCGTCGCGCAGAGCTTCGAGCGCATCCACCGCAGCAACCTCTGCGGCATGGGCGTGCTGCCGCTGCAATTCCCCGAAGGTGTGAGCGCACAAACGCTCGGGCTCGACGGCACGGAGACGTTCGACGTCGTGGGATTGTCCGGCGACATCAAGCCGCGCCAGACCGTGACGCTGCGTATTCACAAGGCCGACGGCACCACCGTCGAGCAGCCGGTGATCCTGCGCATCGATACCCCGATCGAGGTGGACTATTACCGCCACGGCGGCATCCTGCCCTTCGTCCTGCGCGAGATCGTCGCGACCAAGGCGTAAGCCGGAAATTCGCCATCACTGGCGCTGGCGGAACCGCAGAAATTGCGGCCGTCAGCGCCCGGCGAAGGGAAGCAGCACCGTCGCCACCGCGCCGCCATCGGGTCCGTTTTCAATACGGATTGCGCCGTGGTGCAGCTCGATGATCCTCCGGCATACCATGAGCCCGAGGCCGGTGCCCTTGCCGGCGGGTTTCGTCGTCAGGAAGGGGTCGAAGAGATTCGCAAGGACATCGGGAGGGATGCCGGGGCCACTGTCCGCAATCCGCACCTCCGCAGCCTCTCCGCCCGCCTTCAGCCAGCTTGCAGAACGCGAGCCTGCCGATCGTTGAATGTCGGATTCGCGAAGGCGGACACGCCGCAGACGGATG
Source organism: uncultured Spartobacteria bacterium (assembly GCA_937901895.1). GTDB lineage: Bacteria > Verrucomicrobiota > Verrucomicrobiia > Chthoniobacterales > JAATET01 > JAATET01. The sequence continues at coordinate 12,576 of CALGTD010000031.1, read as the reverse complement.
TTCAACCGCCCCTCCCCGTTCATTGCATCGACGGCATTGCGCAGAATCCCTCGAAAACACTGTTCGAGCTTCGCCGGATCGGCGGGAACTTCCGGGACGTTGGAGTCAACCTCCATGGTCACCGTCACCCCGGGCGATTCCTGCAGCAAGGATGCCGCCCCGCGCACGATCGTCTCGAGGTCCGCGGGAGCGAGATGAAGACCACTCGCGTCCGTTGCATCCATCAATGCGGAAATCACGGCATCCGCCTGCTGAATCGCATCCTGCATTGTCGCCAGAATCTCCTGCGGCACGCCCGTCTGCGTCTTGAGAAACTCCGCCGCCATGTTCACCACATTCAGCGGATTGCGAATCTCATGCGCGATTCCGAATACGAACCGCGCCTGCGCCCGCATCTTCTCGGCTTCGATGAGATCCTGCTGCGCCGCCTTCAGCTCGGCGTGGGTCTTTGTCAGCTCGGCCAGGGTCTTCTCGAGTTCGATCTGATTGCGCTCAAGCTCCGCGTTCGTCCTGGCCAGCGAATCCTCGAGCGCCTTCTGCGTCGTGAAATCCCGTGAGATGCCGCAGGTGCCGACGATGGCCCCGGTCGCATCCCGCAACGGGATCTTGGTGGTCATCGCCCAGCCGATCCGGCCGTCCGGAAGCGTCTCCTTCTCGATTTTGCCAATCATCGGCTCGCCCGAGCGCATCACCGCCCGTTCGTCGTCGAATGCTGGCTGCGCATGCTCGCGCGTGAAGAAATCGAAGTCCGACTTTCCGACAAGCTCTGCGGGCCCGGAGGCGCCGAGAAACTTCGCCATCGCGTCGCTCACCCAGATGAACCGGCTGTCGGCATCCTTGAAATAGATGCGGTCCGGAATGTGCTGGAGGAGAAAAAGAAACAGCTCGTCGAGCTCGACGGCGAAGGGCTTTTGCGGCTCGTGGAATTTCATCGCGGCATCCGGGACGATGCTGCTTCTATGACGAGCCGCCAAGCTGTAAAAACAACTGGACTGGGTTACTCAGCGGCCGCTCCCGCGATCGCCAGCTTCACCTTGATCTCGTCGGATACCTTGTCCTCGTTCTGGCCGGGCTGAATGCCGAAATCCGAGCGCTTGATCGGAAACTCCGCGCGGATCACGAGAAGGTCGCCCTTTGCGTTCGGCATGCGGTCTCCGAGGCGACCGGGCAGATAGGTGCCGCTGACCGGAACCGTAATCTCCTTGGAAACGCCGTTGAGCGTGAACGTTCCCGTAACATCCGCGGTCCCCTTGCCATTCTCGGCCTTCACGTTTGACACCTCCTTCACCTCGAAGGTGATTTCCGGATTCTTCGCGGCGTTGAGCCATTTTTCGCCGAGCATGTGCTGTTTCATCATGGGGTTCGGCACGTGCAGCGATTCGGTGGCCACGATGATCGTTCCCTTCGCGGTCGACGGATCATCGGTATCGACCGTGACGGTTCCTGTAATGCCATTTGCCGTGCCACTGATTGTCTCCAGCGGAGCGTCGAGCAGGAAGTTCACGGTGTTGACCCCCTTCGGGTCCTTGAAGTCGAACGTCTTCTCTGCGGCGAAAGCGGCGGGAATCCAGACGGCGGCGGCGATGCTGAGGATGAACGAATGTTTCATGGGTGGAATTCAGTCTTTGGGAGTGATACGCACAAAAAGGGTCGCTGCGAATAAAATCACGGCGCCGACTACGCCCAGCGCGAGAAATTCGATGCCCGGCACGAATTGTTCGTGGCGGACGGCATACTCGATTTCGGTCACCGGGTCGACCTTCATCTCGTCCACCGTTGTCTTCGTCCAGCCGAGTGTGCCGCCCAGCGCAAACCAGACACCTGCCGTGCCAATCAGCAACAGAAGCGCGAAGGCGCGAACGACCATTCTCATGACGCCACGAAACGTGAATCGGCAGTCAAACTCAAGTCGGATGCGACCAGACATCCGGCCTGCGACGCCGGGGCATTCGCAGGTCCGGACATCCCTTCCTAGCTGCTCAGCGCAACCTCATCACGCGCCGGCTGGACCTCGGAGTGCAGATTTCCGTGTTTACCGAACGTCTCGGCCACGCTGCGTTCGCGGCTCGCATCGGGAGCCCCTCCGAGCTTCACGCCGACGATCTTGCTGACGCCATGCTCCTCCATCGTGACGCCGAAGACCGTGTCTGCGCGGGCGATGGTGCGCTTGTTGTGGGTGATCACGACAAACTGGCTCTGGCCGACAAAGCGATCGAGAATCTTGATGAAGCGGTTGATGTTCGACTCGTCGAGCGGCGCGTCCATCTCGTCGAGCACGCAGAACGGGCTCGGCTTCACCATGTAGATCGCAAAGAGCAGCGCGACCGCCGTCATCGTGCGCTCGCCACCGGAGAGCAATGAAATGCTCTGGAGCTGCTTTCCGGGCGGCTTGGCGATGATCTCGATGCCGCACTCGAGCGGATCGCTCTCGTCGGTTAACAACAGGTTCGCCTTTCCGCCGCCGAAGAGTTCGGTGAACATCTCCTGGAAGTTCACCCGGATCTTCTCGAACGTTTCGGCAAAGAGTTCGCGCGTCGTGCGGTTGATCTTCGCGATCACTTCCAGCAGCTCCGTCTTCGAATTGACCAGATCCGCGTTCTGCTGCTCGAGGAACGCGTGACGCTGCTCGAGTTCATCGTATTCCTGGATCGCGTCGAGGTTCACCGGGCCCATGCTGTCGAGTTTGCCTCCCAGCTCGGCAACCAGTTCCTCGATACGAGCCCAGTCGATGACTTGCGGCTCGTCGGCAACAGCCGGCGTCTCCGTCACGGCTTCAACGGCCTCGGCATCGGACGCATCCACTGTCGCGTTCTCCGAACTCTCCGCTGCACGCTGCTGCTTCTTGTTTCGCTCGCGCAGGGCGACAAGCAGGGAATAGGTGTCCGGTTGAAATTCCTCGAGCGAGATCTGGTAACGCTGGGAAACGTGCTGAACCACGTGTTCGAGCCGCATTTCCAGCTGCGTGCAGCGCACCTCGATGCGGCCGCGGCTGTCCTGCAACTCCGCGAGTTCTCGACGGGCACTGCGCAGGGTTCCCTCCAGCGCCTCGACGCTCTCGCGCAACTCCGCCTGCTGCGAAACCAGGCCGGCAATCTGCGCCTCGCCGGTCTCGAGCAGGGCATTCCACGTCCCGATGCTGGCCTCGAGCTCGGCCGACTCGGACTGGAGCGTCGCAATGCGGGCCTCGTATTCGGAAATATCCTGCTCGCGCTGGGCCAGCAGCTCGGTGAGCTCCGCAACGCGGGCGGTCAGAGGTCCCCTCTGGCGGGCCAGCGTCTCCTGCTGCTGGCGCTCGGTGGCAACGCGAACGCGCAGTTCATTCAACTCGTCCGTCACCGCGCGCTCGCGGTCACGAATCGCATCGATCCTCGCCGCCGCTTCGCTCTGGCGGATACGCGCCGCGGCCAATGCCTCCTCGGATCCCGCCATCCCTCTCTCCAGCTCGGCCACGCGGCCGGCCGATTCCGCGACCGACGCCTCGAGCGCCGCTGCCTCGTTGGCAAAATTCTCCCGACGGCGCTCCGCATCGCGAAGCTGCTGTTCGCACAGGTTGAGTTCGCTCTGTGCAGTGGAATGGGCAACCTGTGCGTGCTGCAACGCCTCCCGCGCGGCCGGGAGGCGGTCCTGCGCGGCGTCGAGCGCGGCGACGGCCTCCGCGCGCTTTGCGGAGCATTCGTCCACGAGCGCACGGCTGGCGGCGACCTCGCGCTCCAGCGCCTGGATCTGGTTCTTGCGGGCGAGCACGGAGTTCGAGACATCGCCCGTCCGGCCGCCATACACAACGCCGTCGCGCGAAATGAAATCGCCCTCGAGCGTCACAAACCCGAGTCCGGGATGGGCGGACTTCAACGCAAACGCCGTCTCAAGCCGCTCCACGATCGCAATCCCCGTCAGCTGCCGTCGCGCGGGCTCACCCGCGGGATCGACCACCCGCAGGCAATCCGACGCCCATGCCACCGCGCCCTCGGGCAGAGGCGGATTCGCATTGAGCACTTCGCCCGCGATCCATTGACGGGGCAGGATCGCCGCGCGACCCAGCTTTTTGCCGCAAAGCGTGAGAATCGCCGACTCGGCGACGTTCGGATCCTTGAACACGACGGTCTGCAGCGAGGTGCCAAGCACACCCTCGACGGCCGCCACATACTGGGGATCGACCTCGATGAAGGAGGCCAGCGCCCCATGGATGGCCGACTTGAAGAAATCGGGATTATCGAGGCCACGAAGCACCGCCTGCGTGCCCTCGCCGAACCCTTCGCCAGACTCGGCAAGCTGCTGGAGCACCTCGAGCCGGGACTCCTGCTCGGCGAGTGCGCGGTTGGCGGCGTTGAGTTCCGTCTCCGTCTGCTGCCGCGCGCGCTGCGCATCGTCGAACGCCAGTTGCGCGGCGTCGTTTTCCTCCTGTGCGGAAACGAGCTCCGCGGAAGCATATTCGACCTTCGCCCTCGCCTCTCCCGCACGGGCCTCGGCGGCTGCGGCCGCCTCGCCGGCGCCCGTCTCCTCCGCACGCAGCATCTCGAGCCGCGCCTCGCCGGCTTCACGCCGGCTGGCCGCCGCGGACACGTCGCGTCGCAGCGCACTCAGCGAGGCCTCGATGCGGTGAATCTCGGCATTCAGCTCCTGGGCCTCGCGTTCCTGGGCCATGCGCTCCTCGCGCACCATGCGCACGCGATCGTTCGCCTCCTCGAGCTGGCGCTCGCCGTTCCGGAGAATGTCGAGCATCTCCGCGATCAACGCATCCGTGCGGGCGATCTGGTTTTCCTGCTCGCGCCGCTTTTCCTCGCAGGCGGCGATCTCGAGCCGGTTGCGATCGATCATCGCCCTCGCCTCCTCGCAGCGCTCGCCATTCGAGGAAATGCGGGTCTGCGCGGAGTAGATACGGTTTCGCTGGGACTGGATCCCGTCGCGGGTCTCGGCAATCCGCTGCTCGAGATCCGCGAGCTGCGCGCGCATTCCGCCAAGTTCGTTCTCCTGCTGCTCGATCTCGAGTTCGCGCGCGGCCTTCGCATCCTCGAGGCCGCTCAGCTGTGAGCGCTGGTCCTCGAGTTCCGTGCGAAGATTGACGAAGTTCCGATGCGACAGGTGCGTGTCGAACACCCGCATGTCGTCCATGAGCGCCTGATACCGCCGGGCCTTTGCCGCCTGGCGCTGGAGCGAGCCGATCTGACGCTTGACCTCCTTGATGATGTCGGAGACCCGGACGAGGTTCGCCTCGGTATACTCGAGTTTGCGAAGCGCCTCCTTTTTCTGGGCCTTGTATTTGGTAATGCCCGCGGCTTCCTCGAAGATCGCACGTCGATCCTCCGGCCGGCTCGACAGGATCGCGTCGATCTTCCCCTGCTCCATGATCGAATACGCGCTGCGGCCGATGCCCGTATCCATGAAGAGCTGGTGAATATCGCGCAGGCGACAAGGCGCCTTGTTCAGAAAATACTCGCTCTTGCCGTCACGGAATACGCGCCGGGTGATGCGCACCTCGTTCCATTCGACCCCGAGTTCCTTTTCGCAATCGGTGAAGGTCATCGACACCTCCGCCATGCCGAGTGGCTGGCGGCTGTCGGTTCCGCTGAAAATCACGTCCGCCATTTCACCACCGCGCAGGGCCTTTGCCGACTGCTCGCCCAGCACCCACCGCAGCGCGTCGAGGACGTTCGACTTGCCACAGCCGTTCGGGCCGACGATGGCTGTCACACCCTCGTTGAATTGGAGGACGGTCTTCGGGGCAAAGGATTTGAACCCGACCATTTCGAGGGATTGAAGATGCATGGGTGGACCTTTAGATTCGGCGGGCAGCGTAGGGGTGTGCCTTGACCGAGATCAACCACAAACACAACCTGCGGTAGGAATTTTACAGAGAGACCACAATATATTGTATATCCCATGAGCACCCCAAATCTCGACCTTCTCTTCGATTTTCTCCGTTTTCCGACCGTTTCCACCCAGACGGAACATGCTCCGGATCTGGCCGCCTGCGCAGATTGGCTGGCAAATCTCCTGCGTTCCAGCGGCCTGACCGCCGACGTTTTGCCAACCGCCGGCCACCCCGTGGTGCTCGGCCGCACACCACATGATCCCGCGAAGCGCACCGTCCTGATTTACGGCCACTACGATGTCCAGCCGCCCGACCCGCTCGCGTTGTGGACGACGCCGCCCTTCGAGCCGGTGATTCGCAACGGCCGCATCTACGCCCGCGGCTCGACAGACAACAAAGGGCAGATCCTCGCCCACATTCTCGGGGTCCGTGAGGCGGTTGCCCGCACCGGCACCACGCCGGTGAACGTGATCTTCCTCATCGAGGGCGAAGAGGAAATCGGCAGCCCCAGCCTCGAGGCCTTCCTGCGGGAACATGCCGCCGATCTTGCCTGCGACGTGATCTGCATCTCGGACAACGGCATGGCCGCCGATTTCCATCCCACCCTTTCCTACGCGATGCGCGGCATCGCCGCGATGGAGGTGCGTGTGAAGGGACCTGTCGTGGACCTTCACTCCGGCATCTATGGCGGCGCGGTCATGAATCCCGCGACGGCCGTAGCGCGGTTGATCGCCACTCTGCACGACGCGGATGGCCGCGTCGCAATCGAAGGCTTCTACGACGACGTCACCGATCCGGCTGACTGGGAACGCACCGCCGCGGCGGAAAATCCAATCACCGATGCCGACCTCCTCGCGCAGACCGGCGCGCCGGCTCTTTTTGGCGAGGCGGGCTACAGCGCGCTCGAACGCGTCGGATCGCGCCCGACCGCCGAAGTCAACGGAATCGGCGGCGGTTATCAGGGCGAAGGCACGAAGACCGTCCTTCCCGCCAGCGCGTTCTTCAAGCTGACGTTCCGGCTCGTCCCCAACCAGACGCCGGAAAAAATCCTCCAGCTCGCAGAAACTCACCTGCGCCGTCATTGCCCGCCGGGAGTCACCCTGGAAATCGAATGCGGCCACAGCGGAGCGCCCTATTACAGCAATCCACAAAGCCCCGACGGCCTCGCCGTGCAACGCGCGCTGGAGCGCGTGTTCGGTCGCAAGCCCGTCCTTCACCGCGAAGGCGGCAGCATTCCGATTCTCACGACCTTCAAGGAAATTCTCGGCGTCGATTCGCTGCTGCCCGCGCTTGGCTCGCCGGATTGCGCCGCGCACTCGCCGAACGAAAACTTCCCCGTCCGCAACTTCGAGACCGGCATTGCCCTCAACCAGGCACTGCTCGAGGAACTCGCCACCGTTCCTCGCGGCGGCATTCACGGATACAAGGGCGATGTTCCGAATCTCGACCGCGCATCGCGCATGGTGTGAGCCGAAGCGCGAGGATCAGAACGAAAAGGCGACTCCGGTGTTCGCCCAGACGACATTGTCCTGTCCGATCGAACGGAGCGCCGTCATGGCGATGCTGTAGTTGACGCCCGCAAAGAGGGACACCACCCGGTTCACCCGCCAGGTTGCCTCGACGCCAAACTGGAAGTTGTTCCACCCTATCGAGTCGGGGGTGTTGTAACCGAAGTTCAGGGCCAGCAGCGCATACGGCTGCAGCGTCACGATGTCGCGGTGAATCGGAATCTCTCCATCGAGTCGAAACTCCAGCAGCCCGCCCGGAGATTCATTGAGATTCCAAAGAAAAACCGTGCTCGGCGTCACATAGGGAATCGCCGTCGTGCCGAGCACGAGAAAGAACTCGTTGTTGTAAACGCGATGCCGATGCGCGTCGTGCTCGTGGTCATGCACCTCCTCCCCGTCGTGATCGCCCGACTCTCCGGCGTGAGCGTGTTCATCGTCGGCGCCGGGATTGTAGCGAAAATTGTAACCCGGAAGCAGAAACACCGGACCCGCTTCGAGGTTGTAGGACACCGTGAAGTCCCATTCCTGATATCCGTTGCCGGTGCCGAAGCCCGACCACGCCCCCAGCGCGAGATCGCCCACCCACACTGACAACTCGGTGGTGTAAGCCCCGAAGTTTCCCGTCTCGTCCACTCCATAGTGCACATGCCGGCTTTCCCATCCCGTCTCAAGACTCGCTCCCCAGTTCCTCCGCGACACATCCACGGGCGTCCGGAACGACATTTCGGAACCGTCCGCCGCCGCGGGCTGACCGCCGCCCACCACATCCTCCTCCACAACCGGGCCGGAATGTCTTCCGTCCGGGCCGTGAGCCACTGCCGAGCCAATAAGGATCGCGTTGAGAAAGGTGACAACAAGGGATTTCGAATTCATATTGAGAACGAGTTATCGGAAATTTAATCGATATCGATAAATCATTCTCAATAACAAGCAACCTTTTTCATGGAGAGAAATACGCGTCAGAAAGCCGCCGTCCTCGCGGTGCTGGAATCGGCGACAGGTCCGATGTCCCCCCCAGCGATCCTCGAACGGGCGCGGAACGCATGCCCGGGCATCGGCATCGCGACGGTCTACCGCGTCCTGAAAGCGCTGATCGAGGCGGGCCGGGTGACGCTCGTCGATCTGTCCGGCGATCGCCGCTACGAGCTCGCGCGAGAGGAGCATCATCACCATTTCCTTTGCCGTGTGTGCGGAGAGGCTTTCGAAATCACGCGATGCACCTCGGAGGTGAACAAGCTCGCTCCACGAGGTTTCCGTGTTGAAGCGCACGAGATCACCCTTCATGGCATCTGCGCCCCCTGCGTCCGCCGCAAATAGCATTGGCGCCAGACGTGCGGCGAAATGTCCGGCTCGGAATCGCTACCCGAGCTGTTCCTTCAACCGCTCGAGCAATCCCGAGCACCTCGCACGCACGGTCTGATTCCGGACCGCCGTCGCCAGTGCGCGTTTCTGCCCGACCAGCACGACCAGTTTGCGACCGCGGGTGACCGCTGTGTAGAGCAGGTTTCGCTGAAGCAGGACGAATTGCTCCATCGCGAGCGGCACGATCACGCACGGATATTCCGATCCCTGGCTCTTGTGGACCGAGATCGCAAACGCGAGCTGCAATTCATCCAGCTCGCCGAACTCGTAGACCACGCGACGTCCCTCGAAATTCACAACCACGGCGCGCTCCTCCGCATCGACGCGCTCGATCCGGCCGATGTCCCCGTTGAAGACGTCCTTGTCGTAGTTGTTCCGGATCTGGATGACCTTGTCACCAGCCCGATACATCGCTCCGAATCGCTCGACCTCCATTCCATCGCCCCGCGACGGATTCAACGCCGCCTGCAGCAGGACATTCAGATTGCGGACACCAACCGCGCCCCGATTCATGGGTGCCAGCACCTGGATGTCGGCAAGCGGATCGAATCCGTATTTCGCGGGAAGCCGCCTGCGCGCCAGCTCGACCACCGTTTCCGCGATTCCATCCTCGCGCTCGATGAAGAAAAAGTCCCCGTCCGTCCGGGGCTCGGGCAAATGTCCGGAATGGATTGCGTGGGCAGCCTCGACGATCGCACTTCCCCCCTCCTGCCGAAAAACCACGTCGAGCTTCGCGCCCGGCGCGGTGGCGACAAGGTCTCGCAACACGAGCCCCGGGCCGACGCTCGGGAGCTGGTCCGGATCGCCCACAAGAAGCAGGTGGCCGTCACGTGGCAATGCCCGCAAAAACCGGCTCATCAGAGGCACATCGACCATCGAAACCTCGTCCATCACGAACAGGTCCCCCTCCAGCGGGGCATCCTCGTCACGGCGGAATCCTCCACCCGGCAAAGGTTCCAGCAGTCGGTGAATTGTGCGCGCCTCGAGTCCCGTCGACTCTGCCAGCCGCTTCGCCGCACGCCCAGTCGGCGCGCAGAGCACGCACCGCACATTTTTCGCGCGGAGGATTTTCAGCACCGAGTTCAGCAGCGTCGTCTTGCCAACACCCGGGCCTCCCGTGATGACCGCAACGCTCCGCGCAAGCGCAAGTCGCAATGCCGCGGCCTGGCTGGGCGCGAGGACTTTTCCGGTCTTCGCCTGCACCCAGGCGATCGCTTTCTCCACCTCGATTGCCGGGTAGTTCGCCGAACCCCGCCGGGCGAGATTTCCAATGCGACTGGCAATGACGATCTCGGCCTGTCGCAGATGGGGAAGGAAGACGAGCGGCTCACCGCCGATCGTTTCGAGTTCCAGCGTGCCGCGCTCGATCTCGGTATTGAGCACTTCTTCCACGCGGGGTTCGTCCACGGCGAGCAGCTTCGCCGCAGCCTCCACCAAGGTCTCCCGTGGCAGGGCGCAATGTCCCTCCGCGGTCGCCGCATCGAGCGCGTGCGAAAGGCCCGCGCGGATCCGAAGCACGGAATCTCCGGAAAGCCCAAGCCGTTCCGCAATCCGGTCCGCGGAGAGAAACCCGATTCCGTGAATGTCCCGCGCGAGGCAATACGGATCGGTCCGGATGCGATCGATCGCCTCCGGGCCGTAGGTCTTGAAAATCCGCACCGCCCGGCTGGTGCTGACGCCGTGGGCATGGAGAAAGACCATGATGTCGCGCACGGCACGCTGCTCGGCCCACGCCTCCTTGATGGCCCGCCGTCGCTCCGCACCAATTCCCGCGACCTCCTGCAGGCGGCCGGATTCATGCTCGATGATGTCGAACACCCTCGCGCCAAACTTCGCGACAAGCTTTTTCGCGTAAACCGGCCCGATCCCCTTGATCATCCCGCTGGCCAGATATCGTTCGATTCCCTCGGCGGAATCCGGCGGCTGCGTCTCCAGCCGCTCCGATCGAAACTGCATCCCGTGCTCGCGATCCCGCATCCACGTCCCCTCGGCGGTGATCCACTCCCCCGGACTTGCCGTCGCAAGGTTTCCTACCACAGTGACCAGCTCCCGCCGCCCGCGCACCAAGACCCGGAGCACGACGAAACCATTCTCCTCGTTGTGGAACGTCACGCGCTCGATCTGACCCCGGATCGCATCCTGCCTGCCGCCTCGCGCACTCACCGGTGGAAGAAAAAGCACGGAGCGGAATCGTGACGAGCGGAAACCGCGCGCCGCACGAAACCTTTGCACACGTCAAGGCCCGGGGGGCGTTTCGAATTGCAATCGTCCGCCGGGTTCATTAGCCATTCTAATACGTTCATGATTTCCGCGAGCACTTCACGCCGCGCCGGGCCTCATCCCATTATTGCCTGGCTCTTCTCCTCGATTGGTAAAAAAACGATCGTCGCTCTCACCGGCATCATCCTGGTCCTCTTCGCGATCGGGCACCTGGGCGGGAACCTTACGTTCTTCCTCGGGCCGGACTGGCTCAATGCCTACGGCGTCCATCTTCGCGAGCTGGGGCCGCTCCTCTGGGTTGCCCGCATCGGTCTGCTGGTCGCGGTCGGCCTTCACATCTTCTTCACGATGCTTCTGTGGAAGGAGAACCAGGCCGCTCGACCGTCGAAGTATCAGGTCAACAGCCGCGTGCAGTCCTCGATCGGCGTTCGCACGATGCGCATGACCGGGCTCATCATCTTCGGGTTCGTCGTCTTCCACCTCGCGCAGTTCACCTGGCTCTTCGTCGATCCGGGTTACGCCGGATATCATTACGACCTCCACGGTCAGGAGGTTCACAACATCTTCCGGATGCTCGTGGCCGGCTTCAGCAATCCGATCGTGAGCATCTTCTACGTCCTCTCTCTCGCGCTGCTCGCCTTCCACCTCAGCCACGGCATCGGCAGCCTTTTCCAGACGCTCGGAATCACGAACAAGCGCCTGCGTCCCGTGTTCGAAATCGCCGGGAAAATCATCGCATGGGGCCTGTTCATCGGCTTCTCGTCGATTCCGATCTCGGTGCTCGTCTTCGGCTACGGCAAGGAGGTTCTCTAACATGACGCTCGAATCAAAAATCCCCGCCGGCCCGCTCGAGCGGAAGTGGACCTCGTTCAAGAACACCGCGAAGCTCATCGCGCCGAACAACAAGCGGAAGTTCGATCTCATCATCGTCGGCAGCGGCCTCGCCGGTGCGTCCGCCGCGGCAACACTCGGCGAGCAGGGCTTCAACGTAAAATGCTTCTGCTATCAGGACAGTCCCCGCCGCGCCCACTCGATCGCCGCGCAGGGCGGCATCAACGCCGCAAAGAACTACCAGAACGACGGCGACAGCGTTTACCGGCTGTTCTACGACACGATCAAGGGGGGTGACTTCCGCGCCCGCGAGGCAAACGTCTACCGACTCGCCGAGGTCAGCGCCGCCATCATCGATCAATGCGTCGCGCAGGGCGTGCCGTTCGCCCGTGAATACGGCGGCCTTCTCGCCAACCGCTCGTTCGGCGGCGCGCAGGTCTCCCGCACGTTCTACGCCCGCGGCCAGACCGGGCAGCAGCTTCTTCTCGGCGCCTATCAGGCTCTCGAGGCGCAGATCGCCCGCGGCTCGGTGAAAATGTTCCCGCGCACGGAAATGCTCGACCTCGTGATCGTCGACGGTCACGCGAAGGGCATCGTCGTTCGCGACATGATCACCGGCGAAATCACCACGCACGCCGGCGACGCGGTCCTTCTCTGCACAGGCGGTTACGGCAACGTCTTTTACCTCTCGACGAACGCGAAGGGCTGCAACGTCACCGCAACCTACCGCGCCTACAAGCGCGGCGCGCTCTTCGCAAACCCCTGCTACACGCAGATTCACCCGACGTGCATCCCCGTCAGCGGCAACTACCAGTCGAAGCTCACGCTCATGTCCGAGTCGCTGCG
>CALGTD010000030.1 GCA_937901895.1 uncultured Spartobacteria bacterium | reverse complement strand
TTGCCGACGCGGCCAGCCGGGCGGCGACTAGCGCCGAGCAGTGGTATGTCACCATCACGCGCGGGCGAAAGCGCGTGATGATCTTCACGCCCGACAAGGAAGAGTTGCGCGCCAACGCGCAACGACTCGGCACACGTGAGCTGGCCTTGGAAATGAAAACCGAGGCTGCGGCGGTCCTCGCTGAACGCGGGCCGGAGTGGAGCCGGCGCATATTCGCCGCTATCGAGCGTCAGCGGCATCATCAAGCCGTCATGACCCACGTTCAACGGGCTGCTTCACAACAGCGCATCGCCGTATGAGTAACCTGCAACAAAGCATCAATGCGCGCCGCGCTTCCGAGTCGGCTGCGCTGGCTTGCGCATCGGTCGGCGAGCAAACTTCGGGCCTCGTGATCGCCACTTGGCAGGGTGAAAGTTGGGTGCTGCCTTGGTCCTATTTAATCTCTGTGCGTTGGGACGGACCGGAAGGACAGGAGAAACTATCGTTCGCGTTCTCCGGTCATGCCGTGGTTGTTCATGGTCGAAACCTTCGCCCACTCCTCGCAGACATCGCCCGGTTTCGACTTGGTTGTATTCGCGCGCTGCCGGCTGACTATCAGGCCAAGTTCCCCGACGATGCACCGTTCATCAGCCGGATTGAGGTGAGCGCTCTTTCGCCCCTCGGCGGGCCGTAATCAGCGACCAATTCAGAAAAACCCGCGACGGGTTCCGGGCTGTTGAAGCTAGGCGACGTTCCATGAACGACGGACGCTTTTGCGTCCGGCTATGTTTGGTAATCTCATCCTCGCCATCGGTAGTGCCTGGGTCGCGTTCGCTCTGTGGCCAGCGGCGGGAGATTGGCGGTGGCTGGCGGGCGCGTTCGGTGTGCTGTCGCTGTGGCAGGCATATTGCGCCGCGGCGGCGTCCCGCTACCCGGCGTCGCCGGTTGTGCTGCGGTTCGGCGGATTTTCGTGGCGGATGGAAGACTTCTGCCGGGGCTGGCTTATCACCGGACAAATCGGCACGGGCAAAACCACGGCGGCGATCAACGCGATGCTCTGGCAGGTCTCCCGCAACTGTCCGCGTTGGGGCGGCGTGTGCGTGGATGACAAGGGCCTGTATTGGGAAACGCTTTCCGCGATGTTCCGCCAGCTTGGCCGCGAGCAGGATCTGATTCTCCTCCAAGTCCGCCCCGCCGACGCGCCGCGCGACTGGAAGCCGGCGCACACGTTCAACTTTCTCGACAATCCGCACCTGCCCTATTCCGCAAAGGCCAAAATCGTTTGTGATGTAGCCGCGTCGCTCGGCCAGCGCACGGAGCAGAGCTTTTTTCGGATGCAAGCACAGGTGCAAATGGAGTTCGCGTTTCAAGTCCTCGCGATCGTGGGTTTGTCGGTGACGCTCGAAAATGCCTACGGCCTGCTCACCTCCGATTCGACTCTGAAAGATGTGATGGCCATGCTGGAGAACCAAGACACGCCGGTCGCCAAGCTTCTCCGAGAACACTATGAAGGGGCATTTCTTGCGCAGCCCGCCGAACAGTTGGGCGGCGTGAAAACGACCGTCGCCAACTATCTGAAATATTTCACCGATCCGGGGATTGCCGAAGTCTTCTGCCCCGCGAAGTCGTCATTCAATTTTGACGACATCGACCGAGGCAAGGTCATCTGTATTTCGCTTCCGCAGCGCTATCAGGTTGAACGACGCTATATCAATACACTGCTCAAGCTCTCATTCTACGCGCATGCGCTACGCCGATTCGACAAGCCCGCTACCGCCCGTGCGGATGACAATCTTCTTATTTTGTGGGCCGACGAAGCTCAGAAGATCGTTACTGCTGCCGAAGACGGCATGAGCGATTACAATGTCGTGGATGTCATCCGCGAAGCGCGGGCCACGGTCGTTGCCGCCACGCAATCTTATCAATCACTCATCCCGCCGATGGGCGATGAACGAAAGGCCAAAGTCTTCATCGCCAATATGGCGAACCGTGTCACGTTCTGCGCCGCCGACGAAGACTCGGCGAAACTTGCTGCCGACACGCTCGGCAAGCGGAAGGCAAAACGTCGCACCTACGGCTGGTCGGCAGGCAAGCGCAACACCTCATGGACGGAAGAGGACAAATACTGGTTTGAGCCGCACCAGTTGCGGAAGCTCCGAAAGTTTGAGGCTGTCGTGCAACATTGTGCCGGCGGCTTCCGCAAGGTCACACTGCCGCCACTCGGCACAGATGGGAGAGTCCCGGCATGGTATCGCAACTGACCGCGACGAAAAATGGTGCGTTGGATTCCGCGCTCGTGGCGAGACTGCGCGGGCTGCCGGGCCACTTGGCGGCACGCATCAAAGGGCAGGATCACGCCTTGCCGCGCATCGTGTCTGTTCTCACTCGCGGCGAGCTGGGGCTGGCGAATCCGCGCCGCCCGCGCGGTTCGTTTCTTTTCGTTGGGCCAACCGGAGTGGGCAAGACCGAGACCGCGGTTGTCTTCTCGAAGTATCTTTTTGGTGCGAAACCCATTCGCTTCGATATGTCGGAATACCAATTACAAAAGTCGGTGGACCGGCTGCTGGGTGAAAATGCTTCCGATCCCGGCCTTTTCGGCCGCGCTTTGCGCGGCGTTTCGCACGGCACGCTGCTTTTCGATGAAGTCGAAAAAGCGCATCCGTTGGTTCTCGATCTTTTCCTGCAAATTCTCGAAGACGCGCGGGTGACGCTCGCTACAGGCGACACGCTCGATCTGAGCGGCTTCTATATCGTCTGCACATCGAACATCGGTTCGTCCGAGACGATGCGGATGGAGTCGGCCCCGTTCGCTTCCGTCGAGCGCACCGTGCTCATGCGTGTGCGCGAGCATCTGCGTCCCGAGTTGGTCGGTCGCGTCAACGAAATCGTCGTCTTCGCCCGCCTCGACTACGCTACTCAGCGCGCCATCTGCGAGGCCATGATCGTCGCCGAGTGCTCGCGCCTCGCCGCGTTAGGCCACCGCATCGAGGTCTGTCCTGATACCCTCGAATCCCTCGTGCGCGCCGGCTATCACCGGATGCTCGGTGCTCGTCCCATGCGCGGCGTAGTGGAGCGGTATTTGCAGGAGACGGTGGCGGGCGGCCTCTTAACTGTGGCGGAACATCCAGCTAGACCACGTTCAACGCCGCGCTAACGAGCCAAGCACCTCGACCTGCTGCGCGAGGACATTGCGGCGGGCCGGGGGAATTGTGTCAGATAGATCGTTGGCAGGCGACGGACAAACGCCTCGCCTTGTCCGGCGGGATGATGGGAGGCATGTCGCCGAATCCGACGGCAAATGAAACCCGGTCGGAAACACTCATGGCCGGTTTTGTCCGCTATGAAAGAGATTTGGAGGCCACTACTGCCTATCTCGGAGTTGGCTACACTGAACGTGCTCCGGATTATTGGGAATTGATTACCAACCAAAGTCTGAACACCGGCAGCTCGTTCCACACCGACGTAGAAAAGACCGCGCAAATCGACACTGGTCTGAACTACCGGCGCGGCACGTTCACCGCCTTTGTCGCGGGGTTCTACAACCAAGTAAATGACTACATCTTGGTGCAGAATAAGGTGCCGAAAGGCATGAGCACTGCTACCGTCACACGTAATATCGACGCCTCTTCCTGCGGCGGCGAGGCCGGTTTCGTATACACCTGGGCCGAGCGCTGGAAGGTCGATGCCAGCCTCGCCTACGTGCGTGGGCGCAACCGCACCGATAATTTACCGTTGGCACAGCAGGCACCTTTGGAGGGACGCTTTAGTCTGACTTATGCGACCTCGGTCTGGTCGGTCGGTGGTCTTGCCCGCTTTGTAGCCGAACAGAATCGGTTTGCCCTCAATCAAGGAACTATCGCAGGACAGGATTTGGGGCCGACTCCGGACTACGCAGTCTTGTCTTTGAATGCTGGCTGGCGGGTGAGCGCTCATGCCGTGCTTACCGCAGGCGTGGACAACCTCTTCGACAAGCTTTACGCCGAGCATATAAGCCGCAGCGGGTCCGTCATCACCGGTTACCCTACCACGACACGGATCAACGAACCGGGTAGGACCGTGTGGGCTAAATGGACGGTTTCATTCTGAGCCATCGATCTCCGAAGTCTTTCTCCGAGTGCACCTCAGGCAAAACCCATGCGATCACTGACCCGGTAAATTTTGTTCTGATTTGGTGGTGCCCGCAATCAAACCGACTTGACCCACGAACATTCGAAGCCATGTGTTGGGGAATCCTAGTGTCTCGTGCCTTCAAAAGTTTCTGCCTGCTCTTCGCCATCCTCTGGGTGCCGATAACGCAGCATTGCCTGCTGGAAGGTGCCGAAGGGAACACGATCCGTTGCGAGCATTCCACCAACGAATCGTGCGCGCACGATGGGTGCAGGATAATTGAGGAAGGCAGCTACAAGACCGATAGCGGAACGGTCAAATTGGCCCCGCCGTCGTCGCTGTCTTTTGCTTGGCTATATTGGATAGCCAGTGCTCCGGAACTCGAATTCAGAGACGCTACGATCGCCGACGAAGAATTATCGCGACCGTTAAATTGGGTTCCGACTTGGCAGTTTGTGCGCCGCGCCGCGCCTCCTGCGCGGGCGCCCTCGCTCCTTGGTTGATTAGTCCCTGCGCGGACTAGTCAGCCTATATTCATACGTTTGATCCCGCTGGGGACGCCTGCGCGCGTCCGATCTTCGCGGGTCCACTCTCCCTCCTCCTTTGCGTTTACGCGTCTGCATGAAACCATTTTCCTTATCAGCTACTTTCATTATTCGCCCAATTCTTGGGCTTGTTTCCATTGCCCTTGGCGCGGCAGCGCGGGGCCAGCCTGCTGAGGCAGTTCCGTTGCCCACACTCGTCGGCGAGATCGTCTCGAACAATCCCGAGCGCAAGTTTTACGAAGAAGAGATCGCCGCGGCCAAGGCAGGCGCTCGCATCGCTTCGCGCCTCAGCGACCCGGAAGTCTCCCTCGATCTCGGGCAGAAGCGGCTCAGAGATTCGACGGGAGCCAAGATCGGCGATGGCACCGTGTGGTCGGTGTCGGTCACGCAAACGTTCGAATGGCCCGGCCGGCTCTCGCTGCGCAAGGCGATTGCCAGCCGACAGG
>CALGTD010000029.1 GCA_937901895.1 uncultured Spartobacteria bacterium | reverse complement strand
CCGTTTACTACCAGGCCATCCTGCAAAACCTCTTCTTCGCCACGCTCAACCAGCGGATGGGCAAGGATGGCAACGGCAAGCCCTACCGCTTCTTCGCCACCGACGAGGGCTTCCTGAAGAATCGCGCCACCTACGACGTCAACAACCTCTATCGATACGAGGAGCTCTTCGCTGTCTCGCAGGACGAAGCTCTCGCCCTCTTCGCCGACATCCCCTTCCTCAATGGTGGACTCTTCGAGTGTCTCGACCGCACCGAGGATGGCACCAACAAAAAACTCTACCTCGATGGCTTCTCGCGTCGGAAAGAAAAGCGCCCCCACGTCCCCGACCGCCTCTTCTTCGACAGCGGCGAGACCGCCGACCTCTCACAAGTCTACGGAGACAAAAAGCGCAAATCCGAGCGCGTCACCGGCCTCATCTCCATCCTGAATCGCTACAAGTTCACCATCGTCGAGAATACCCCGATCGATCAGGAAATCGCCCTCGACCCCGAACTCCTCGGCAAGGTCTTCGAAAACCTCCTCGCCTCCTACAACGAGGAAACCAAAACCACCGCCCGCAAGCAGACCGGCTCCTTCTACACCCCGCGCCCCATCGTGGACTACATGGTGGACGAGTCCCTCAAGGCCCACCTCACCCGCGTCCTTGTGGAAAAGGCTGGCATGAAGGAGGACGATGCAAAGGCCGGCCTCGACCTGCTCTTCACCTACACGGAAAAGGAGCACCCGTTCTCGGAACGCGAAGTCGCCGTCCTCATCACCGCCATCGACGAGCTGAAAATCCTCGATCCCGCCTGCGGCTCCGGCGCCTTCCCCATGGGAGTCCTCCACAAGCTCGTCTATATCCTCGGCAAGCTCGATCCCGATAATGAACGCTGGAAACAAACCCAGCTTGCGAAACTCGACTCCGCCCCCATGCGCGAGGCCCTCGAAGCCGCCTTTGAGGACAACAACGACGACTACGGCCGTAAACTCTACCTCATCGAGAACTGCCTCTACGGCGTGGACATCCAGCCCATCGCCATCCAGATCACCAAACTCCGCTTCTTCATCTCGCTCATCTGCGACCAGAAGACCAATCGCAATAAAAAGGAAAACCACGGCATCCGACCACTGCCCAATCTGGAAACCAAGTTCGTCGCAGCGAACAGCCTCATCGGCCTGCCGGAAATGACCCAGTCTCTACTCGTTGATCCTCGCGTCGGCGTTATCGAAAAAGAAATCGAATCCCTCTACCACAGTCATTTCTCAATCCAACGCCGCGACCAGAAGTTGGCCCTTCAACGGAAAATCAAGTCCCTCCGCCAAGAACTCGGAAAACTTCTCGCAGAAAGTCTCTTGTCTCCTGCGAAGGCTAAGCACATCGCTGAATGGGATCCCTTTGACCCGCAATCTTGCGCGGACTTCTTCGATCCTCACTGGATGTTTGGTCGCGCATTGGTCGCTGGGTTTGATGTCATTATCGGCAACCCGCCGTATTTTAAGGAGAACGACGACAAGCACAGATTCGACGGCCTTCGGAACTTGCCATGCTACCAAGGCAAAATGGACGTGTGGTATCTATTCGTAGATGTCGGACTCGGATTCTTAAAGGCAAACGGAGTGCTCTCTTTCATCGCCACGAACAATTGGGTAACTAACGCCGGGGCATCCAAGCTAAGGAACAAAATTATGAAGGAGGCCCTTCTCGTCAGTCTGATCGATTTCCAAGACTACATGGTTTTTGAATCTGCGAGTATTCAAACCATGATAATGCTCTTGGTCAAAGCGGGAGCCCCCGCGTGTTACAGAGCTACAATCTCAAAAGCTAAATCTAGCTTTTCTAGAAAGGACGTCTTCAACCTAAAATCCGGAGCTCGCATCGAAAGCGAGAACTTGAAAACTTTCACTGTTGAAATAAACAGGGAAGAACTGCTGAACAGGCCGCTTCTGTTCAATTCAGAAGACAAGTCTTCCATCTTGGACGCAATTGACGCAAACGGGGGAATCCGTCTGTTAAACTCGGAGATTGCTCAGGGAATAGTTCCGAATCCTGATCGAGTAAACTCACGGAACATCAAGATACTGGGAGAACAAGTAGCCCGACAAAGAGGAATTCAGGTTGGGGATGGCGTTTTTGTCCTCGGTAAAGCTGAGACGTCAGTAATCAAAGCAGCGGAGTTCAAATATCTAAAGCCACTATATGAGCCTACGCACATAAAAAAGTATTCGAAGCTGCCGACTGACCTTAAAATTATTTACTCCAAGAGGGGCTATTTTGATCCAAAAGAGGCGCCTTCAATTGTTGCTCACCTGCGCAGGTTCAAGGAAATCATGGAAGCGAGACGGGAGAACCAAACCGGCCAAATCCAATTCTACAATCTGCATTGGCCGCGCGATGAGTCGTTCTTCAAGAAAGGAGAAAAACTGCTAGTCCCTCGCAAGTGCTCGGAGCCGATCTTTTACCACACAGAAGACCCGGCGTATGTAATGCTCTCCATAAATGTTATCAGGACGTTGAGGATGAACATGCGGTTTCTATCTGCCGTTCTCAATTCATCCGTCGTCAGATTTTGGCTCAGGTATCGCGGCAACATGCAGGGACTCAATTTTCAAATAGACTCCGCACCCCTGTTACGAATTCCAATCCCGAAGGAGCCGTCCAATAAACAGAGCATGTTCGGTTCTACCGTGGCTTTGATTCAATTTGGCCATCTGGAAGGCGGACCTGTTTCTATTGCTGCCGCCGCCTTTCTCGAAGACCTCATCGACGCCTGCGTGATGGAGTGTTAC
>CALGTD010000028.1 GCA_937901895.1 uncultured Spartobacteria bacterium | reverse complement strand
CAAATGCGTGCCGTTTCTCGCTGAACTTCGTCGCTGGTGGCAGTAGCCGTTGCACGGCCATGATCAATTTCGACTTCAGCAATCCGATTTTGAGTCGGTTCGGTGAAGACCGGGCGATGCGGATCACTCATGCTCCCTCGCGCAGCGCGTGGCGCCTCGCCCAGTGTGACCATGAATATCTGGAAAGGCGCCTGCGTCAGCTTGGCCCTTGGGCGCGCGTTAGTGATCTAGCCCGAGCCGTGGGCTGGAGTAAGCCGACCGTTATGAAATTCGTTCGGATCGGATTACTACAGCGTCGTCACAAACAGCGTGGCCAACGCGTAAAGGTGCCCATCCAGGTCAGCACGCAAAGCGTCATCGCTCTGGCGGCGGCCTGCCAGGTCATGCTTGAAGACCCGCCATGCAGCTCTCGCGATTACCACCGGGTCCGGGCGCGGTTTGAGGTTTTGGGGCCGAACGGGGACTACGATACGCTTCCCCCGTTTCTCACAGTCGGTGACACCGCGAGATACCTGCGCTGCACCCACACAACGGTGCTGCGCATGATACGATCGGGGGAAATCTCCGCCAATCACCGCACGCCTTGCCGGTGGGAGATACGGAAAAAGGACCTGCCTTGGTGGTCGCGCGGAAAAAATGAACTAGGCCCCTTGACATGATTTTCGCCGATTTTCTTAAAACCGTCTTAAGGGCCTCTTAAGGGGGGCTTACAGGCGTCTTAAGGAATATTCGCGTTTTACGACTGTCGCGTTAGCTCCTGTTATCATGGGAGTTACGATACTAAGAAAAAGCGGGAAAAACCGGTTTGATAGAGTTGCGGGGTGAAAAAACACCCCCGTCGAACTCCCAAATCCGATCGCCGCAAGCCACGACGCCGGCAGCGACGAACGCGGAGTATCATCAACCGTGTCCTCGTCTGGATAACCGTTGCGCGAAAAGCGCTCCCACTGCTTGCCGAGGTGCGCCGATGGTTCACATGACCGCCGGTGAGAGGGGTCGACCTAAACGCGCGATGCAACAAAACGTTGTGCCTGCGCTATGCTCACATTAATTAACCGAGAAGTAATGGCCAAAAAGAAGAACACAAAGGGGGGAGGCCCCACCGTTCATCCTGTAATCGACAACGAGCAGGAAATACGAGATCGGCTCTACAGTGAATGCTACGAAGAGAACGTAAAGAAGCAGATTTCGAATTCGGAAAATTTCGATCGGTCTATCCTTACGCTTTCTGCATCTGGTCTTGGGCTCTCGCTCGTTTTCATCAAAGATATTGCTCCTCTTAAGGACGCGATATTTCGGCAGTTTCTCCTCGGATCATGGATCTTTTTCACCGCGGCGATCATAGCTACGATCGTCTCGTTTATGACCAGTCAACAAGCAATACGATTTCAGATCGATAGGGCTCAAAAGTATTATCTAGAGCGCAGAGATGAATATTTGAACAAGACGTGTCTTTCAGCTCGCCTCACAGAGGCGATTAACTTTACTGCCGGAGCGACGTTTATCGCCGCCGTCGTGTGCACCGTGGTTTTCGTTATCGCCAACCTCCCATAGCATATGAGCAATCAAGCCAAACCAACGCCGCAACAATCCAAGCCTCAGCCGACGTCCACTACGCAGTCGCAGGTGACGAGTATAAAAGCCGGTCAGCCGGTCAACCAGATACGGCCTGTTCCTACAAACAAGGGGAAGTAACATGGCGAGCAAGAAACCACTGCCTCAGGCAAAACGCACCACGAGCGCCACGCTTGTGCAGCCGGTGCGAAAAAATCAGTCGTCGTTGGTTAACATGGCCGGATCGGGAGAGAAGAATTCCGGAGAACTGACGAATTTTGGCAATGTCGTGAACAATCTGCGTCCTGTCACGCTCCCGAAGAAAGGTAACTCATGATACCAGAAGTGCCCGGAACGATTGCGCTGGCGAACGGACAGGAATTAAACTGCCTACGGCCGGTGAGCGATTCTCGTGAGACGAAAGGAGCACCAGTAAATCCGCTGACGCCAGTAGTCACACCGGGTGTTCCAACGCCACAGCCAGTCCCCCAAACCGCGCCCAAGAGATAGCCGTCCGCAGCTCAGTAACGCGTGATAAAATCCCGCAGCTTGTTACACGTGTTCGATCCGACCGTCCGATCAAATGCTTCGATGCATGTGTTCACCGAGAGCTGTCCTTGAGAAACGAGTTTGGGGTGCAGCTCGTCAATGAATGCCCCGGCACCGGCGGCGGCTGCAAGCTCGTGACAAATTCCTTCCAGCTGTGGCAGCCACAGGAAATCCCCGAAATGCAGCTTCATCCAATCAGGTCTCAAACCATTTGGTGCCATTTGCATCATTGGAGCTGCTTCACCTGCGAGATCTGACGCCCACAAGACTGCGTTCAACATGTCCGTCAAGGCATCTGGCGGCTGCGATGCTCGGGCGAATAAAGACGGCTTGAAGTTAGTGATATGCTGACCGAGCGATTCAGGAATAAGTTGAATTTGAACAATCGGCCCTCCCATCTGAAACGCGCAGAGCGTTGCTAGCGGAATCTCGGTCCTGGGCGCAGCGAGTCGGCATTGACCAACCCACTGACCGTTCTTCTGGAACACTCGCACGTGTTCCCAATCAAGCTCCACTGCCAGGGCGAAAAGGCAGTGGCCAAGTTCGTGAACGGCGACTTCGCTCTTCGTATAACTGGGCGCTGGCATTTAGGGCTGATGATAGTTCCTCGGAAGAACCCCGCCGCGCAGCTGATACTGGCCAAAAAGGGTAATGCGGAATGCTCCGTAAATCGGTTTTTCCGGCGTTTTGGCCCATTCGACGCGAATGCCTGGTCCGCGCTCGTGAACCGAACCAAAGCGATTAACCAGAGCATCAAACGCGGGTTCAGGCCGGGGGAGCGCGTTGCAAAAAACCTCATCCTCAGGCCCAACAATCTGTCCAAGATGCAAAAATATCATGCCGCGAACAATCTTTTCACCTACTCGCTCCAGATCACCCACTTTGATTGGAATCGCTTGGCCCGATGAGTTCTTCGAGACCTGCACAATTGGTCGGCTGCCATCCGGAACGTGCGATTCGCGTAACAATCGTTGGAGCTTCCGAAACCTGATGCGTTCGTCTTTGGGGTTTCGCCCACGTGTCGGATCTAGTGCGCGCAAAAGCCGAGTTCCCAGCCCGAGCGATTCGTGCTCATCATTACTCAGGCACAAGGACATTCGGTAAAGAAGGTCCTCTTCAAGTTTGCCATATTCACCGTTGCACCGCCGACACGAGGGCATCTGCCATTTTTCGAGGTTCTGCGGTGTCGAGTCAGGATACCACGACTGCGGAAAAACGTGGTCGGAGGTTGGCTCATCGACCCACTCAAGGCAATGAACACAGGGACCGGGCGGAAACTTCTTGGCCACCTACGCAGGCAAGCGTGAGCATCCTGTTTCGGCAACAGTTCTCTCATCGAACTGCAGCCCAACCGCCGGACGCTGATGACGCCATACCCCCTCTAGGAAGAAGCGGCAGGCGGTTGGGCAAAGAAAGGAAGAGTTGTCGCTTTTCGTTACCGCGATCCTGAGAGGGAAAACCGCCACAACCCGGTGACACGCCGAACCGTTTTGTTACCGCATTTCGCGACTTTCGTTACTCGGCTCAGCGACTCCCGCGCACGCTGATTCCAGACTTTCGGCCGGCTGCGTCAGCATGCGATGTGCCTCAATGCGAAGTGCAGACAATCGCCGGAAGAACTCCAGCTTGTCGGGTTCGCGGGACGGATCTTCGCCTGCTCGGTCCAGGATCAACTCCAACGCACGGCAAAAGCCATGAATTGAGCTCGAATACCACGCTTCGACTTCCCGTGGATCGCGGAACGGATGAGCGGCGTTGGAATGGAAAATTTGGGTGAGTTCGGCAGCTGTTCCAGACGCCGCCCCCGAGGCGAATGCAGGCAGATAGTTTGTTGCTGGCACTCGATACGCGCGGAAGCGAGTGAATGCCTCCGCTGGCATGGGCTCGAGCGCAAGCGCCCGGTAAAGGAGCCGATCGACGAGACCGGTCATCCGAACACCCCGTGCCTTCGCCGTGTGGTAGAGGACGGGAATCAGGTCCTCGCTGATCTTGGGGGAATACATCAGTCATCCACCTCATCTACGCGGTCCTCGGCGGGCAGGGTGGTCCCATCGTCTCGGCGTGTCTCACCAGCCACGAAGATGAGGTGATCAACTTTCGCGT
>CALGTD010000027.1 GCA_937901895.1 uncultured Spartobacteria bacterium | reverse complement strand
GCTGACTCCGCGAAAATGATACGGCACTCGGCGAAAATGCCACTATCGCCGAGGGGTCGGAGGTCGTTTGCTCGTTGCCAATCAAGTTCCCAACAAATGCCAATCCATTCCTTTCGCTCTCTGCTGCAGTTTCTGGCTGTTGGCTTCACCGCCTTCGCCGCTTCCCACTCGTTTGGTCTGACCGTCCTAACCAACGACGGATTTACCGACGATAATCAGCCGATCCCGGGAACCATTAACTACGAACAACCCAACCAGACCTCGACCTACGGCTCCAATGTTTCGGGGCCGGGGATGAACTGGACGGTGGCTCCCGGTGTCAGCGAGATTCTCGGCACCCCGGACATTTCCCTTCTATGGTCGACAGGGCTTTTCCAGACCTACACGAACTGGGATGGCCGCGGCAATGTGGTCCAACTCGACTCCTTCACGCCGCCGATCCAATCCCCGATCTTCCACATCCTGTTCACGCCCACGGCGGAGTTCGCGGTGAGTCTGGTCTCCTTTGACCTCGATGCGTGGGCGGGATCTCCGGATGGCGATGTGGTCGTGGAGTGGACCCTGTTGAATGCGACTTCTTCGTTGATTTACGGGTCCGGACAGTTCTCCAAACCCGCCTTGCTTGGAGGCCGGGAAACCATTTTTGTGAATTACACCGGTCTGGCTGGTCAGCCGCTTTTGCTGACATTCCACCAGACCGGAGGGGATGGCAGTTATCTCGCTCTCGACAATCTGACGTTCGATCAGGTCGTAGCGGTCCCGGAGGCGTCGACGACCGCATTTGTTGGCGTGGGGCTCGCGGCTTTGGCGATTGCGGGACGACGCCGGCGCAATGGGGCGCGCGGGGAGTCCTGACGGTGCTTTGTCAGGGGTGGCTGCATCCGGCATCGATATGTCGGATGCACTGCCTGAGTGACTCGCGTTGCGACAGCGCGTTTAATGCCGTGGAGATGGAAGGCAGTCTCCGCGGCCGCGAGGCGAATTCGCATTGGTTCAATCTTTTCAATGCCGTGGCCTCCCAGGCCGCGATGGGAGCGCCGATCATCCTGCTGGCGAATTCCCTGCACGCCTCCTCGCTCTTCCTCGGAATCATCACGGCGCTGTCGCCGCTGGGGACGATGCTTCAGCTTCCGACGGCGCGCCTTTTGCACGTCTCCGAGTATAGGACCACGTTCTTTGTCGGCTGGCTGCTACGGACGGTTTTCATCTTCCTCGTCGCCCTGTTGCCGCTGCTCCCGTTCCTTGATCCGGCCGCGAAGCGGGGCACGTTGCTGGCGGTTCTCGTCACGTTCAATGTCCTCCGCGGGATTGCGACGGCGGCGTGGTGGCCGTGGATTGCGGAGCTGATTCCCGAAGAGCGCCGGGCGCGCTTTCTCGCCCGGGACCAGCTTTTCACCTACATCGGCGGGGTCTTTGCCCTGGCGGCCTACGGGGCTGTGATGAGCGAGAATTCCTCCGCGACGGAGTTTGCCAGGACGTTTTTGGTCGGTGGGATCTGCGGAGTGGTCAGCCTCGGCTTTCTGAAGCGCATGCCAAATCCGCCAGCCAGCCGCCGGGCGCGTGAACCCGGGGCGCCGGTCAACTGGCGGGAGGTTCTCGCGAAGCGGTCCTTTACGCAACTCATCGGGCTGAATGTGCTCCTGCTGCTGGTGATCGGGAGTTTGAATGTCTTCGCGATCCAGTTCCTGCGCGACGTGTGCGACTTCTCCGCGGAGTCGATTCTCTATCTGTCGGCGGTGATGTTTCTGGGTCCACTGCTTACGCTCCATTTTCTGGGCAACTGGACCGATCGCCGCGGGCCCGGCCTCCCGCTTCTCGGTGTGCTGGGCACCTATGGGATCGTCGTTACGGGGTGGTTGTTGATCGCGCTGGGAGTATTGCCTTGCGCGCCTGGATTGATCGCGGTGCTGCAGGTGCTGGCCGGCACGGCGTCAGCCGCGTTCAATGTCGCGAACATGCACCTTGCGTTGAAAGTGATCCCGGAAGTCGGTCGCAACCGACTGCTTGCGCTTTTTACGGTCGTCACGAGCCTTTCCCTTGCGGGGGCTCCGGTGCTTTTTGGCTGGTTGCTTGACGCCATTGGCAACCGGCATTTCGTCTTCGCCGGTCAGGTCTTCCAGCGGCATGCTGTGTATTTCGGGATTCTTTTCCTCCTGGTCGGCATTGCTTTTGCGGTGGCCGTTTTCTGGCTGCCCGACCGTTCCGGCCGGGAACGGAACGGGCTCTGAGCGCCGGCGTTCCTCGCGGTATTCACTGGGTCGTTTTCCGGTTTTGGAGAAAAAGAACCGGCTGAGCTCGTGCACCGAGCTGAAACGCATTTGTTCGGCAATTTCCGCCAGGCTCAGGTCCGTGTGGGCGAGCAGGTGGGTGAGGTGCTGGAGCCGCACGCGCTGAATTTCCTGCTTTGGGCTGTGACCGAGATACTGCGCGAACAGTGCCTTGATCGTGGTGAGCGAAAGCGGGGAAAGCTGTGGAAGCTCCGACACGCGGATCGGGTCGCGCGGTGCGGTGAGGCGGATGTGACGGACGATTTTGCGGATGTGTTCATCCGGGATGGCGAGGACGTCGGTGGAGTCGCGTTGCACGACATCCGCGACCGGCACCGTGAGCGACGGGATGGCGGTTTTTCCCCCGAGCATTTGTTGGTGGAGAATCCGTGCCGCGTTGCGTCCGATTTCGAACCCGGGAAACGGTGTCGTGCTGAGCGGGGGAAGCGTGGAGTAGCAGTAGATGAGGTCGTTGCCAAAGCCAACGACCGCGAGTGACTCCGGGATGGTGATTCCGAGAGCGTCCGCCGCGCGCAACACCACGGCGGCCAGCGCATCGTCAACGACGAACAGACCCGTTTGCGGCGGGAGGGTTTCGAGGAAACTCATGACCTCCGCCTGGATTTCCTGCCACGACGTGGGCTTCCAGAGCGGCCGGCCCTTGAGGTAGTGCACGTGGGGCTCGATGGCGTAACGGCGCAATTCGTCGCGGAATCCCTTGAGCCTTTGCCGCGCGTAGCGGCGGATGCCGGGAGCAAATTGCGGTTCGCGATAGAAGGTCTCGCCCCGCGCGAGGAAGGCGAAGTGCCGCACCGCGCATTCGACGAGATGCGCGGCCGCGCGCCGGCCGATTTCGAGGTTGTCGGGCACCACGCGGGGAAATCCTCCGTCGGGCCCTTCCGTGCTGGTGAGCACGACCGCAACCCCGTTTTTTCGAAAGGCTTCCAGCTCCTGTTCCGTCGCTCGAAAAAGAATGATGCCGTCGCCCCGCCAGTTCTCGTCGAGCGTCACCGGGGCCATTTCGCCGTAGGAGTCGTTTTCAGTGACCAGCTGCCAGGCTTCGTTCTCGCGCATGTAGGAGACGATGCCTTCGAGCACCTGCGGGCAGTAGGAACTCCAGACGGGGTAACGCACGGCTACGACCCGTCGCTTTTTCCTCGGCGGAACGTGCGCGCTTTGCAGGGGAAACATTGGGGAGGTCTTTAAATAATTTCCGTCGGGCGGATTTGCCAGCCAATTGGCGATTTTGCCGTCACATGGCCGCGGCGTCTTTGTGGAAGATACCATGGCCATGTCACCCCGTTCCGGATCTGCCGTTACCGATTTGTTGTCGTCCCGTTTTCAACGCCGGGTCCTTTTGAGGATCGCCTGCGCCCTGGCATCCGCGGTCCAGGCGTTGAGCGCGGCGCCTTCGATCAGCACGGACAAAACCAGCTACGCAGCCGACGAGTCGATTCGCGTGAGCTTCGCCGGCGGACCGGCGAGCGCGACGGATTGGGTGGGGATCTATCCGGAAGGGACCGTGCCGAGCGGAGATCCGCCGTCGTTGATGTGGTTTTACACGAATGGGACCCAGCAACCCGGGAATGGCCGGTCGGAGGGCACCTTGACGTTCCCGCCCGGATTGGGCAGCGGGCGCTATGCGGCGTGGTTTCTGGCGAGTGATGGCTATTCCGTGCTCGCGGGGCCGGCGGTGTTTGAAGTTGCCGCGGAGGTGCCGGCGTGGCGTGTCGATGCCATTCGCTTGAGGCATGCAGTGGTGGGCAACGCCTACTCGGGCAGGATTCGCGCTTATGCGAGCGCACCCTCGCTCCGGCGCTTTCAAAAGGTGTCCGGCCCGGCGTGGTTGCAGGTGAATGCGGACGGAAACGTCTCCGGAACGCCCGGCCCGGGCGACGTCGGAATCAATACATTTCAAATCCGACTTGAGACTTTCAAACCGGGAATGCCCGCGGAGGTCCCGCTGACGATTGAAGTCTTTCCCGTCGGGCAGGAGCACGTGCCGGAGCTCACCGTGATGAGTTTCAACGGCTGGCACGAGTGGAACAGCGTGGTCAACGGATTCGAGAAGGCGGTCTACGCCATCGTGCGGTCGGGAGCCGACATTATTGGACTGCAGGAATCTTCGCCCAACCGAGCGCAGCAGATGGCGGATGAACTCGGCTGGTTCCGGGTTCCAACGGGCACGGGGACCGCCCAGATGATCAGCAAGTATCCCATCGTGGCGACGCACTCCGTTGGCGGCATCGAGAGCGGACGCGTTGTGGGTGCAACCATCCGTCTCGCCCAGAATCCGCAGCGTCAGGTGGTGATGTTCAACACGCACCTCGACTACCAGTTCTATGGTCCGTATGCCGCTTACGAGAACGGCGCCACCGAGGCGTCGGTGCTCGCCGAGAACAACCGCTCGCAACGCGTGGCGCAGATCACCGCCGTGCTGGCGGGAATGGCCCAGGCGATCGCCAATGCGGACGTCAACCCGGTGTTTTTGACGGGGGATTTCAATGCGCCTTCGCACTTGGACTGGACTGCCGCCACGGCGGAGCAGCACGGCGGGGTGGGACCCGTGGCGTGGCCGGAGAGCCTCCGTGTCGTGCAGGCGGGACTCGTGGATTCCTTCCGTGCCATGCATCCCGATCCCGTTCTTGAACCCGGAAACAGCTGGTCAACGATTCACAAAGGCACCGAGCCCCAGGACCGGATTGACTTCGTCTATCACCGTGGGAAGGCGCTGCATCCCGTTTCCTCGGAACTCTATGCCACCGAGGTGCAGACCACGGTCGGATCGTGGACAACGTCACCGGATCCGAAAGGCGCCGTCGCCGGCAACACGTGGCCGAGCGACCACTTCGCGGTCAAGACGACCTACCGGCTCGACCCCGTGGATTCGGACAACAATTCGCTGGGCGATGCCTGGGAGCGGCGGTGGTTTCAGCGACTTGGAAACGATCCCGGAGATGATCCGAACTTCGACGGAGTGAACAATCGTCGGTCCATGCTGCTGGCGGTTTCGCCAACGATCTACGAACCGCCGATTCGTTCGGTGGACCCCGGATCGCCCAACAGGGTCACGGTTTCCCTGTCCGATCAGGCGTGGGGACGCGGCTATCGCGTCGAGCGATCCGTCGATCTCAAGCAGTGGACGCCTCTGTGGCAGTTCGATGATGATGTCTTCTTCTCGAGCCCGGCGATTGTCGGCGTTTCGCGTATTCGCTCCGGCGAATGGCTGATCCAGATCCAGGACAACAGCGACGCGCCGTTCGTTTTCTATCGGACGCGCCTCCTCTCGGAATGAATCGTGGAAATCCGTGTCCCGACTCCTCGTTCACCTGAACTTCTTCGCGCAGCCTGGTGTCGGGAATTCGCATCGAAACTCTTGTCGAGGCGAATTTTTTGGATACGCGTTTTTCCATGAAAGCGACAATTCGCGCGCTTGCGGCGCTGGTTTTCGTTTCCAATCTCTCCGCTCAACTCACGGTGACTTACTCGGACGGCGAGGTGAATGCCTCAGCCTACAACACAAGCCCTCCGAATGACCCACTGACACTCTCGGTTCCCGTCGGTTCCGCTGAGCAGACCGGTCAGATCACCGGTTCGGGAGACGTAATCAAGACCGGTGAAGGCATCCTCGGGCTCTCGAGCCCCGGGACAAACTACACCGGCACGACGACGATTGCGGAGGGCACGCTTGTCATCGCGAACACGATTTTCTTCGACAGCCCGATTGACATTACCGCGGCGGGGCAGCTTGTGCTGGATGGCAGCGGCGCGGTGGTGCTCCACAAAGGCATCAGTGGCGCAGGCAGCGTTGGTGTTTCCGGTGGTCCTGCAGGTGTTGCGTATCTGAGGGGTGACAACAGCGGGTTCACCGGCACGTTCACGTTGCCTCAGGGTTCGGGCACAGTGGTGTGGATCCACGAGAACGGTGGAAGCGCCACCGCCCGCTGGGACCTCAGTGGTGCAGCCGCGAGCATTTCAACGACCACCGGCGACCATACGGTGAAACTCGGGGCCCTCTCGGGCTCGAATCCGGATACGGTTCTCGGAGGCGTTGCGGATCCTGGGGTGCCACACACCGCGATCTTCGAGATTGGTGCCTTGGACACGGACACAACCTTTGCGGGGCGATTTGTGGATAATGCTTTAGCGTAACGGCCCTCACGAAGGTTGGCACCGGGACGCTCACGCTCACGGGAGCCAGTGATTACGCCGGCCTCACCATGGTGAACGGAGGCACACTGGCTTTCGTGGCGGGCGGGAGCTTGACGCGGACAGGGGAAATTCGCGTGGGAACGGGCGGAAACACTGGCACTCTGGCCATTGCGGACGGAGTGGTTTCCATCCGCGGCGATCTCACCCTCGGCGAAAACGGCGGCTCAGGCACCCTCACCATCGGGGCCAATGGAGTGGCCGTGGTGGAGGAGGGGGCGGGATTGACGGTCGGCGGGACGGACGGCACCGGCACGGTCAATCTCCAGGCCCTCGGTGAGCTGTGGGTTGGAGGCGTTGATGGCATTCAGAAATCCGATGCGGGAGCGGCGAACTTTAACTGGGCGGGTGGAACGCTCCACGTCGGAGACAGCGACCTTAGCACGTCTGTGCCGATGACCCTCTCCGAGATTTCGATTCTGGATACCGGGAGCAAAAATGCCACGCTGGCCGGGGCGCTCACCGGCCCGGGAGGTCTTATCAAGACGGGTGATGGCGCGGTGACGCTCACGGGTGTCGGCGACTATGCGGGGCCTACTGTTGTGCGCTCGGGCGCGTTGGTCCTTGCGGATGGCGGATCTCTTGCGACGCAGAGTCTTCAGGTCGGTTCACCGTCCGAGGCGGGCGCCGTCACCGTCTCAAGTGACGCGGGCACCGCCACCCTTTTTGCCCGTGAGCATATTGCCCTCGGTGCGGAAAACGGGGGAGGCTCCGGCACGCTTGCCATCGGAGACGGTGGTGTGGTCACGCTCGGGGAGGGCGCAAGGCTGACCGTCGGTCAATGGGCGGCGGGCACGGTGAAACTCGAGACCGGTGGCACGCTCAACGTTGGCGGTGTCGGCGGCATCGTGAAAGGGGCCGGCATGGCAACGTTCGAGTGGTCCGGCGGCACCCTTCGCGTTGTGAACAGCGACCTCACCGCGGATGTTCCGATGACGCTCTACGGCACGTCGGTTTTTGACACGAATGGCTTTGACGCGACGTTGCTGGATCCGCTCACCGGCGTGGGCGGCTTTACCAAGACCGGAGCGGGCACGCTCACGCTCGCAAGCCCCTCGAGCAACTACACTGGCGCGACAACGATTGCCGAGGGCACCGTTGCGATTTTGGGAAATCCTTCTTTCAACAGCCCCGTTGCGATTGCAGCGCAAGGGGAGCTTGTGCTGGGCGGTGGTGACGTGCGGCTCCACCAAGGCCTTGGTGGCGAGGGAAATGTGACCGTCGCGGGGAAGACGACCGTCCGCCTCAGAGGAGATAACGGCGGGTTTGGCGGCGTGTTTACAGCACCCACCGGGGCGCGCGGGGTGATCTGGCAGAGTGAAAGCGCCGGCAGCGCCGCCGCGAGGTGGGATCTGAGCGGCAACTTAGCGGTGGTCGACACCGGCGATGGGGATCAAACGGTGATGCTCGGCGCCCTCTCGGGCTCGAATCCCAACACGATTCTCGGCGGCTCGAATGGAACGGGCGTGAAGACGTTGCAGGTCGGCGCGCTGAATGCCGACACGGTGTTCGCGGGCCGGATTGTGGACCAGCACGACGGCGGCACGCAGACGGTTGCTCTCACGAAGGTTGGCACGGGCACGCTGACGCTGACCGGCGCAAGCACCTACACCGGGCCTACGACCGTCAGTGCGGGCCGCCTCGTTGTGAATGGCTCGCTTGCGAGCGATGTCACGGTCGAATCGGGAGCCGTTCTCGCCGGCACGGGCACGGTGGGGGACATCACTCTCACGGATGGTGCTCAGCTGCAGCCTGGCGAGTCCATTGGCGCGTTGCACGGCGGGACGTTCACATGGGATGGGGGAGGCGTGATGGTCTTTGAGTTGGGAGCGGATGAAGCCTCCGATCAGCTTGTGCTCAGTGGCGATTTCCTCAAGGGCACGAGTGGCGGATTTGCCTATGCATTTACCTTCGTCGATGCAGGCTGGGAGGTGGGGCAGACCTATGACCTCGTGACGTTCAACGCAATTTCGTTCGATCCGGAGGACTTCAGTTTCACAAATGCGGACGGATTTGACGGCGAGTTCACATTGGGCGATGGCAAGCTCCAGTTCACGCTGCTCGCCGTGCCCGAACCTTCGACGGTCGCGCTGATCTCGCTGGCGTGTCTTGTTCTGTTGTTTCAACTGCGCCGCAGGCGATGGATTTGAACGGCAGCACAGTCGGGAGGCCGACAGCTTTTTGATTTCAACGCAGACTGCAAAGAATCACCCTCAAGCGTTCCACCGTGTCCTCCCAATTCTCCTCCCTTCTCACGACTCTTTTCCGGTGTGGTCTCGCGCTTGCAGTCTGGCTTGCGGCGAGCGGCCTTTGCGCCGACGGCGGCAAATACGATCCACCGATCAGAGTTCACCCGCATCCACCGGATGTGAAACTGGAGGCTCTTCGCTGAATCGAGTGGGTAGTTGGGAGGTGAACTGAATCGAGGCGCCG
>CALGTD010000026.1 GCA_937901895.1 uncultured Spartobacteria bacterium | reverse complement strand
CGGCCGCATTCTTCGCGATCAGGACGACACCACTCGTCTCGCGATCGAGCCGGTTGATCAGCGAGACCTGGCCTCCGTTGACCACCTCGTAGGCGAGCAGATCGCGCAGACCGTCCCACAGGGTCGGCGGGCCACCCGGTCGGGTCGGATGCACGAGCAGGCCCGCAGGTTTGTCGATCGCAAGCAAATCCTCCGTCTCCCCAAGCACGTCGAAATTCACCGCCATCGCGCGCATCGTGGCCGCCCGCCCGCAGCATGGCAATCCCGGCCAAACTTCCCTTCCCAAATGCCGGAGCCGATGCTAGTCGTGAATGTGCCGCACCGACCCCGGGCGGGAAGGTTTTGCGAGCATCAACGATTCCCATGTCCGAACTCAAAAAGCCCGATTGCGACAGTGTCGTTCTCTCGAAGTTCAAGCTCTTCGCGGGCTTCAAGGAGGACGAACTTGCCACGCTCCTCAGCCTCTCCGACTGCCGCACCTACCAGCCCGGCGAATCGATCGTCACCCAGGGCGAGCAGGGCCTCTGCATGTATGTGCTCATTCGCGGCTCGGTCCGCGTCCATTTCACCGATCCCGCGACGAACCGGGACGTCGACCTCGCGACGCTCAAGGAAGGCGACTTTTTTGGCGAACTCGCGCTCGTCGACGACGGTCCGCGCTCGGCCACCGTTGATGCTCTCGAGGAGACGCATGTCCTTCGGATCACCCGCATGGTGGTGGGCGTGCTCGCAGGCGTGCAACCCGCCGCGGCGATTCATCTGCTCGCCGCAATCGGCCAGTGCCTGGTCAACCGCCTCCGCGCCGGAAACCAGAAATATCTGGACCTGATCCTGCTCGGTCACAAAGAATCCGCACCTTCCGCGTCCTAGCGAGCCTTCGCCGGGCCGCGGGGACAGTCGTTTCAAAGGATCTTCGTGGAAAAACAACGCACGCTCGCATCGGCCGCCAGTCTCACCGGAAGCTCGCTCCACACGGGGGAGCAGGTCACCCTGACCCTTCATCCCGCACCCGCAGGACACGGATTCAAGTTCTGCCGCAAGGATCTGCCGGATGAACCCATCATCGAGGCTCATGTCTCGAACGTGAAATTCGTCGAGCGCGCCACCACCCTCGTCCAGGGCAGCGCGAAGATCCACACGGTCGAGCATGTCCTCTCCGCCCTCACCGGCATGGGGGTCGACAATGCGCTCGTCGAAATGAACGCGAACGAGCCGCCGATCGGTGACGGCAGCGCGAAGTCCTATGTCGAGTTGATCCAGCAGGCCGGCATCGTCGAGCAGGACGCACCCCGCGTCGTCTTCGAGCCGAACGAGCCCATCCACGTCGAGACGAAGGAAGGCTCGATCCTCACCATTTTCCCCGACGACAAGCTGCGCATTTCCTGCACGCAGGTCGGACCGGAAGGCCGCTTCACGCAGTTCCGGAGCATCGAAATCACTCCCGAGACCTACGAGAAGGACATCGCTCCGGCGCGCACCTTCGTCTTTTACGAGGACGTGAAGCCGCTCATGGACAAGGGCCTGATCCGTGGCGGCAGCCTCGAGAACGCCATCGTAGCCCGCGGAGACTCCGTCCTCAGCAAGGAACCGCTCCGCTTCCCCGACGAGTTCGTCCGCCACAAGATCCTCGACATCATCGGCGACCTCGCCCTCTCCGGACGCCGCCTCCGCGGCCACATCGTCGCCGTCAAACCCGGCCACGGTGCAAACGCCGAGCTCACGCGCGCCATCGTAAAGCGCTTCTCGGAAATTTCCGCCATGGCTCCCCGTCCGGTCACCGCCGGTGCCGCGGCACTCGACGTGAACCAGATCATGTCGATCCTCCCGCATCGCTACCCGTTCCTTCTCGTGGACCGGATTGTGGAGATCGAGGATGCGCGCGCGATCGGCACGAAATCGGTCACGATCAACGAACCGTTCTTCCAGGGCCATTTCCCCGGCCACCCCGTGATGCCGGGCGTCCTGCAGGTCGAGGCCATGGCCCAGGTGGCCAGCGTCGTCATGATGCGCCGCACGGCAAACGAGGGCAAAGTCGGCTATTTCATGAGCGCCGACGAGGTGAAGTTCCGCAAACCCGTCGTCCCCGGCGACACCCTCTTCATCCATGTCGACATGCTCAGCATGAAGACCCGCCTCGGCAAGGCCGCCTGCAAATGCATGGTCAACGGCGAGGTCGTCAGCGAAGGCGTCCTGCTCTTCGGAATCGTCGACAAATAACCGGAGATTGCCGGGAGCCAGAAATCGCCGCTCCCGGAGCAATTCGCTCCAGACTCCACTCTTCGTCCAATGATCCATCCGACCGCCATCATCGATCCCTCCGCACAAATCGGCGAAGGCACCGCGGTCGGTGCGTATTGCGTGATCGGCGCGGACGTCACGATTGGCGCGAATTGCACGATCCATCCGCATGTGACGATCGCCGGACCGACAAAGATCGGCGACGGGAACACGTTCTTTCCCTACGGCTCGATCGGCCAGCGCTCGCAGGACCTCAAATACGCCGGCGAGCCCACCTATCTCGAGATCGGCGACCGCAACAGCTTCCGCGAGTTTGTCACGATCAACCGCGGCACCTCGCCCGGCTCGAAGACCGTCATCGGCAACGACGGCAACTTCCTCGCCTACTCGCACATCGCGCACGACTGCGTCGTCGGCAATCACGTCATTTTTTCGAACAACGGCACCCTCGCCGGCCACGTGATCGTCGAGGACCATGTCGTCATCGGAGGTCTTTGCGGCGTCCACCAGTTCTGCCGCATTGGCGCGCACGCCATCACCGGCGGCTGCACGAAGATCGTGCAGGACGTGCCCCCGTTCATGATCGCCGACGGCAACCCCGCGGAGGTTCGCGGCATCAATCAGGTCGGTCTCGAGCGCCGAGGCTTCGATCCCGAAGTCGTCCGCTCGCTGCGTGAGGCCTACCGGATCATCTACCGCGGCAACCTGAACACGAAGCAGGCGCTCGAAGCGATCCGCCAGCAGCTCCCACAGAATCCCCAGATTGCA
This sequence comes from uncultured Spartobacteria bacterium, assembly GCA_937901895.1. Taxonomy (GTDB): domain Bacteria; phylum Verrucomicrobiota; class Verrucomicrobiia; order Chthoniobacterales; family JAATET01; genus JAATET01. The sequence continues at coordinate 56,977 of CALGTD010000026.1, read as the reverse complement.
GCGCTGCTCGACTTCGTCGAAGCCAGCAAGCGCGGCATCATCCGCTAGAACGGCGATCGAGCGGAATCGCCCGTGACGTTTGAATTTCGGCGGAGGACCACTCCCCGCTCAGCGCGTCGAGGCATCTCGTGGTTGAGCGAATGTTGAGCGCACGATCGGCGGGAGCCTCACCGTCACTGTGCGCGTAAGACCACAGCGGGATCAAAGGCGATGGGATCTACAGTGTTTCAGAGCCCATGGTCGCGGGCTATTTGTTTACAAAAGGGCGGGTTTGAGGATGGGATTACCGCCCTTCCTAGGTCCTTCTCACGCGATTGGTCGTCAGCACACGAGCCGTCACCATTTCCGGAAGGATCGGATTTTTGCTCACGAGGTCCTCGCGGTTTCGTCAAACCCAAAAGCCGCGCCCCATCAGACAGCCTCCACGCATCATGCAACGTCGTCATCCATCCCGACACCGAACCAGTTCCTTGCCGGGGACGGCTCCCCCCTGATCGTGAGCGAGCGGACTGGCTGGTGAGCAGCCAGAACTTCTTGACGCGCTTTTTTCAATTCCATTCCTGGGGCGGAAGTGGCCCATCAAGGAATCTTCCGCGATTCGATAAACGAACTCGTCGGCCCCATCCCCGGCAGGTGGTCGGGCACAAGAATCACCGAACAGGACACCGCTGCCAATACCCCATAAAATCCGTCACACGATCAGAAGCCCCACTCACGCCTCGATCTGTTCTTTCGGATGACGTCAGCGGTGAACATTGCAGCTTTGCCTGCCATCATCGTGAGGGGTCCATACCGCGAAGTATTCCTTTGGTTGCACCCGCACCAGTTCCAATGCCTGTCGTCCGTTAAAAGGAAGTCAAACCCGGCACTAACGCTTTGAAAGCCGCCCTCTTGGCCATTGTCTGGAGCGTTGCCTTCTATTTTGTCGGCCTCTTTGGCTGCCTCTGGATTCTGCCATCCGTCTCGTCGAACCATCATGACGCCAGTGTGGAAGCCGCGATGACGGGCGCATTTTTCTTCGGTCCCCTGCTGGCAATCGTCGCGTTCATCGCCGGCTTCCTGTTCCACCGGTCCCGGAAAAATCCCCCACGCGAGGACTGACAATCCCCCACGCAACCGGCGCAGGGACACCTGCAGAATTCCGCCCCAAATCACCAGATCGGAATCCCTAAAGCCACACTCTCAGCTCCGAAAAAGGCCAGCCCCAACGGGCTGGCCTTTTTTTTCTTTTCGGGCAAGAACAACGGCGGCCTGTCATCCGGCCCGCCCGAAGCGAGTCTCTACTCCCACGCCTTAGATCCCCCGCCATCCGGCGGGACCGGCTCCGCTTGCTCCGGATCGCGACACTCGCCTCGTCTTACGCTACCGGAACCTCCGGAGTCTCCGGCTGCTGCGCCCCTCGCCCGCCACCAAGGTCCACGATGATTCGCGCGTTCGTGTAGGACGCATGAAACGCCGGCGCGCCCTCCTTGAATTGCAACGCCAGCCTGTCAAGCACGCCCTTCAGCACGCGGTCCGCCTGCACGAATGTGTCCCCGATCGCCTCGGTGAGCGACTTCACGCTCACCCTCGCCGCGCGAGGCGCCTGCACCAGCGTGCGATACGCCTCGATCCGCGCATCCAGAGCATCCAGCATCGCCTGCACCACGCCATAAGCGCCCAGCTCCGCGAGATTCGACGTCGCCAGATTCAACACCTCCTCCGCGCGGTCGTCGATCAGATCGTCCCGCAGCTTCGCCAGCTCCGTGCGGGAGAAATTCACCTTCCCCTCCAGCTCCGCCTTTCCCGCCACCACGGCATACGCACCCAGCGCACCCGCCACCACCATCGTCTGGTCCAGCAGCCCCTCCGTCGCCAGCACCTTCGCCTTCGTCACCCCCTCGCGGCCCGCCGTCTGCGCCGTCGCCAGCGCAGAGATCGTCTCCGTCAGAGATCGGAACGCCACCAGATTCGTCCCAAACGCGGCGATGCCTGACCACGCCGCCGTGTCTCCGTCGCAAACCGTCAACACCGTTTGATACATCGCCAACTTGTTCTCCTGTGCATTGTTCATACAGTCAGGGGGCAGAGAATAAATCATGCCAGAATCGCATTTGAATCGATAATATCTGCAATTAACGCTCCATCAACCGCTTTGGACGCAACAAAAATTGCGAGAAACACGATGAAAGCGGCCTTGGATCGACATCAACCGGTCGCGGACAGTCCCGAAGTCGTCATGGATCGACCTCAAACCGCGATGGAAGAGACTCAAATCGCGCTGGATTCCCGTGAAATTTGGATGGATCGGACTCAAATTCCGATGGATTCGGGTTAAATGGCGGTGGCGTGAAGAGAGATGGCCATGGACAAACTCGAAGCGTCCATGGACAGAGGTGATGCCGCGACGGAGAAGCCTCAAATCCCGTTGGATGGAACGCAAGCGCCCAAGGATGGCCATCAAACCGCGCTGGACCGACTACGAATCCCGATGGCGGAAGGCCAAGCGTCTCTCGAGCGATGGAGAATCTCGCTGACAAACTTAATGTCGACGAGAGCAGGCTGGGACAACAACGGTTTTGATGGCATACCCTCTTCGCGCGCACCCTTTCTCTCATGATCTACCTCGACCACAACGCCACCACACCCGTGCTTCCAGAGGTGGTCGAAGCCATGCTTCCCTATTTCCACGAGGAATGGGGAAACCCATCGAGCAGCTATCGCTTCGGATCGAGGCTCAAAAAGGCTCTCGAAACCGCGCGCGAGCAGGTCGCCGATCTCATAGGCGCACATCCACTTGAGATCATTTTCACGAGCGGTGGCACGGAAAGCGACAACACCGCGCTTCACGCCATTCTGCGAGCGGACCTCACGAAACGGCACATTATCACGTCGAGCGTAGAGCACTCCGCCGTGCTGAGCTTTTGCCGCGGACTCGAGGAAATGGGATTCCGGGTGACGTATTTGCCTGTGGACCGCGACGGATTGCTTTCACTCGCCGATCTGGAAGCCGCGATCACCCCGGAAACCGCAGGCGTCTCGCTGATGGCGGCAAACAACGAGACCGGCGTGCTCTTTCCTGTCGAGGAAATCGGCACGCTGTGCCGTGAACGTGGCGTGTTATTCCACTGCGACGCGGTGCAGGCGGTCGGGAAAATACCGGTCGATGTGAAGAAATCACCTGTCGACTATCTCGCACTCAGCGGGCACAAAATCGGCGCGCCAAAAGGAATTGGCGCGCTCTACGTGCGACGCAAGGCCCCATTCACGCCGTTCGTTCGTGGTGGACACCAAGAACGCGGCCGACGCGGCGGCACAGAGAATCTCCCATATATCGCTGGCCTTGGAATCGCCTCTGCAAATGCGCGCACGAAGGTGGGAACATTCGACAAGACTGTCCGCCCTTTACGCGACATGCTGGAGGACGGCCTGCTAGCTACTGTGCCGGGCGCGGAGCGGAATGGCCATCCGGACCATCGTCTTGCGAACACGGCACATCTCCATTTTCCCGGCATCGCCAGCGAGGCTCTGCTTCTACTTCTCGACCAAGCCGGTATTTGCGCAAGCAGCGGGTCCGCGTGCCTTGCGGATTCACCGGATCCCTCGCATGTCATCGCGGCGATGAAACCTGGAAGTGCCGCACACGAGAGCGTGCGCTTCTCGCTCAGCGTTACAAATTCGCCGAAAGAGATGGACGAGGCAATCGCCGCGGTGCAAGGCATCTCCAGCAGACTGCGGACGACGCGATGAACCTCCCCTACTCACATTTTTGACCGTGCGGCTGGCGCCGCCCGCGATGTCGGGTTAAGCCTGAAGGACGGTCGGCCGCTGGATGCTGGCCCAGACGACGTTACACAAGACTTCTACAGGCAAATTTCCTACTCTGCCACGTCAGTTCAACAGTCACCGTATATCGCCGATTCAACCGCGTCTGCTATTTGGACAAAGATCCGTTCGTAGCCAGCCTTCTGGAGAGAGTTTAGAGGCTTTTCAGGTGGGTTCAGTGCCTGAAATTCAGCGATATCCGATTTTTCAAAGCGGCATGGGCTTACGATCACTGGAAGAATACGAATCCCTTTCGTATTAACTGCCTTTAGAAGCGGCGGCAATTCGTTTTCGACAATAAATTTTGAAGCGAGAAAATCCGCACTTACAAGCAAGACCGCAATGCTCGCGCGATTCAATGCAGCTGCGATTTCCTTTCTCCACTTTCCACCTGCTTTTATTTTAGTATCATCCCACCTCGTAACCAATTTTTGTCGCTCGAGTGGCGCCAAGTGAATTTGAAGCCTTTCCATCCACTTCTTGTCGCGATGAGAGTAGCTTACGAATACCTCTGTGCGTAATGCAAATGCTTCTTTTACATTCGACCGCTCCGGCGAGACGGGTATCGCATCCCGTATCGCTATTCCAACATTACCCAGCTTGGATTTCTGAGTAATGGTATTTTCCAAAAGCCGGTATCTGCCACGACGCGTCAACTCAAAATGCTTAGTCTCAGACGCGCTGGGAAAATCGAGTCCTAATGAATGACGGCGTATCTGACTGCGCACGACATGGATAGGCTCGTGAGCCTTAAACTGGTAAAGATTATCTCGAAGAATGGCGGAATACACCTCTTCTATAGTCATGGCGCGACCCCGCACCGCCATTACATGCCTGATTGCGCGAATAATGGTCTGCCGTTTCTCAGTTTTCGCTCCCCCAAATTGCTCAAGCTGGAGTTGCCTTACCTTAGCAGGGCTATCTCTAAATTGATTTTCTATGAAATTCCGTATAAAATACCTCTTACCGGAATATTCTTCAAGCGGCGGTTCGACATCTCCTTTTGTCGGGCCACATAGCCTCTTTAACTCATGACGAACAACATCTACAGGCTTAGCTGCCCCAAAGGAATACAAGCGGTTCTCAAGAATGGTCTGTAGCGTCTGGCGCGCTGTCAGTGGTTCACCACGAATCCTCATCGCCTCAAGCGCCGCGTCCGCTACAGTAAATTTCATGACGAAAATGTATATCAGAAAATGCCTTTACTTCTCCTTTAATAAAGGGCTTTTATTTCTCGAAAGCTGGGTCGCAATTTCTCTCCTGCACTTTTAACTTGTTGAGCAAAATCCTCCCCAATCATCGCACTCATCAATTCTCGATACCAGTCAGCTTGATAGCCCCGACTTCCCCCTTTAGGTGGATTACTGATACGATTCGCAGGGGCTTTATTCCACGCGTCTTTCACGAATTGAATTGTCAACAACTCCGGCCCACCAGCCAGTAGGATAAGGTCGTGTAAAATGAGAAACATAACGGCAATTCCATTGGTTTTGCCAAAAAGCGACGAACTGAGGCTACCTTCAGTCGACCAGACGCTTGGCCAAGCGCTTGAAACACCAATAAAGTATGTGACGCATACTTTAGATAGTCCAACTAGATCTCCCTCGATGAAATACCGAAAAAATACAGGATATCGTCTTATCCTTTGGCTGTCCTTTCGGGGAGCGACCAAATTTGCCAAATCAGTTACAAACGCGGCCTGAGTCACCACGCCGTCACCGTTTCCCCGCATTTTAATGCGCTGGTGCCATGGCGATCTCTTCGATGTATTGAGCACTCGAACTACGTGATGGCAGAATCGGTGTATTGCCATTTCACCTTGATAGGCCCGCGCTCTGGTTTCGGGGTCTTTGATCGGCATGTAACCCAAGAGATCGTAAATTCTAGATCGACTGACTTGCTTTTGCCGTCCGTTAATGACCGCGAACATTTCAGCCTGCACGTAAAATGGCAAATCAACCAGTAAACATACTGGCACGAAGAAGGTATCAGCGTTAGCTTCATCGTTTGCGAAAAACAATTTCAACGCTTCCACACGATGCTGACCGTCAATTATATTTGTTGGAAACTCTTCGCTCCATTCCAGAGTCAAGGTTGGTGCCAGCCCTGATCCTATTACGCATGTCGCGGAGTCGCGTAAGGCTAGAATAATCGAATTAGGAATAAGTGAAAAATCCTCCGCCAGATACCCTGCTATCTTACGCACGCGAGTCTCCTCAACTAACCGCTGAAAAGGTTCGTCTTCGCTATATGGGTCAGATTCTACCTTGGTGACATCGGCGGCTATTGCCGAGGTGCTGACAGCTGCCACGAAGTGTTTCGCCGTTTCATCAGGTGTGCCCCCGGACAGTTCATCTTCATCTTCAATTAGGCGATCACGAAAAGAATCCTGTCGCAATCCGGAGCAGAGCTTAAAAAGATCGGAAGTCTTGATCGATGCGAGGTAGAAGGTAACGTCCCTTTGTGCAACCCGGAGCGCCGGTGCGATTGTGAGCGATTGGATGCCCTGGGAACTCATCACATATCCTCAAGCTGAGCATCCACGGCAGAGGCAGCATCTGCTACCGTCGTATTCGCCAGACCGGGAGTCTGCCTGCTCGTTTGCAGCGCATCTGTCAATTCGTTCATTAATTTTCGCGTCCCTTTTTCAAGCGCTTCCGCCTCCCCAATCTTTTTTTCCAATTTCTCGCAGTCGGCTTTGTATTGATCCAGCAAGCTTGTTTTCTCTTTTTCCCACAGCTTCAAACTTCGTTCTAAGCGATTATCCACATCCTCCTCAGTTTCCCGTATACTTTTGCGAACGAAATATCCAAAGAACACTGCCAGCACTGATGCCAAGCCCAAAAAAAGCGTTATAAGGCGCGCGTAACTTTCAAAGAGTTGAGCCGTCGCAGCAGTAGGGCTCGTCACCGTTGACGGCAGCGGCGCCCCTATAGTCGGGACTATAATAATAGGATTATCGGGAGGAGATGATTTACAGTAACGCAACACATCAGGCAAGATGATAGCAATGAGAAACAGCGTAAGAATTAGAACAGCTGCACCTAAATACCGGAAAGGCATTTCACTTGATCGTTTCAGTGTTTTTGAATCATCAGTGGGGGCAGCCGATGTCGTGGTTCGTTTAACAATCGATCGTAGTCGCCAGTCAAAAAGAAGCAAAATTAGGCCTACGGCGACCACGATAGCAATCCCCGTCCACTCGACATATGGAAGTGGCCATGAAGCTACGGCCATTTTAGTTTGCATCAGGGTTTCCTTTATCCTTCCAAAATTGCCGCGACATGCCCACTACAAGTTTTTCAATTCGGAGCGCAGCTTCACCTTTTTCAAGAGGCTTAAGAATCATTCCTCCGAGAATCTGTTTTTGATCACGCGGGGTAAGCGTATGAGGAGAAAAGTGAATTCCGGCGGTAGCTAGTTCCGCAAAGTCTACGCCAGTTGTCACGAACTTGTCTGCATCCTGGCTTGCCAACCAAAGAGGGAAGCCCCAACTGCGGCCTTCTCGAGCCAACTTTTCAAGAAGCCTTGCCTTGCCGTCCTTCGGGAGAATGTTGTGCGCTTCGTCCACGAAAAGAACCATTTGAAGAGGCTGGACGCCGTTACGCACTGAGAGATTCTTATTCAGGCGTTCAATGAAGAAATTGAGAATAAAGGCAACGACCAAAGCCCGAGTATCGTTGTCGAGTGGCTTGAAATCGACGATCGTCGAGCGGCTGATCCATTCTTCGAAGGGCTGTGCATCCGCCGCATTCGAGAAAATCCCCAGATCGACGATTTTACTTAGGATCGAGGTTGGAACTCCCGTAACACCATTGGCTTGGAGTTGGGCGACCAATGCAGGAAAGTCCGGCGCGGTGAGCGCAGTATAAGCCTGTCGAATCTCATCCTCCTGGTTGGGCCCCATTTGCGGGCCGAAGCTACGGATCAACGAGGCGATACGGGCTGCAATGTTTGCGGTCTCAGAAGATGTATTGCCTAGATAGAGCGGATTTACCGGAAGGCGGCCGCCACCTTCGACAAGGCGGATGTATTGGGCGCGGGTGAGATCGAAGAAGCGTTTGCGATTCTCCGCCTTTTCCTTGTCGTTCGCGTCCGCGGGTTCGAGTTCGCCCTTGAGATCGAAAAAAAGAAATCGGACACCTTGTCGCGCCAACTGGGCAAGAAGATCGAGAGCGAGCTGGCTTTTCCCGCTGCCAGGTTGACCGGAGATTACGAGAAGTCCATTCGCCCCGGCTTTATTGATCGTCCAGGGCTCCGCCTCAGTGAGAAGTTTCAAGGAAACGGGATGATCGACTATTTTGAGAGGGCTAGCGGCACCCCTATCGCCCCCCCTGGAATCGGCGCCTGAATTGGCGGCCTTGAGCAATTCCGTAATGAAACGGGCCTGGTCGTTTCCGCTGTCTTCCCAGATTTGTTTCAGGCGGAAGCAGCCAAACTCAAAATGTCTACGGAACTCCTGCCGGTAACCGGCCTCGTCGAGCGTGCGTCCAGCGCGGTAGTTCAGTGCGGTGCGGATGACGTCGCGAAGTTCGTCGCCAATCACGGTATCGTCGTCGAGGTCCTTTCCCTGAGCGTCACCGAGCTTGAAATTGGCCGGAACCCCCTCGCGTAGGGCGAGCATCAAGGCGGAACGGCCAAGGACGGCCTTGTTCCGTGCGCGCACACGAGTGTGGACATTCTCGATGAACTCTTCGGCTGATGCACTGGGTCTGAATTTCATCGTTAAACTGTTCTGCCGAAATAGTCCTCAGAGATCCTAACTTGATAGTCCTGACTGCTCGGATTCCCCTCCGGGTGCAGCGTATAGACTCGAGCAATGCGACTCTCGATCGAGTCGAAGGCAATGCTGTCGGCATCGATTTCGGAATCCGTGCTCAGAATGATCGATTGATGTCCGCTCAAATAGAGATGATCGAGAACATTGGCTCGCACGGCTTTGTCGAGGCGCGCGAGCGGAGTATCGACGACCAAGGGAGGAACCAGACGCGCAAGCCGGCGCAATGCTTCGTAGAATGCGAGCATGCGAACCTGCCGCTGGCCCGCTGATGTATTCGTTTCCTCCCATGAAACCTTGGAATTGTCGTGCTTCTTGAGGAAACAATTCCAGTGAGAGTCGAATTCCATTCCCACAAACTCCTCGCCACGGTCCGCGATTTGGACCCACAGCTCTCCGACGTGCTCGGAAATCCGATCCCGGAGTTGGACTGCAGCGCGGTTGCGAATCTCCGCGACGGCTTCGCGATAGCGATGCGCGCGACTGATCAACCCCTGACCCTCTGACGCTTTATCGAAAAGGGCACGTTGGTTGGTTTCCTCACGACGAAGTTCCGCCAACCGGCCTTCGTGCTGCTCGATATTCGCGAGAAGCTCCGCTTTGCGCTGAGTAAGAGAAGAGATTTCAGAATTGAGTCCGCCGCGGCGCTGATGGAGTTCGCCGCCTCGCGAAAGTGCGGAAGCGTTTTGCTGAAGAGACCGAATCTTTTGGTCCAGCTCGCGGAGTTCCGCATCGAGACGCTCCGCTTCCGTGCAAAGATCGGCAAGCTCGGCGAGGGAACCGGAATGCCGGGTTAAGCGATCCCGGACTTGGGCACTGATGTCGTTGCGCTCGACGAGATAGATTTTCTCGGCCATGCCCTCGGGGGGTGGATTGAACAGGGATCTTAACGCTCGCTCCAGTCGATCGGAGTAGAAGGCGTGCAGGTCCGGAGCAAGGGCGAACTCCGGTTCGACACCGTCGAAAACGTCGGCCTTGATCTGGGGAATCTTCGGCTGCACGGCAGCGCGGCTTCCTTCCCAGTCTCGTCGTTTTTCCTCTCTGACGAGTTCCCCAGCGAGTTCAATCCGGAGATTCCCGAGCAGGCCGAGAGGAATCGCGTATTCCCACGCTTCCGTTAACCGCTCCTCAATCTTTCCGCGGGCCGCTGAGGCTTCGGCCTTACGTTGCGTAAAGTCGGACAGAACCTCCGGATCAACAGCTCCCAACGCCTTGAGTTCATCTTCAACCTCGGCCAGCTCGGATTCCTTTTCGCTTAGAGCAAGTTCGACTTCACCAAGAGCTCTCCGGTCCGCGCCAAGGTGCCCCTCAATCTTGATGATCTCGGAGTTGATGTCCGCAAGGCGGCGTTCTGCCTCGGACGCCATCGAGGAATTGAAGACTTTCGGAATCTTACTATTGATGAGTTGACGCAGATCCGCTTCAAGCTCGTAGTAGGACCATAGACCCAAGATGCGGGTAATCCCTTCAACAATGTCCTGTTGACCAAGATTAAGGCTTTGCCCTCGCTCCGCATCGAAGAAAAAAAATCGTGCGAGATGACGTGGGAGAAACGCATCCCGCAGCTTGTGAATGACAAACTCGTCGGTTATCACCCCGTTTCCCTCGGATCGTGTGGCGTAGGATGTCCACACGGGCGCTGAGTTGGGACGGAAACGAATCTCGCGGGTAATTTCCGCCTTTCGACTAGCTCCGCTTTGCGTATCGCGCTGGAGGAGATTTACGGAGAGGCGGACTGTGTCTTTACCCTCGGAAAGGGCGCGCCGGTTGAGTGACCGATCAAATGCAAATCTCGTCGCGTCTGAACCTTGCTCCACCCGCTTCAAGTCCCCCACTCCAGCTTCACCGACTACCGCCAGATACAGGGCGCGGAGGAGGTGTGTCTTACCTGCGCCATTTTTGCCGCCGATAAGAATCCCGCAGCGCTCATCGCTACAGTCAAAACTCAAAGAGTGTGTCCCGTAATACGGACCAAAGTTTTCGACTGTCAGGCTTTCAATAAATACTTCTGCCATGACTTAAGCCGCGGTCTCAGCGTCGTCTTTGAGGATTTTCACCAAATCGTCCGGCAATCGGACAGCGCGATGGCTCTCGCTATATTCTTCTACTTTGGCAAGCATTCGACGGAGAGTGTCGGCAGATAGGCCCTTCTCGGAAGCAACTTGTTCCTGAAGTTCCCTCAATCGGTTGACCTCTTTGAGATCGCTCATGTGGATGCCGCGTTGTCGGGTGACGATGCGAGCTACGCCTCCTCCATCGTCGGGGTTGCGCGCACTATTCCAGAATTTTTGAATCAAGAAAAGCTCTTCTTCGCTAATTAACTTTATGGCGGTTTGCTCCTGCAACTTCAGCAGTTTGTGAAGCAGCTCTCGCCGGGCGGTCATGGTCAACGGCCCGGGACCTTTTGCCCCATTCATCCGTCGATCATCCCGTTTGCCATTGGCCGGATCGCGATAGTCGATGAGGGTTTGTCGGAACGCGATAAGTTCCTCCATGCGATCATCTCCGCTCGAAAGCAGTCCTTCGCTCGCACGGTCGCGCTCGACGACCGTGCAAGTCCAGCAACCAAAGCGACTGTTCCCACAACTTGGCGTTGACTGATCAACGACCATGGGGCATTCGCCTCCGGCAGCGTTCGCGTAGAGCTGATAAAGTTCCCGGTTGGTCCCGCCCCAAGGCGGATTCCGTTGGAGCAGATAGGCCCATACCTCCTCCGTCGTGAGAAACTCGATGGGGTTCGAAATCCAGACCTTTGGAAGATCAATGTGCCTGCGGAGTCCTCCTTTCGCCTCACGTCCAGCCATCGCCTGTGCGCGTGTGGAACTTTCCGAACGCCGCGCTCCGAGATGAAGAATGGCATCCCCCCACTCCTGCACACGACGTCGAATCCACTCGCTTACGGGATCAATTTTCATCCGCTGCGTGCACCAGCGGAAAGTTCGGTTCGGTGGAGGATACCCGCGTCCGATGATGTTTACCCAAAAGGAGTTTTCTGCCGATGGCCGAAGCAGATGCACCTCGGCATTCAAATGCCCTTGTGCCGCAAAGCGCTGCATCCGTGACAGCGTGCGTTCGAGCATCTCGACAATCGCAGGAATCTCGACGCGCGTGTCGGTGCTGAGGACGGCGATTGGTTTGATCCGCTGATTCTCGGGAATACTCGCAACAACTTCGAAGATGAGAGAAGCGACCATCGTCGAATCCTTCCCGCCACTGAAACCGACAATCCAAGGGCGCGGGTCACTGAGATAAAGACGGCGTAGGGATTCACGGATGGACTCGTAGACGGATATCGAGTTCTGGGGTTGTTCCGCGATCGCTGACATTGTGGGAGGTTTATCCACCCCAATCGAAGAGCGAAAGGCGAAATGCCGAACCAGTTGGCGTTCGTCGCACACAGCCGTGCCGAGCCAAAAGTGCGGCGGTCCGCACAAAAAGCGCGGACGCTCGTGCTGCAGGACCTGATCGATGATGGCGAGTAGGACGTCTTTTTCGACAATCTCAGCGTGGTTGCCGTCGTCCCCAAACCCCCGGCGTGTGCGGTCGCGATTGCGGGCCTGCTGGTGACGATCATCGGCGTGCGTCGATTCCTGCGCGCAGGATAATCCCGCTCCGGGCATTCGCATTTCCGCGGGAAACGCCGCCCCATCCGGAGCTTGCGAAACGCCCGTCCATGGGGAAGCTTGGACGAAACCCCTCCAACGTTGCCCCTCCATGCTCGCACCGGGCGCCCGCACTCTCCTCAAGTCCGGGCGCACTTTTTCCTTCGCCGTGTCGTCGCGGTCCTGACGTTCGCCCTCCTCGCCGCGGGCGCGCGGGCCGATGTCGTCATCAATGAGTTCTTCTACGACGCGCCGTCCGGCACCTCGGCGCCGGAGTTCATCGAGCTGCACAACACCGGAGACGAAGCCGTCGACCTGACGGGCTGGCATTTCGACTCCGGCATCACCTACGCATTTCCGAACGGCACGACGATTCCGGCGCAGGGGTATCTCGTCGTGTCCGGCGATCCTGCGGCCTTCCAGAGCACGCACGGGTTTCCCGCTCTCGGTCCATGGACCGGCAGGCTGTCCAACGAAGGCGAGCGCATCCGGCTCCGCAATGCCGGGGGGCAGACGGCCGATGAATTGACCTACTCCGTCGGCTTCCCGTGGCCGACGGCGGCCAGCGGCGGAGGCGCGTCCGTGGAGCTCATCCATCCCTCGCTCGACAACAGCCTTCCTGGATCGTGGCGATCCTCCGGCAACCCCGTGGATACCGGCGAGGCGCAGATCTACATCGTCGCCGGCGACGACAACTGGCGCTATCGCAAGGGCACAAGCGAGCCGTCCTCACCCGTCTCCGCATGGAGGCTGCCCGGGTTTGTGGAAAACGCCTCGTGGCTCACCGGCCGGACGCCGATCGGTTACGGCAACCATTCCTGGAACACCGCAATCACCGACATGCGGAATTCCTACTCGTCGCTGTATTTCCGCCGCGCGTTTGCCATCGCGCCTGGCGAAGTTCCCGCGCAACTCCGCCTCCGCGTGCTCGCCGACGATGGCTACATCGTCTGGATCAATGGTCAGGAGATCGCACGCGTCGCCGTGGGCTCGGGGCACATCGCCTACAACGCGACCTCCTCGCTTCACAACCCGAACCAGTGGGACGAGTTTGTGCTGCCGAACGCCGGCAACTACCTCGTCGAAGGCGACAACGTCCTCGCGATTCACGTGCTCAATCAGTCGGTCGGCAGCAGCGACATCCTGCTCGACGCCGAGCTGCTCGAGAGCAAGACGTCCGGGGTCGCGCCCACTCCCGGCGCGAAAAACTCCGTGTGGTCCGCCATTCACCCGCCGTCGGTCGATCAGGTCTCCCACTCCCCCGCCGCTCCGACCTCCGGCCAGCCCGTCACGGTGACCGCGCGCGTGCGCGATCCGCAGGGTGTGGCCGCGGTGAACCTGCACCTCCAGATCGTCGCGCCCGGCGCCTACATCCGCAAAAACGACGACGCCTACGAGACCACGTGGACGACGCTTCCGATGAAGGACGACGGCCTCAACGGAGACGCGCAGGCCGGCGATGGAATTTTCACCGCCGTCGTTCCCGCGCAGAGCCACCGCCGACTTGTGCGCTACCGCATTTCCGCGACGAATTCCGCGGAGCACGTCGTCACCGTTCCTTATCGCGACGACGGATCGCCGAACTTCGCGTGGTTCGTCTACAATGGCGTGCCGTCGTGGAGCGGGGCGTTCGTTCCAGGCTCCACGCCGGTCGTCACCTATCCCGGCTCGCTGCTGGCGGCTCTTCCCACCTACCACCTCATCGCCACGTCGTCCGATGTCACGGCCTGCCAATACAACAGCAACCATAGCGGCACGCGGTTCTGGGGATCGCTCGTCCACAACGGCGTCGTCTACGATCACGTCCAGTTCAACATCCGCGGCGAGGGCTCGACCTATCTCTCCGGCAAGAACAAGTGGCGCTTCCATTTCAACCGTGCCCGCGAGCTGCAGGCGACCGACCACCGCGGCCGCCCGTATGCGCGGCCCTGGGATGAGTTGAACCTCAACGCCTGCGCCAGCCCGTGGGCGGCGGTGAATCGCGGGATCGCCGGGCTCGACGAGGCCATTCCCTTCCGGCTGTTCGAGCTCGCAGGTGTTCCCGCGCCGCTCACGCACCACTCGCACCTTCGCGTGATCGATGCCGCTTCGGAATCCCCGGGCAGCAACCAGTTCTCCGGCGGCAACCCCTCCGGCGGCAACGGGGACTTCTGGGGACTCTACCTCGCCGTCGAGCAGCCGGATGGCTCGTTTCTCAACGAACGCGGACTACCCGACGGGACGATTTACAAGATCGAGGGAAACAACGGCGACCGGAAGCACCAGGGCGACGGACAGCCGACCGACGGCTCGGACTGGCTCGCCTTTCGCAATGCACACACGTCCAGCAACGCGAATCCCACCGAGGCGTGGTGGCGCGCCAACATGGACATGGACGCCTACTACACGTTTCATGCGATCAACCGCCTCGTCGGCAATGTCGACCTTCGCGGCGGCTACAATCACTACTTCTACCACCGCTCGTCCGACAACCGCTGGGTGCCCATGCCGTGGGACCTCGACATGATGTTCATCGCCATGTCGCACTGGGGCACGACGATCAATGGCACGTGGATTCCCGGGGTCATCCACGCGCACAAATCGATCCTCCAGCACGCCGCGCTGCATCTGGAATTTCGCAACCGCGCGCGCGAGATCCTCGACCTCGTCGCCTCCGATCCCTCGCCAACCGGCGGCCAGATCGGACAGCTCATCCACGAATACGCGGAGATCGTCTCCCCCACCGGTGAGACAATCACATGGGCGAACGCGGACGCGGCGATGTGGAACATGAACCCCCGCACGAACAACTCGGGAAGCGCGAAGTCCACGCATCGCGGAAATTTTTTCAAGACGCCCTATCAGGATTATCGAAATCCCGGTCTTGGCGGTTCGAGCACCGACGCATACTGGACGCGCACGCTTGTCAGCTCCGATCACGCGGGGTTTCGGAAATACCTCCTCGATTACATGACCGACACCTACCCGGGTGGCTCGTGGTCGCCGACAAACGGGATCCAGAGGGGCTACGGTTACGAGGCGCTCCGCACGGAGGCCGCAGACACATCGATCCCCAATCGTCCGACGCTTACCTACGAAGGCGCTCCGGATTTCCCGCTCGATGACCTGCGATTCAAATCCAGCGCGTTTGCCGATCCGCAGGGAGCCGGCACCTTCGCCGCCCTGCAGTGGCGGGTGGCGGAGATTTCCGCACCGGGCATTCCCGGACACGATCCTTCCCAGCCCTGGCTCTACGAAATCACGGACGTCTGGCGCTCGGCGGAGATTTCCACCTTCCACGCCGAGGTTCTCGTCCCGCCATCCGCGGTGAAACCGGGGCACACCTACCGCGTGCGTGTCCGTCACAAGGACAACACGGGACGCTGGAGCCATTGGTCCCAGCCAATTCAGTTCGTCCCGAGTGCGATCGCCGCTATTCCCACCTCTGAGAATCTCGCGATTACCGAGATCATGTATAATCCAGGTCCGATCACTCCGGCGGAAGCCGCAGCCGGGCTCACCGACAAGCAGATCTTCGAATTCATCGAACTCGCAAACATCGGCGACGAACCCGTCGACCTCGGCTCGGTCGCCTTCACCACGGGCATCACCTTCGCCTTCGAACCGGGAACCATTCTTGCCCCGGGCGCGTTCCTCGTCGTGGTCAAGGACCCCGCCGCCTTCGCGCTGCGGTATGGCGCGGACAAGCCGATCGCCGGCACGTATTCCGGGAGCCTCGCCAACGAAGGCGAACGCATTGTCCTCTCCGTGGGTGACGCGGCGATCCACGACTTCCTCTACGATGACAGCGTTCCATGGCCGGAAGCGGCCGATGGTGAGGGATACAGCCTCGTCCTGATCGCTCCGAAATCCCTTCCCGACTATTCGCTCGCCTCGAGCTGGCGGGCGAGCCGGTCGCTCGGTGGCAGCGCTGGAGCGAAGGACACGATTCATTTCAACGACTGGGTGAACGACCACCCCGGCGTGGGTGACCGCCACTCGGACGACGATGGCGATGCACGCACCAACCTCGTCGAATACGGATTCCACGGCGACCCGCTCGCGCCGGATCTCGGAAACATCGGCACGCTCGCCGAGGAGAACCTGATCGTCGATGGCACTGCGGGCCGCTACCTCACGCTTACTTTCACGCGCCTCGTCGGTGCCGAGGATGTCGATTACATCGTGGACACCTCGGACACCCTCTCGCACTGGTCCGACGACGCGGTGCTGGTCCGGACCCGCTTGAATGGCGATGGCACGGTCACCGAAACATGGCGGGCGTCCACGCCAATGGACAGCGAGGATGTTCACTTCCTGCGGGTGCGTCTGATCGAGCGCTGACACTGTCCAATCTCGCTTCATCAGGCCAGTTGCCCCCTGCGTATCCGGTAAAGTCCCGATACCGGGATGGGTGCCGGCTTCTGTATAGAAGGAGTGATGACAACCGAAGCGGCCGAATTGGAGACTCAGGGGCAGGTGGCGGCGCCCGGACCCGACGACAACTACCAACCGGGTTCCCCATTTCCTCAAGGGGCGACCTACGACGGAACGGGAACCAACTTCGCGATCTTCTCTGAGGGCGCCGAGTTCGTGGAGCTGTGTTTGTTCGACAAGAGCGAGGACACGAGCGAATCCCGGCGCGTCCGTCTGCGGGAGCGCACCAACGGCGTCTGGCACATCTATCTGCCCGAGGTGAAGCCCGGCCAGCTCTACGGCTACCGGGTTCACGGTCCCTACGAACCGGAGAATGGCCTGCGCTTCAACGCGAACAAGCTCCTGCTCGATCCCTATGCGAAGGCCATCGGCCGCGAGATTCAATGGGACGATTCCCTCTTCGGCTACACGATCGGAAACGAGGCAGAGGATCTTTCTTTCGATGAACGCGACAGCGCGCCCTTTGCGCCGCTTGGCATCGTCACGGATCCCGAATTCGACTGGGAAGACGACAAGTCGCCCGCCATCCCGTGGCACAACACGATCATCTACGAAGCGCATGTGAAGGGGCTCACGATGCGCCACCCCGACGTGCCGGAGGAGATTCGTGGCACCTATGCCGCTGTCGGTTCGCAACCGATCATCGATCATCTGCTCAAGCTCGGCATCACGTCCATCGAGCTGCTGCCGATCCAGTATTTCGCCGACGACCGCCACCTGCAGGAAAAGGGTCTGCACAACTACTGGGGCTACAACACGCTGGGATTCTTCGCGCCGCATCGCTCCTACGCTGCCTCGCGTCATCATCCTGCGGATGCCGTGCGCGAGTTCCGCGAGATGGTGAAGGCGCTTCACCGCGCGGGGATCGAGGTCATTCTCGACGTCGTCTACAATCACACGGCCGAAGGCAACGAGCGCGGTCCGACGCTCTCGTTCCGCGGCATCGACAACCTCGCCTACTACCGCACCGTCGAGGGCAAGGCGCGGTATTACATGGATTTCACGGGATGTGGAAACACGCTGAACATGGTTCATCCCCATTCGTTGCAGCTCCTCATGGACAGCCTGCGCTATTGGGTGAACGAGATGCATGTCGACGGATTCCGCTTCGATCTCGCCAGCGCCCTCGCCCGTGAGCTCTACGACGTGGATCAGCTCGGTGCGTTCTTCAACGCGATCTACCAGGACCCCACCCTCGCCACGGTGAAGCTCATCGCCGAGCCGTGGGACCTTGGAATGGGCGGCTATCAGGTCGGCAATTTCCCGGTCAACTGGACCGAGTGGAACGGCAAATACCGCGACAGTGTCCGGAAATTCTGGAAGGGCGACACCGGGATGCACAGCGAGATCGCCACGCGCCTCACGGGAAGCGCGGATCTTTACGAGGCCAGCGGCCGTTCGCCATCGGCCAGCATCAATTTCATCACCGCCCACGACGGATTCACGCTCCACGACCTCGTCAGCTACAACGAAAAGCACAACGACGCCAACGGCGAGAACAACAACGACGGCGCGAACGACAACGAGTCGTGGAACTGTGGTGCGGAGGGGGAAACAGATGATCCCGAAGTCAACAAGCTCCGCGAGCGTCAGAAGCGAAACTTCCTCGCGACGCTCATGCTTTCACAGGGCGTTCCGATGCTCTGCGCGGGGGACGAGATGGGCCGCACGCAGGGCGGCAACAACAACGGCTATTGCCAGGACACCGAGATTTCCTGGCACGACTGGAATCTCGATGACACGCGCCGCGCGCTGCTCGAGTTCACTTCGCGGCTGATCCACTTCCGCCGGAACCATCCGAACTTTCACCGCCGCAGCTATGTCGAAGCCGATCCGCTTGCCGCGACGCCGAGCGAGAACGTCCGCTGGGTGCGCGCCGACGGCGAGCCGATGCAGGACGCGGACTGGCAGGATGGCGGCTGGATGCGCACGCTTGGGATGCTGCTCTTCGGAGACGCTCCGGAAATTCGAAATGCAAAAGGCCGCCGCGCTCGTGACCAGGACTTTCTCGTCCTGCTCAACTCCCATCACGAACCGGTTCCCTTCCGCCTCCCGCCAGATGTGCGGCGCAAACGCTGGTTCTTCGCATTCGACACCGCGCGGCCCGATCTGCATCCCGGCACGGAAAAAGTCACAAAGGCCGTGGTGAATCTCGAGTCGAGGTCACTCGTGGTCCTTTCACACTCACGGTGATTTCATCGCGTCGAATGAGCGATTACTCCACCCGAGCAACGATGCCGCATTCAGAAGCTCCCTGGCTCGCCACCTACCGCCTGCAGATTCACAAGGATTTCCCGCTCGATGCCGCGGCGGACATTCTTCCCTACCTGCGCGACCTCGGCATCAGCCACGTCTACCTCTCCCCTTGCCTGCAGGCCGCTCCGGGCAGCCTGCACGGCTACGACGTCGCCGATCCCACACGCATCAATGACGAGATCGGCGGCGAGGAGGCGTGGGAACGATTCCACCGAACCGCACGCGAACACGGACTCGGCATCCTGCTCGACATCGTGCCGAATCACATGACGACGGATACATCGAACCCATGGTGGAGCGATGTGCTCACGCACGGACCCTTCAGCGAGCATGTGGGGACCTTCGACCTCTTTCCCTTCGACATTGCGAACCGCTGGGAAATCGCGATCTGCACGCTCGGCCAGCCCTACGGACGTGTGCTCGAGCAGGGCGAACTCTCGATCGATCTCAAATCCGGACTCCCCCGGCTCCGCTATTTCGACAACACCTGGCCGCTCTGTCCGGCATCGTGGCGTCCCTTGCTCGGAGCCGCCGCGCCGGATCTCGCATTCCCGCTTTCCGACCTCGCCAAACTTCGGGCGCTGCCGCATCCGGAAATCGAGGACATCAACCGTTACCGCGACCTCGCCGCGCAAGTCACGGAAACCACACGCGAGCTTTTGAAGGATCACGCCATCCGGGATCAGGTTCGCAAGACCTGCGCGGAGTTCGCTGCCGATCCGGTCGCGCTGCACAGCCTCATCGAAGACCAGTTCTACCGGCTCGCGTGGTGGAAACTGGAGGGCGAGATCGTCAACTACCGCCGCTTCTTCAACATCGGCACGCTCATCGGCGTGCGGGCAGAGGCGCTCGGTGTCTTCGAGCAAACGCATGCGCGCATCGCGAAGATGATCGAGGCCGGACAACTCGATGGCTTGCGGGTGGATCATCCGGACGGGCTGCGCAATCCGCGCGAGTATTTCGAACGCCTGCGGCGGATGCTTCCTGATGGCCGCATCTATGCGGAGAAGATTCTCGATGCCGAGGAAACGCTGCCCGACGACTGGCCGATCGACGGCACCGTCGGCTACGAGTTTCTCAGCAAGGTGAACCGGCTGTGGATGGACGACAACAAGGCCGACCTCCTCACCGCTGCCTACGCCGACTTCACCGGCCACCCGATCAACTACTCCGCGCTCGTCCGCGAGAAGAAGCACGCCATCATCGACGCCCACTTCGTCGCGGATCTCGAGCGCCTCAGCACGATTGCGGTGAACATCGCGCAACTCCGCTGGGAAACCCACGACCTCAGCCGGGCGCAGCTTCGCCGCGCGATTGCGCTGCTCATCGTCACACTGCCGGTCTACCGCACCTACCTGACCCCGGACAGTCGTCCTGTTTCGCCGGAGGACGACAAAGTAATCAGCGACGCCGTCGCAGCCGCCCGCGCGCAGGCGCCCCGCACCGGCGCGGACGCGATCGAACCCCAGGTTTTCGATTTTCTCGAAGCGCTGCTGACGAACGAACTCGATGGAACGATGGAGGCGGAATTCATCGCCCGCTGGCAACAGCTCGCGCCGGCCGTGATGGCGAAGGGTGCGGAGGACACGACGTTCTATTGCTACGACCGGCTTGTCTCGTGCAACGAGGTCGGTTCGCAACCGGCCCTGCTCGGAATCGGACCGTCGCAGTTCCATCAGTTTTGTGCGCATCTTCAGAAACGCTGGCCCAAAAACCTCCTGCCCACCTCCACGCACGATACGAAGCGCAGTGAGGACGTCCGCGCGCGCATCGACGTCCTCACCGAAATTCCGGAGAAGTGGTCCGCGGCCATCCATCGCTGGGCCGAAATGAACGAACCGGCGTGGAGAGGACGCAACCCCGACCGCCACGCCGAATATCTGCTCTACCAGACCATTATCGGCGCATGGCCGATCTCGACGGAGCGCGCCTGGGCCTACCTGCTGAAAGCCTGTCGCGAGGCGAAAATGCATACCACCTGGCACGAGCCCAACGCGGCCTACGAAGACAGTCTTCGCGAGTTCACGGAAACGATCCTCGCGAGTGAGGAGTTTCGTCGTGAGGTCGAGAGTTTCGTCGCTCCGCTTCTCCTCCCCGGTCGCATCAACAGTCTCGCGCAAACGCTCATCAAACTGACCGCACCGGGGACCCCGGATTTTTACCAGGGCACGGAGTTCTGGGATCTCAGTCTCGTCGATCCAGACAACCGCCGGCCGGTGGACTTCAAAGCCCGCCGCAAGGCGCTCGAACAATGCGCATCCCTCTCCGCTGCGGATGCCATCGGCGATTGGGACTCGGGGGTTGCGAAACTCTGGCTGATTCACCGCACCCTGCAGGTCCGGCGATCCCACGAGGCAAGCTTCGACGGCATCCACCAGCCGATCAGCGCGCGCGGCTCGCGGCTGAGTCACTTGATCGGCTACCAACGCGGAGAGGATGTGTTCGTGGCAGTCCCTCGCTTTACGCTGACGCTCGACGGCGACTGGGCCGATACCGAGCTCACCCTCCCAACCGGCACCTGGCGCAACGTTTTCACCGAGACGACGCTCTCGGGCGACATCACTCCCGATGCCCTCTTTGGCCGCTTTCCCGTCGCGTTGCTGACGCGAGCCTCCAATTCGTAACCGGTCGAACCGATCCGCCAATCATGAAAGTCTGGGCACCCAATGCGACACGTGTGGATCTCGTCACCGACGAAGAAACGACTCCGATGCAACCCGCAGAAGGTGGCTGGTGGACGACCACTCCTCTGCCAGCCGGGGCGCGATATCGCTTTCAAGTCGACGGGAACGGTCCCTTTCCAGATCCGCGTTCCGCCTGGCAGCCCGACGGGCCACACGGTTCCTCCGTCGTTATCGACCATTCCACGTTTCCGTGGCGGAAAACGACGTTCAACCCGGTTCCGCTGGATCGCGCGGTGATCTACGAACTGCACGTCGGCACGTTCACCCCGGAAGGCACCTACGCCGCGGCAGGCGACAAACTCGAATCCCTTCGCGATCTCGGCATCACTCATATCGAGCTGATGCCGATCGCCACGTTTCCCGGTTCGCGCGGATGGGGATACGACGGGGTTTTCCTTTACGCTCCACATCCCGCCTACGGATCGCCGGACGATCTCAAAGCCTTCATTCAGCGGGCGCACGACCTCGGCCTCGCGGTGCTGCTCGACGTTGTCTACAACCACCTCGGTCCCGACGGAAACTACCTCTCGTGCTTCGGACCGTATTTCACGGATCGCTTCAAAACTCCGTGGGGCGATGCCGTGAACTTCGACGGCGCCCACAGTGACGAGGTGCGCGCGTTCTTCATCGAAAACGCGCTCATGTGGCTGCGCGACTACCGGTTCGACGGACTCCGTCTCGACGCCGTCCATGCGATCATCGACGAAAGCGCGATTCACATTCTCGAAGCGTTGGCCGAACGCGTCGCCGAACTCTCCGCCGTTCTGAATCGTTCGCTCGTTCTCATCGCCGAGAGCGACATGAACAACCCCCGCCTCGTCCGCGATTCCGCGCACGGCGGCTACGGACTGGACGCTCATTGGGAGGACGATTTTCACCACGCACTCCACGCCTTTCTAACCGGCGAGCAGGATGGCTACTACGCCGACTTCGGCTCGCTCGGTGATCTCGCAAAGGCGATTCGGCAGGCCTATGTGTTCGACGGACAGCACTCGGGCTTTCGCAAGCGCGCGCACGGTCGTCCGCCGATCGGCGTGTCTCCGCACCAGCTCGTCGTTTTTGCGCAGAACCATGACCAGATCGGCAACCGGGCGCTTGGTGAACGATTGAGTCAGTTGCTGGACGCCGACGGTTTGAAGGCCGCCGCCGCGCTTACCCTGCTCTCCCCATTTGTCCCAATGCTTTTCCAAGGGGAGGAATGGGGCGCATCCACGCCGTTCCAGTATTTCACGGATCACAACGAGGAACTTGGCCGGCTCGTCACCGAGGGGCGCCGTCGCGAATTCGCGGCCTTCAAAGCCCACGCCGGCGAGATTCCCGATCCGCAGGCGATCGAGACCTTCGATCGATCCAGACTGCGCTGGACGGAAATCGAGGATCCCTCGCACCGCGAGATCCTCGAATGGCATCGCTCGCTGATCGCGCTTCGACGGACGATTCCTCCGGATGCGGCGGCCAATGTTGCGTTCGACGAAGCCGACCGATGGCTCGCGCTCCGTCGCGGCCCGGTGCTGGCGGTGTTCAATTTCGCGGATACGGCGCGGGAGGTTCCGCTTCCCGAAGGAAATTGGCGGCCTGGCATTTCCGGGGATTCCGTGAAAGGGTGTTCGGTGTTTCCCCCGAAATCGACCACCCTCTTCACCGAATCCTGATGGCACCGGACTCCTCCCGGGCAGCACAGATCGCGGCGCTCGAGACCTACATCCGCGAGACCTGGCCCAAGCTCACACGCAGCGTGCAGACGCTCTGCCAGAGCGCCACCGACCCGAAGACCGGCGAACGGCCCGGCAGCCCGCATATTCTCTACCTCTCGCCGCGCGAGAACGAACAGGCTGTCGAGGGACGTCTCCGGGAATGCATGAGCGCCGAGGATTTCGCGCGGATCGAAATTCGTCCGATCCCCGGAAATCCGTGGGACAACGACGACCATGGATTGCTCTATCTGCCCGGGGAATACGTGGTTCCGGGCGGCCGCTTCAACGAGATGTATGGCTGGGATTCCTACTTCATCAATCTCGGCCTTCTGCGTGAGGGGCGCATCGATCTCGCAAAAAGCATGGTCGACCAGCAGCTCTACGAGATCGAGCACTACGGCATGGTGCTCAATGCGAACCGGTCCTACTACCTCACGCGCTCGCATCCGCCCGTGCTGGGCATGATGCTGTTCGATGTCTTCAGCTACACGAAGGATCTCGAGTGGCTGGGGGGAGCCCTTCCGCTCGCCGAACAATACCACACCTATTACATGGTGCCCCCGCACCGTGATCAGGCGAGCGGACTCTCGCGCTATTTCGATGTCGGACGCGGCACGGCTCCCGAGGTGCTCTATGGCGAACGCGACGAGAACGGACGCGGCCATTACGACCGTCTGCGCGAATTTTTCCGCGACAACTATCCCGCCATCGATGATGTCGAGATTTTCTACGACCGCACACGCGACGCGCTT
Source organism: uncultured Spartobacteria bacterium (assembly GCA_937901895.1). GTDB lineage: Bacteria > Verrucomicrobiota > Verrucomicrobiia > Chthoniobacterales > JAATET01 > JAATET01. Next base: position 32,992 of record CALGTD010000026.1, on the reverse strand, counting down.
ACCGAATACGCGTTGAAGGGCGATCGCTCGATGCGCGAATCCGGATTCGATCCCTCGGGACGCTTTGGACCGTTCAATCTCGACGCACCCCGCTATGCGCCGGTTTGCCTGAACACGCTGCTCTATGTCTTCGAGCGCAATCTCGCCGAGATGAACCGGCTCATCGGCGACATGGGGGCGGCAAACTATTGGGAGAACGAGGCCTCGCTCCGGGTGGAACTCATCAATCGTTTCCTGTGGGACGAAAAGACCGGATTGTATCTCGACTACCATCTCGAGAACTTCGAACGCGCACGCTATCCGTTTCTCACGACATTCTGGCCGCTGTGGGCGCGCATCGCGAGCAAGGAACAGGCGGCCCGCGTGATGGAAAATCTCTGCTACTTCGAAGTCGATGGCGGCCTGCAGACGAGCTACTGCGCGACCGGCAATCAGTGGGACGCCCCATTCATCTGGGCGCCGCTCCAGCTGTTCGCGATCGAGGGCATGCGCCACTACGGCTACTGCGCGGAAGCGGACCGCATTCAGCGGAAGTTCATGACCCTCGTGCTCGACGACTTCACGGCGACGGGCGGACTCTTCGAAAAATACAAGAGCTGCGGCAGTCGCTCGGTGGCGGATGATCTCCGCTTCGGATACACGACCAACGAACCCGGCTTCGGATGGACAAATGGCGTGATGCTCGAGCTGTTCCATCAGGATGGCATCTTCGCCCGCGGAAATGGCACGATGTCCGCGTGAGTCTCCCTGCACAAATCTGGCGAAACGGTCGCGGCATCCGGTTTCTGATTCCTGTCGCCGTCCTGCTTGGAAGTCTGCTGATCCTCGGCGAAGTCATCGACGAGGTGCGCGAAGGCGAGCGGCAGCACTGGGATGAGCAGGCGTTGCGAATGCTGCGTTCGGCGGACGATCCCTCGAAACCGATCGGACCGCACTGGCTGCGCATTGCGGCACTGGACCTCACGGCACTCGGTGGCGGAGCCGTGCTCACCCTCCTCACGCTGATCGTCCTCGGCTACCTGATTCTCGAACGCCGCCTCCACGCCGCGATCTTCCTCGTCGTCGCGGCGCTTGGCGGAACGATGCTGAACAACGTGCTGAAGAAATTCTTCGGACGCGAGCGGCCATCCATCGTCCCGCACCTGTCCGAGGTCAGCTCTTCGAGTTTCCCGAGCGGGCATTCAATGCTTTCCGCAATCATCTACCTCACCCTTGGGGTGATGCTCGCGCGCACGGTGAAGGACTGGCGGCTGCGGAGCTATTTTCTATCGGTCGCCCTCGCGCTCACCGTAACGATCGGCCTCACCCGCATGTATCTTGGCGTCCACTATCCAAGCGACGTTCTCGCGGGATGGATGGCAGGCATTGCCTACGCATTGCTCTGCTTCCTCGTGGCTGCCTGGCTGCAGCATCTCGGCGTTCTGCGACCAGCATCGGGAGGCGATCGCGACGATCCGCCCGGGGAGCGATAGAACCCTCCACATTTCGCAGATTCCGCGACTCGCCTTGCGCTCCGATTTCCGCTTTTCTCCCGGCGGAATGCTGGACTTTCTTCACTCGATAGTCGTGGCCTTCGTCGCGATGTTCCCGATCGTCAACCCGATCGGCCATGCGCCGATGTTCTACGGGATGACCGCGGACGACTCCGCCGAGCACCGGCGCGTCATGTCCGCGAAGATCGGCATCTACGTCTTCCTCATCCTCGCCATTTCGCTGCTCTTCGGAAACCTCCTCCTCCGATTTTTCGGAGTGACGATCGATGATCTTCGCATCGCCGGTGGTCTGCTGGTCGCGCATTCCGGCTGGGGAATGCTCGCAAACGAAAGCCGCGTCACCCCCCAGGAACACGCCGCCGCGGAAGTGAAGGCCGACATTTCACTCACTCCGATGGCCATGCCCATCCTCGCCGGCCCCGGCGCGATGAGCCTTGCCCTCGGGCTCGCTGTCTATGGCAAGACGTTCACCCATTATTCGGGTTATCTGGCAGGATTCGCCGCACTCGGCGCGCTCACGTGGGTCAGCTTCCGGTGGAGCGACTCGATGGTCCGGGTGATGAACGTGAACGCGGTCGGTGCCATGAACCGCGTCCTCGGCCTGTTCATCCTCGCCATCGGCGTGAACATGATCGTCACCGGCGTCCAGAACGTCTGGCCGAAATAACGGTCAGGAGATCGAGGGATCATCACCCTTCCGGTAAGCGGTCCATGCGTGGATCATCCCCGTCTGCAGAATTCGCACGGGGTTTTCGAATCCTCCCGCGACCAGCAACCCCTCGACGCGGTGGACGGGTAGCACGGCCACGTTCTCCGCATAAGCCGTGCGCATATTCTCCGCCTGCTCCGCGGAAATTCCCTGCTCCGTGCGCAACAGGCCTAGCCAGAAGCTCAACTGCTCCTGCCCTTCTTCCACCGCGAGATCCGCTGCGAGGTCCGCGCTCACCAGTTGTCCACCAGGACGCAGCCTGCCCGCGATTTCGCGGAAAAAACCAATCCTCGCCTCAGGATCCAGGACGAACTGGGACACAAGGATGGAGGTCGCGCCGTCGAACAGTTCCGTATCTGGCAGCGAATCGAGCGTTCCCACGTGAAATTCGCATCGGGTCGAAATTCCACGTTCTTCCGCCCGCTCCCTTGCAATCTCCAACATTGGCCCGGACGGGTCCACTGCCACAAAGCGCCAACCTGGAAACCTCGGTGCCAGCGCGAGAATCTCCGCACCCGTGCCCGCACCAACACTCAGCACCCGTGCGTTCCCGGGCAGACGGGCCAGCGCGGCCGCCGTCAGCAGATGAAGCGCATCACGCAGCGGCGCCAGTTTTGCGAACCGCTGGTCGTATTCCGCAGCCCTGGCGCGATCGAAGAAAGAAGAGGCCATGTCCGCAGCATAGCCGCGTCCGTCAATCCGCGGCGCTACGACACGTCTGGATCCCGCTTCCGATCAAAGCGAACGGCAGCGAACAACGTTACTCCGCGAGCTTTCGCTCGAGGATCTCGCTGACGAGCTGGATGTTTGCCTGGCCCTTCGAGAGCTTCATGACCTGGCCTTTGATCGCATTGATCGCAGCCGTCTTGCCGGCCTTGTATTCGGCGACGGCCTTTGCACTGTTGGCGATCGCCTGGTCGCACAGGGCCTCGATCGCGCCGACGTCGCTCACCTGTTTCATCCCCTTCTCCTCGACGATTACGGCGGGCGCCTTCCTCGTCGCAAACATCTCGGCGAAGACCTCCTTGCCCTGCTTGCCGTTGATCGTGCCGGAGTCGATAAGGTTCACGAGTTCGTCGAGCGCGGCGGGAGGAATCGGGCAATCGCGGATTGCGACTCCTTCGTTCGACAGCGCGCTCAGAAGATCGTTGAGAATCCAGTTGGCGATGTTCTTCGGCTTCTTCGCGCCCTTTGCGGCGGCTTCGAAATACGACGCGAGGTCGAGATCGTTCGCGAGGACTCCGGCGTCGTAGTCGCTGACGCCATACTCCGCGACGAAGCGCGCGCGTTTCTCCCACGGCAGCTCCGGCATGCGGGAGCGGGCTTCCGCCACGAGCTCGTCCGTTTTCACGGGAAGCAGGTCGGGGTCCGGGAAATAGCGGTAGTCGTGCGCGGACTCCTTCACGCGCATGAGCACGGTCTCGCCGCGCACATCATCCCAGCGGCGCGTCTCCTGCTCGAGGGTTCCGCCCGCCTTGAGCACCTCGATCTGGCGCGGAATCTCATAGGCCAGCGCGCGGCGGACGCCGGAAATCGAGTTGAGATTCTTCAGCTCGATCTTGGTGCCCCATTTGTCCGTGCCGGCGGGACGAACGGAAACATTGACGTCGCAACGGAGCTGTCCCTTCTCCATATCCGCATCGCTCACGCCGCCGTAAACCATCACCTGCTGAAGCACGGTGAGATACGCAAACGCCTCCTCGGGTGAGGCGATGTCGGGCTCGGAAACAATTTCCATGAGCGGCGTGCCGGCGCGGTTGAAATCGATGCCCGTGCCGCTTTCCATGTGAAAGCTCTTCGCGACGTCCTCCTCGAGATGAATGCGCGTGAGGCGGACCTTCTTGTCCGGGGTCGCAATCGATTTCTGCGCGTCCTTCGGATACGCGAGATCGTGCAGCGGCACGGCGCCGTTGAGGCAGATCGGCAGGTCGTATTGCGAGATCTGGTAGTTCTTCGGCATGTCCGGATAGAAGTAATTCTTCCGGTCGAACTTGCACTTCGGCGCGATCTCGCAGCCGAGCATGAGCCCCGCCAGCGCGGTGAGTTTCAATGCCTCCTCGTTCATCACCGGCAGCGCGCCGGGCATTCCGAGACAGACCGGGCAGACGTTCGTATTCGGCTCCGCGCCGTATTCGACGGCACAAGCGCAAAACATCTTGCTGCGCGTCTTGAGCTGAACGTGGACCTCGAGTCCGATGGTGGCGATGTAATCGGTGGGCATGATTCGAGCGGACAGGATGGGGAAATCGGGAAATCAGGAAAAGGAGTTTCGATTCAAGGTGTGGCACTCCCGGGAGCCGGTTCCTTCAACGCAAAGTCGAGCGCCTTCTCGATGTCGATCTTCTGCATCTTCGCGATCAGCGCAGGATCGCTGAACGCCTCGGTCAATCGGCGGTTCACGGACAGAACGTCCATTTTCACCGAGGGGTCGGCGGACTCGTTTGTGATGGCCACGATCTTCGGATCGTTCATCACTGCAACGATTTCAGGATACTGCAACAGTCGCTCGGCGGCGGCGGGATTGACCGACACGCGCCCGAACTTGTCGACGATCCGGTAAAACGACTCCGGCATCGGGTCAAACGACTCGAGCAGTTTCCCGGTGTCCCCGGCCTCGATGGACCGTTTCAGCTTCACGATCGATGTGATCACCGCGTTCGATTTCGGCACGTCCGAAACGCCGGGCTCGAACCTCGCCTCGAGAAATCCCCCCACCCCGCGCACGAACAGCATCACCGCCCAAACCACGAACACCCCAAAAACCGCACCGAGCAGAGCCCCTCCCGCACCGTAGATCAACCGCAGCGGCGCGGTCGCCTGTTGCGCCGTCCGCTTGAACAGCAGCGCGCCGAGGAACCACAGCACGACATAGACAAGGACTCCGGCAATCAATCCGCACACGCCGCCGACGAGCGCGCCCGGCAGCGGAATCAACCAGCCAATCAGGGCCGGAACGACGGCCGCCACCGCCACGCCGGCGAAATACGCGACAAACATTCCGCCAAGCGAGATTGCAGCGCGCACCACGCCGGTCCGCCAGCCGCTCCACATCGACCAGCCGATGCAAACGATCACCCAGACCAGAAACGCATTCTGCCAGAATGGCGAGGCTTCAGGCATGTGTCCGCGCGTTGGAAAAACGAGCCCGGCCAGCGCCAGCCCCATCCCCGCCCTGCTCCACCCTCAACTTCCGATCCCTCCGCATTGCGCACGCTGCCGGAGCGCATGATCGCACAACACGAGCGCCGCCATCGCCTCGACCATTGGCACCGCCCGGGGCAGCACGCACGCGTCGTGGCGTCCGCGCGCCTTCAACTCCGCAGGCTCGCCGCTGCGTGTCACGGTCTGCTGCGGCTTCGCAATCGTGGCCGTGGGTTTGAATGCGACGCGAAAGACAATCGGCTCGCCGTTGCTGATGCCACCCTGCACGCCGCCCGAGCGGTTCGTCGCGGTGGCCACGTGTCCGTCGCGCATCACGAATGCGTCGTTGTGCTCCGAGCCGCGAAGCCGCGTTCCCGCAAAGCCCGATCCGATCTCGAATCCCTTCGTGGCCGGAAGACTCAACATCGCTTTCGCAAGGTCCGCCTCGAGCTTGTCGAACACGGGATCGCCCAACCCCGCCGGCACGCCGCGAATCACGCATTCGATCGTGCCTCCGATGGAGTCCCCCTCGCTGCGAACGGCCTTGATCCGCTCGATCATTTTTTCAGCGACCTCCGCATCCGGACACCGGACGGCATTTGCCTCGACGGCATCCCGCGTCACCGAGAGCGGATCGATCTGCGCGTCGATGTCGTGAACCGACGAAACGAACGCCACGATCTCAATGCCCGGCCGCAACGCGCCAAGCACCTTCTCCGCCACCGCGCCCGCCGCCACGCGGCCGATCGTCTCCCGCGCGGAGGCCCGTCCGCCGCCCGCCACGGAACGCACGCCGTATTTCACATCGTAGGTGTAGTCCGCGTGCGACGGCCGATACATCGTCTCCATTTCCGTGTAGGCCTCCGAGCGCTGGTCCTCGTTCGGCACCAGGATCGAAATCGGCGTCCCGGTCGTGACTCCGTTGGCCACGCCACTGAGGATCCGGCAGGTGTCGCTCTCCTTGCGCGGAGTGACGATGTCGCTTTGACCTGGCCGGCGTCGATCGAGCGCAGGCTGGATGTCCGCCTCCGACAGCGGCAGCCGCGGCGGGCATCCCTCGATGACAACGCCAACGCCGCCCCCGTGGGACTCGCCCCACGTCGCAATGCGGAACACCTGACCGAAAATACTTCCCATATGTCGCGCGAGCCTAGCGTCGACCACGACGCTTGCCAATGTCGCCGGACCAGCCCTCCATTTCTCTCCTCCGAACCGTGAATCCCCTGCAGCAAAGCTCCGCACAATGAACCACCGCGCGGAACCATTGCCACTACGGGAAGCGCTTGAAATCAAGGTCTCACGCCCTAGTCTCCCGGCATGCGCCGGCATCATCTTTCGCTCGCGGCGATCCTCTTCGCCCTGTCCCTCCAGAATCTCCCTGCCAGGACACTGGAGGAACAAAATGCCCGCGTGGAGGCCCTTCTCCCGGAACTTCGACGCGATGCACTGAGGTATCGCCGGGCGTTCGACACACCCGGGATGGCCATCGCCGTGGTCACGCGCAACCGCATCTACCCGCTCGTCTCGGGCGTCTGCGAGGCGGGTCAAAGCCGCCCGGTCCGGCCGGCGACGCGATTCCAGTATGCGTCCGTCTCGAAACCCATCACCGCCACCTTCGCCGCGATGCTGGTTTCGGAAGGCAAGCTCGATTGGGACGATCGCCTTCATGATCTGCTGCCCAACGTGCGCTTTGCCAATCCCCGCCCCACGCGATTGACCACCATCCGTGACCTGCTCAGCCAGCGCAGCGGACTGCCCGGCTCGGCGGGCGAATTCCTCGAGGGCCTCGGCCAGCCGCAGGGAAGGATTCTTCGCCAGATGCGGTTTGTATCCACCGGCAAAAATTTCCGCAGGAACTGGGCTTACTCGAATTTCGGCATCACCCTCGGCGGCGTAGCCGCCGCGAAAGCTGCACAGCAGCGATTTCCCGCGGCACTGCGGCAGCAGTTCATGCGTCGCATCGGCATGAACCGGGCAACCGCGCGTTACCGGCAGTTCGAGCGCACGCCCAATCGCGCGTCGCTGCATTACATCTTCGACGGCAAACCCATGCCGGCCTTCTTCCGCGACGCGAATGCGCAGGCCCCCGGCGGCGGCGTAAGCGGGAGTGTCCTTGATCTTGCCGCCTTTCTGCAGCTCCACCTCAACCACGGCATGGTCGGGAACCGCCAGATCGTGGACCCTGCCGAACTCGACGAATGTTACCGCCGCTATTCGGATCTCGGCCACGGCCGCCACGGCGCCGATCCGAGGGACCGCGCCTTCTACGGCATGTGCTGGGACATCACCGTGAAGCCCGACGGCACGGAATACATCAGCCACGGCGGGGCGTTCTCCGCCGGCGCACGCACGCTCGTCACCTTCCGTCGCGCCGACGACATCGGCATCGTCGTTCTTACGAACAGCTTCCCGAGTCTGCTTCCCGAAGCGGTCACCGACGTGTTCTTCCAGCGGTATGACACGGGCCGTGTGCGCGGGGGCACGCTCGCGACCTACCTCGAGCGCAACAAACAAATCATCCCTCCCGAGTTCACCAAACTCCTCTTTGGTCTCGTAGACACTCCCGCCGAGATCAATGGCAGGCCGCTCAGCGCCTACGCCGGCCGCTATCGCAACGACTATATCGGCAACTTCCACCTCTTTCAGGCCTTCGATCCGGAAAGCGGCCGTGACGCGCTCTTCTTCCAGGCAACACCCCTGCACCTCAGGACCAAGGTCCAGATGGATCCCTCCAATGGCGATCTGATCGCCCGCACCGGCGAAGGAAATCTGCTCGACCTGGAATTCCGGGATTTCGACGGCGAAAAGTTCCGCACGCTCGTGCTTCCCGGCGCCGCCGAGGTGGGCTGGCAAAAACTCGAGCGCGCTCCCTGAGGCACGTTCGAACCGGCGATTCCCGGCCGTTCTTCCCCCGGTAGTGGAACTCCCTGATTCCTAGGGCGATGCACGACCGCGCGCCCGTCGCGCAGCGATCTCCCGGCAGAATCCACAAAGGAGATACCATGCTAAGTTACGCGATCACATTTCTCATCATTGCCCTCATTGCCGCCGTGCTCGGCTTCGGGGGAATCGCAGGCGCAGCCGTCGGAATTGCGAAGATTCTTTTCTTCGTCTTCCTCGTGCTCTTCCTGATCTCCGCGATCATGGGAGGACTGGGACGGGGCCGCCGGGTCTGACCTGGAACGTCTGAACCAAGATCCCGCGCTGGCGACGGCGCGGGATTTTTTGTGTCTTCGTGGGAGATCCCGGCTAGTTGTCTCTGCCGTGACCGCACCCACGGAAAAGCTCCGCCCCTTTACGCGACTCGCCTACGGCGCGGGCGAACTCGGCCCCGCCATGGCCGGGAGCACGATGATTTTCTTCCAGTTCGTGTTCCTCACGACGGTGGCAGGATTGCGCGCCGATCTCGCCGGCACCGTGCTCCTCATCGGAAAGATCTGGGACGCCGTGAACGACCCGCTCATCGGCTGGCTCAGCGACCACACCCGCACGCGCTGGGGTCGGCGTCTTCCGTGGATCGTGCTGTGCGCGGCGCCGTTCGCCCTGTTTTTCTGGCTGCAGTGGTTCGTCCCGGGCTTCGTGAGCGCGGAAAACCAGTGGGGCCTCTTCGCCTACTACGGGCTTGTTTCACTCATCTTCAATACGTTCTACACCGCGGTCACGCTCCCTCACAGCGCCCTCACCCCCGAGCTCAGCCCCGACTACGACGAGCGTTCGCGCATCACGGCCTCGCGCATGGCGTTTTCGCTCGGCGGCAGCGTTGGCGGCCTCGTGCTCGCACTCGTCGTCTTTCAGTTCCTCGCCAACGTCTCGCCCGCTGCCCAATATTCCGCCCTCGGCGCGGCCATCGCGCTGGTCGGCCTCGGAGCGCTGGCGTTTTGCGTCGCCGGCATCTGGCGTGCCGTGCTCGAGCGCGATCCCTCCCTCCCGACAGCAAACCGCCCCGCCCTTCCCGAGGCTCCGTCGCTGGGCGTCCGCGATCAACTCCGTATCCTCGTCACAAACCGCCCGTTCCTCCTCGTCTGCGGCATCTACCTCTTCTCGTGGCTCGCGATGCAATTCACGGCCACAATCCTGCAGATCTACGTCACCACGTGGATGGGCCTGCCTGCGCAGACCGCGCGCCTCCTCGCTCTCGTCGTGCAGGTCACCGCGCTTCTCCTCATTCCGGCATGGGCGTGGCTCAGTGTGCGTGTCGGCAAGAAACCCGTGTATTTTTACGGAATGACATTCTGGCTGGCCGCGCAGGCAGGTCTGTTCTTCGTGCAGCCCGGCCAGACCGTCCTCATGTTCCTCCTTGGCTTCCTCGCCGGCTTCGGCATTTCGGTCTGCTATCTCATCCCGAACGCGATGCTGCCCGACACCATCGAATACGACGAGCTGCGCACCGGCCAGCGCCGCGAGGGTATTTTCTACGGATTCTTCGTCTTCCTCCAGAAATCCGCCCTCGCGCTCGGCACCTTCGTCGTCGGCCAGGCCCTCTCGATCGCGGGTTACATCTCCTCCACCGGTGAAGTCGTCGCCCAGCCCGACAGCGCCCTCACCGCCATTCGTATCGCCATCGGCCCGCTGCCCGCGGTCGCCATCCTCATCGGCATGCTCTTCACCTGGCGCTTCCCGATCACGAAGGAAGGGCACGCCGAAATCCGCCGCCAGCTCGCCGCGCGCCGCGCGCAAGTCGCATGAACGCCCTGCGCCGATTCCTGATGTCGATTCTCACCATCCTCGTTCTCAGCTACACCGGATTCTGCCTCTTTCTCTGGCTGAACCAGGAGCGGATGATCTTTTTTCCGACTGTCGCGGACGCCGCCGAACTCAGCGGCATCGCCGAATCGGAAAACCTCGATCCGTGGCGTGCGCCCGATGGCACGCCGATCGGCTGGAAATCCCGAAACACCACGCCCGATGCGCTGCTCGTGCTCCATGGCAACGCCGGCTACGCTCTCCATCGCAACTACGAAGCCTTCCGCACCTCAGGCACTCCCCTGCAAATTTATCTCCTCGAGTATCCCGGCTACGGTGCCCGCCAAGGCCCTCCATCCGAGCGCGCGCTCGTCGATGCAACGGTCGAGGCGATCGATGCGATCCCCGCCGATCAACGCGTCTTCCTTTTCGGTCAGTCCCTCGGCAGCGGTGTCGCCTGTGCCGCCGCCGCGCAACGTCCCGACCGCGTGGCAGGCATCGTGCTCGTCACCCCCTTTGACTCTCTCGCCTCCGCAGCGAGCTTCCACTACCCGTGGCTTCCCGTCCGCTGGCTCATCCGCCATCGCTTCGACTCGGCACGAAATCTGACCCGCTATCACGGCCCGGTTGCATTCATCATCGCCGAACGCGACGGCACCGTGCCCGCAAAGCTCGGCCAGCGTCTTTACGACAGCTACGCCGGACCGAAAAAACTCTGGCTCATCCCTGACGCCGGCCACAACGACATGGACTCCCTCCTCGCCGACTGGCCCGGCATCATCGGGTGGCTGCAATCTTCCGCCCGATAGCCGCCTTCAAACGCCCGTGGGCACGCCTTAATTTGCCCTGGCGGGCCCTCAGAACCCGTCGGAAGCGCCTCCCTTCTCCCTGCCTGGAGGGTCACATGACCCCTGCCATGGCGGATCCATCCGGGCGCCAGCTTCCGTCGTTTAGAGCCCGGCGACCCACCTCGCAAACGCCGAAAACGCCGACGATTTCGCCACGGGTTCAGCCACGAGGTGCACGAGCACGAAGACCGCGAAGGCCGCCGCAAAAGGCAGGCGGATGCGTCCCTTCCGCCATTCCCATCCGACCAGCGCCCCCATGACGACTTCCATGACACCCAGCGAGACCCAAAAGGCCTGCTGGAAGCTGCTCACGCCCGGCACGAAGAAATACAGGAGCCGCACCAGCGTGGGCTGCACGGGCAGGAGCACCGAGCCCGTGATGTAGCGCAGATGCCCCTGCAGATCATGCCGGTGGGCGCATTGGATGGCACGAATCACGAAAGCGGCAAACAAACCGAGCAGCAGGAGATCGGCGAAGGCAAACTCGAGCAATCGCAGCGCCTGCTCCTCCTCCCAGCGCCGGAAGATCGCCTGCACCATGTGAACGCCGCTGAGCAGAATCCCCGCGACGAGCACGAGCGACCAGCGCCCGATCTGCCGGTGCAACCGGACCTGTCCTTTCCGAATCAGCACCGCCTGCCACAGCGGGAGCGCCATCCACGCCGTGGCGCTGAACCCGTGGATCAAGTGCCCGGGCCCGGTCCGGCCGAGCTGACTGAAGAAGCTCGGCCAGAAGCCGACCACCGTCACGACAAAGGCCGCGACACATATGGAAACCGACATTTGCACGTCTCCGCGGTCCGACCCGGAACGGGCATTCGACAAGGGCGTCACGCCCGACTGCGACGGCGGCTCTGCTGGCATCAACGCCGGAGGTAGGAGGCACCCACTCCGCCGTCCAGCCTTTTTGCGGAGCCACGTGTTTCGAAAATGACTGGCCGCAGCGCGTTCCCAAACCGGAATCGGAGCGCCGATAAAAACTCTCGGAATTTCCGCGGCCGCGGTGTTTGACTGCCAGCCGCGCCCTCCGCTTTCGAAATGACTTCCGACGAACACCCTCTCACGCGCCGCCGCTTTGCCACGGCCATTGGCGCCGCCGCGGTCGGAGGATGGTGGATTCCGAAAACCCACGCCGCCCCGGAATCCCCCACGATGGCCGACTTCCGGAAGACCTTTCGCGGCGCGATCGTTGAGCCGGGCGACGCGAATTTCGCCGAGGCCATCTCGGGCAATCTGTGGAACCGCCTCCTGCCCGATCGCACCCCCGATCTCGTTGTGCGCGTGGCCGATGAGGACGACGTCGTGCGCGCCATCCGCTTTGCCCGCACCCGCGGAATGAAGGTCGTCGTGCGCGGCGGCGGCCACCAATGGTCATCCACCAGCCTGCGCGCGGGCGGCCTGCTGCTCGACCTCAGCGGCCTCAACCGGATCGTTTCCATCGACACGGAGAATCGCCGAGCCATCGTCCAGCCGGTCGTGCGCAACGGCGAAATCCAGGAGGCGGTGAACGCGCACGGCCTCGCCTTCCCCTCCGGTCACTGTCCCCACGCCGCGCTCAGCGGTTACATCCTCTCCGGCGGCATGGCCTGGAACCAGGGCGTCTGGGGAATCGGCGCCGATAGCGTCGACGCGATCGAGATCGTGACCGCAGCGGGCGAACGCATCACCGCCACCCCGCAGGACCACACCGACTACTTTTGGGCGGCGCGCGGAGGCGGCTTCGGATTTTTTGGCGTCGCGGTTCGCTATCATCTTCGACTGCATCCGCTGCCCAGGGCCATCCACGGCGCCACGTGCCTTTACACACTCGATGACGCGCCCGCCGCCGCGGACTGGTTCGCTGCGCAGTCCCGCCGGATGCCGCGAAGCGTGGAGCTGGGCTTCATGCTCGTCGACGCCCCGGCCGAGTTTCGGAAACAGGCGGCGTCCCGCGGAGGCAAGGTCGCCTTCGTCACGGCCGCCGCGTTCGAGGATTCCGCCGAAGCCGCGCGCGATGCCCTGCAGGCCCTGAAATCCTGCCCCGTGCCCGCACTCTCCCGCCGGGAAGCGGCGCCGATGACCTTCTCCGAGCTCTTCGAGGGCTCCAGCTCGCGCTGGCGACCCGGCCTGCGCGCCTGCGTGGAAACCGGATTCTCCAACGCCTCGCTCGGCGACATCATCCGCGCCGTCGCGCCGCATTTCGAGAAAGCTCCCTCGCCCTCCACGCTCATCCACTACACCGTGTTCACCGGATCCGACGCGCCGACACAACGAGCCGACAGCGCCTTCTCGATGTTCGCCCGACTCAGCGGCGGCCCCTGGACGATGTGGAGCGACGCGGCCGGCGATGCCGCGAATCGCGCATGGCACCGCGAATGCGTGGACCGGATCCGCCCGTTCACATCCGGTGTCTACATTGGCGGCACGGACCCCGTCGACCGGCCGTCGAATACCGTCGAGGCCTTCGTTCCGGAAAACTGGCAGCGCCTCTCCGACCTCCGTGACAAACTCGATCCCGAGCGCCTCTTCTACGGCTACTTCGACGGGCTACTAGCTTCCCGAAAGACGCCTTAGAGGATCCGTGGAGAGTCGGAGTCGGGCTCTCCGCCCGCCCGGACTCAATCGAGGGTGATCTTCGAGATCTTGGAGCCCTCGATGCTGATTCCGGCAAACGCGCCCTTTTGGTTGAACACGATGCCGTAGATGTCGCTGCGCGCGGTGGTGGTCGAGAACCGCTTGGCAAAGCCTTCGTCGACGAGCACGAACTGCGGCCCGGCACCGATCGACCAGCCCTTGGACCGCTTGAGATAGCGCAGCGCCGCGTCGTTCATGAAAAAGAGCGCGTAACCATACTCGGTGCCACCGGCCTGGAATCCCGCGGAGCCGCCACCGGTCGAGTAATAGCCGGTGATGATTCCGTCCTCGATGAGCGCGCCACGGCCATACTGCGCCGCAAAGACGAAGCCGGCCTTCACGATGCTCGGGAAGACCAGCACCGCCACGGCGTCCTTGCCCAGTGCACGGGCGACGGCATTTTCGGCGTAAAGTTTCCGGAGGGCCTGATGGACCTCGATATTGATTTCCTCGGCGCTTTGCGCGCGGCTTTGCACCGGGAGAGCAAGGACGGAGAACACGGTCGCAACAAACAGCAGGCGGGAAAACAAATTCATGCGTCCCGCTTAGCGAAATGCGCGGCGCCGTTCAAGCCGGCGGCGGATCGAGCTTTTTGCGGGAGGGAAATTCCTGTCTAGACTCCGTCCGTGCTCACCGAACTTCGACTCGCCGACTTCCGCTGCTTCGAGCGGCTGCGCTTTTCCCCGTCGCCGGGCACGAATTTCCTGATCGGCGCCAACGCGCAGGGAAAGACGTCGATCCTCGAAGCGGTGTGCGTCGTCACGCGGCTGCAATCGCCGCGCACCTCCTCGCTGTCGGAAGTCGTCCGTCATGGTCAGCCGGGCACCGCAGTCGATGCGCATGTCGCGGGGGCGCACCTCCATTTCCGCTACGAACCGCAGCGGGGAGGATCCTCCGCGCGCTCGCTCACGCTCGATTCCGTTCCGCAGTCGGGCAGCGCGGACTACCTGCGCGTCGCGCGGATTGCGTGGTTCTCGAACGACGACATGGAGATCATTCGTGGCGCGGCTTCGAAGCGCCGGCGATCGATCGATTTTCTGTGCGCCCAGCTCGATCCCGGTTACTCCCGCCACCTTCGTGCCTACGAGCGGGCGCTCCGGTCGCGCAATGCCCTGCTCAAGGACGTCCGGCCACGCCGGGAAATCGAGGCGTTCGATCCTGTGCTCGCCGGGCACGGCGACGCCCTTGTCGCGATTCGCAAGGAGGCCGCCGACGCCCTCGCTCCGTTGCTCACCCAGGCCGTTCGGGACATCGGCGGTGGCGCGGAATCCGCCACCTCCCGCTACGAGCAGGCGTTCGCGGGGGCCCTGCTGGAAGCACTTGCGGCCACCCGCGGCGAGGAGTCGCGTTTGCGCCAGACGATCGCCGGCCCGCACCGGGACGATCTCGTGCTCGAACTCAACGGCATGGACGCCGCGAAGTTTGCCTCCGAGGGCCAGCAACGCACGCTCGCCGTCGCACTGAAACTAGCGCAAACGCGGCTGATCATCGCCCGCACGGGCAGGACACCGATCCTTCTCATCGACGACGTCTTCGGCGAACTGGACCCCGTCCGACGCCAGAATCTCCTGGCCCATCTGCCGCCCGACGCGCAGCGACTGATCACGACCACGCATCTCGACTGGCTGGATCCGACTCTCCGCGGCGACGTGTTTCGTCTGCAGGACCGCGCTCTCGAGCGCGAGACGCGCTGAGACTGCGCGTTTCCGTCAATTCTCCGGGGAAATCACTTCGACGTTTTCGACGAGAAAGAGCGCATCCTGGTAGTCGCCATTCTTCGCCTCCTCGAAACCGACAAGGACTGCGTTCTCGATCAGACTCCCCTGGAACACATCGATCGGCCAGATCCGCGCGGGGTGCGGCACCTTCGTATTCTCCGCCGTTGCCGGATCCGTGCTCAGGACGGCGCCGCCGGCTTCAACGAACATCGCAAACGCTTCGCCCTTTTTGCCGAACTTCACCGACGCTTTATCGCCCTCGAGCGGCGGCCAGAGGCATTGGTGGGCGTCGGCCTGCGTCGCCGAATTCGCGAGTGCGCCGAGCGTCGTTCTTTTGCCGTCGTCCGCCACAATTCCGAAAGCCTCGACACCGGGCGGTGAGAACCGCGCGACGGGGGTGATCGTCACCTCGCCGAGCGCGCGCAGTTTTCCTCCCGCGATGCTGCCGCCGAGCGTGGCGCCCTTCGTATCGTGCGCGAGATCCGGACCGCCAACATCCGCGGCTGTTCCGAGCGCGTCGAGAATGCGCTCCAGCGGCGGCTCGTTCGAGCCCTCCATGGCCGCGAGACGGAGCCCCTCCAGCACGACGAAGGCACCATCCTCCTCGTCGCCGATCCGCAGACCCGCGCTGTATCGTCCGGCCTCCCCCGAAACACGCAAACGTGCACGAATCGTCGCACTTTCGCCCGGCGCCAGCGTCTTTTGGGACGGGCCTTCGATCTCGAACACGTCCGGAGACTCGCCAAGCACCGTCCAGGTGAGATCCCGCGGCACGGAGTCGGGATTGGTCACCACGAGTTCACGCCATGCACCCTCCGTGTCCGCCACGGAACTCACCGTGAGATAGCGCGACGACGTTTGAATCGCGGGCGGGAGTTCGCAAATCTCGATATTCCGGTAAAACAACTCCGCACCCTCGAGCTGGATCGCGATCCGTCCGCTCTCGAGCTTCACCCAATCGTCTCCGACGGGCTTGCGCATCTCAAAGACCCGGGCGCACACCTCGCCATTCACAAGGTGAACGGCAGAGGCCGATCCGTGAACGATCACGTCAACGGTGTTCCAGCCCTCGAGCGTGTCGAGTTCGGGAAAGCGTCCGAGATAGGGGCCGAACTCGCGATTGAAGTAGGCACGCGGCACGCCTCCGCTCTCGGGCAGCAGAGCGGGATCGCCCTGCCCATCGGGGGCATCCTTGCCGCGCGGGAGCTCCCAACTCACGCCGCCCGTGGAAAGAAAGATGAGGTCGCCGGTGTCGCCTTCCTGGATCTGACATTCGACGGACCGCGGCCACACCCGCTCCGCGTTGTAGATATGATAGAGAACCCCCGCATCGCGGATGTCGTTCGCGCGAGGCTCGAATTTTTTGGTGCCCCAGCGGTATTGAAGCCGCAGGTGGAATCGCTCGAAGCGCTCTTGGGTCATCAGCACACCGAAAGGCACGCGGTCCGGCGCGGGATTGTCCGCGTAAATGTGAATCTCCCCGTTCACGACCTTCAC
Organism: uncultured Spartobacteria bacterium; assembly: GCA_937901895.1. Classification (GTDB taxonomy): domain Bacteria; phylum Verrucomicrobiota; class Verrucomicrobiia; order Chthoniobacterales; family JAATET01; genus JAATET01. Next base: position 16,290 of record CALGTD010000026.1, on the reverse strand, counting down.
ATAGTCGCCAATCTCCCCGGGAGCGTTCAGCAGTGGTGTCCAGCCTTCGAGATCTTCGCCGTTGAAGAGCTTTCGCCATCCATCATCGGCGGACAGGACAACAGGCAGCGAGGCGAGAACGAAAACGGATGCGCGCACAAATCGGAGGGGTGACGGGGACATTCGCGGACGTTAGGAATCCGTCAGCATCGCCGCGAGGAGTTTCCGCCCTTCCTTTCGATGAGTCCTCCATTACCACGGGCATCCGCCCGTTCGCTGACGGGACTGGTGACCGGAATTGACAGCGTCGATCGGCCCGTCTTGTTTGGCGCCATGTCAAGTTGGGGTGCCCTCGCTGCGCTGTCTGCAGGATTCACGCTGCTTCTTTCCCCTTCGGCATTTTCGCAGACTGCAAACAACCCGCTCGTCGGCTATCCGTCCTACCAGCAGGCCTACAACCTTCCCTACGCGGCGGGGGCGGGACTCACCGCGAGCAACGGACCACGCATCAATGCCGTCATCGCAGGCTCCGCGATCGAGCTGCCGGTGGATACCGGTTCGCGCGCGCTTTACGCAGCGAAGACACTGCTGCCGGGCATTCCGAATCCGGAAGGCCCCGCCGGCTATGTCTATCTGAACAGCAGCGCGCGGATCTTCCGCGGCACGTGGAGCACGCAAACGATCACGTTCCCCGACGCAACCGCGATCGGCAACGCGCCGGTGCCCGCGCAGGCGGTTGTGCCGGTGCTGGTCGTGGACATGCTGGCCTGCTCGACCACGCCTCCGCCCGGAAGTGCCACGGCATCGACGACATTCCGGACGATTCCTGAGTCCGGCACGGTCGTGCTCACGAATGGCGAAACCGCCGCGTTCTCGAACCATACGCTCACCCTCGCGGGCGGGCAGTCGGTTTCCTACGACGCGAACCCCGGCATCCTCGCGCCGGTCGTGAATTTCGGCGTCGGTTTCGATCGCACCGGTCAGGGCACGTCGCCGAATAACAACGCGTTCAACCAGCAATACAACGCGTTCTTCAACCTACTGCCCATGCGAACGAATCCGCCGACGATGCGCGCCGGCTATGTGCTCGCACAGTCGGGAATTCAGCTCGGCCTCACCTCCTCCGACTCGGGCTACGCCTACACAAACCTTCTCCCAACCGGCCTCTCCCAGAATCCTCCCAGCCCCCCCGACTGGCAGGCGCCGATGGGCAACATCGTTTATCAAGGCACCGCCTACGGCACCGGGCAGCTCGTCGTGGACACCGGCATCAACTTTGCCATTCTCACGCTCCCCGGCCTCACCGGCGCGACCGCGACGCCGCCTCTCACGGTCAATCTCCTGAACTCCGACGGTGCCGTGAGCTACACGATCAACACAGAGCCGGAAAACACCCTCAATCCCACGTCCATCGACATCTTCCCACCGCTCGCGGGAAATTTCCCGGAGAACACCGGCGCATTTCGCGACCAGTTTTTCAACACGGGGCGGAACCTGCTCAATGCATTCGATCTCCTTTACGACGCCGTCGACGGCTACGTGGGCTTGAAGAAAATCTCCACACCCGATCTCCACGCGAACATCCAGTTCGCTCCCGGCTTCTATCCGGCCCCCATCCCGCCCGACCTCGAGACGGTCACCATCCCGCTCGCGGTCTTCAACGTCTCGCAGCAGGGTGACGCGAGTCCGACGTGGAAACTCGGCATCTATGTCGGCCTCGGCGGAGGCGCGCCGCAGCTCTACGAGTTCGACACGGGCGGCACGGGATTCTTCGCCGCGCAAAACAACAACCCCGACGGCTGGTGGCCGGCATCCGGCTACAACGTGGTAAACCCCGGCCAGACCTTCACCGCGACCTACTCGAGCGGCATCGAATACACCGCGCAACTCGTGACGACCGATATCGCGATCTACGGCAACCCGTCCGCAGATCCGGTCGCCGTGGTGAATGCAAACGTCGGCCAGATTGTCGACGCGACCGGCGGCAGCCCGGGCGATACACGCATGATGAACTGGACCGGCTACGAGGAGAACCAGGAGACTCCGCCGATCTGGGAGCACTTTTACGGCGACTTCGGCGCGAATCTCTCGCCCTACGCGGGATCGAACTTTTTCATCAACACGATCCTCCCCCAGCTTCCCGGCAACCTCTCCAGCGGGTTCATCGTGTCCGTCGGCGACTACGCCGCACCGAATCCCACCCTTCAGCTCGGGCTCACCGACGCCGACCGCGCGTCGTTCCCCATTCAAATCCCCCTGCTCGACGCGGATCCCAGCCAGCCCTACCCCGGCAGCGGCTACCCGAGCTACGGATTCTTCCAGACCTGGGGCTACTTCACGCTCAGCCTCAATGGCGTCACCCAGACTGCGCCCACCGAGGTCATCCTCGACACCGGCGCGCCGTCGATGACGATCCGCACCGGCACGTCGCTGGTCGTGGACGCCAACTTTCTCAATGGAAAAGCGATCCAGGTCGGCACGGAATTCTCTCTCGTCTCCGGTCCGTGGACACTCGGTTTCACCGCCGGCACGGATATCGGACTCAACGCCATCGCCGCCGCACCGAGCGTGAATCCCCAGAATTACAACGGCTACATCAATACCGGTCTGAATGCGTTCTTCGCCTGCGACGTGATGTTCGATGTCGAGCGCGGGATGATCGGCTTCCGCCCCTCGAACATCCCGCCTCCTCCACCCATTCCCGAGCCTCCGAAGGTGCGAATCAGCGGACCGAATACCGTCCGCACGTCAAAGAATCGCATCCGCATTCACGGCAGCGTCCGCAGCCATGCGCCGCTCGCCTCCGTGGAGTTCCAGCGCGGGAAGAAGAACTACCAACGCTGCCAGGGCGGCGGGAGCAGCTGGAGCTTCGTTTCGAATCTGAAGAAAGGCCGCACTGTGTTTCGTGTGCGCGGCGTCACCACCTCCGGCATCACCGGGAAACCGGCGAAGGTCGTCGTCATTCGCAAATCATGACGGATACCGAAGCGCACATCGCGCTGAACATGATTCCACGCCTCGGCCCGGTGCGCCTGCGCCGGTTGCTCGACCGCTTTGGCACTCCGCAGCGCATCCTCTCCGCCTCCGCCTCCGAACTGCGCGAGGTCGATGGCATCGGACCCGAGGCGGCCCGATCGATTGCGAACTGGGAGAAGCAGGTCGATCTCGAGGCCGAGTTGAAACGAATCGCCGCCGCCGGCGCCCGCGTCCTGATTCCCTCCGATACGGAATACCCGGAGGCGCTGCGCACGATCCATGATCCGCCCATTGTCCTCTACGTGTTGGGCGAACTCATCGAGCGCGACCGCCATGCGATCGGCATCGTCGGCCCGCGCAAGCCGAGCCACTACGCGACCGAGGCGTCAAAAAAGCTCGCCTACCAGCTCGCCTACGCCGGGCTCACCGTCTTCAGCGGCCTCGCCCGCGGGGTCGACACCGCGGCGCATCAGGGGGCACTTGCCGCGAAGGGCCGCACCGTCGCCGTGCTCGGCTCGGGATTGAACCACCTCTACCCGCCGGAAAATCGCGACCTCGCCGCCCGTATCGCCGACGGCAACGGCGCGGTGATCACCGAGTTCTCGATGGACGTGAAGCCGGACAAGCAAACCTTCCCGATGCGCAACCGCATCGTCGCCGGGTGTTCGTTTGGTCTGCTCGTCGCCGAGGCCGGGGTCACCAGCGGCGCGCTCATCACGGCAAACCAGGCCGCCGAGCAGGGCCGCGCCATTTACGCGATTCCCGGCCGCATCGACCACCCCGGTGCGATCGGCTCCAACCGCCTCATCCAGCAGGGTGCCAAGCTCGTCCAGAGCGCGCAGGACATCCTCGACGACCTTGGGCTGCTGTTTCCGGAGACGCCAGAGATTTCCGCTCCGCCACCTCCTGCAAACCTCTCCGACGCCGAGCGCGCCGTCCTTGAGGCCCTCGGAACCGACGAAACCCACGTCGACACCGTGATTTCCAGAAGCGGGTTGCCAACCGCAAAAGTGTCCTCTACGTTGCTCGCCCTTGAAATGAGGCGCCTCGTCAGACAATTGCCCGGCGGCCATTTCGTGAGAACGAATTAACCACGGATAACAGAGAGACCAACGGGGAAACTCCTCCAACACACCTCGGTGCGTTCCGTGCGCTCTGCGGTTCGATAAAATGCCCAAATCCCTCGTCATTGCCGAAAAGCCCAGCGTCGCCGCCGATCTTGCGCGCGTCCTCGGCAGGATTCCAAAAAACGGCGACTTCTACGAAAACGACGAGTATGTGATCACCTCCGCCGTGGGCCACCTCGTGGAGCTTTGTCTTCCGAACGAGATGGACAAGAAGCGCGGCAAGTGGAGCTTTGCGAACCTGCCCATCATCCCGGAGGCATTCGACCTCAAGCCGATCGCAAAAAACGAAACGCGCTTCAAACTCATCAAGAAGCTGCTTAAGCGGCCCGACATCGATCTCGTCATCAACGCCTGTGACGCCGGGCGCGAAGGTGAGCTGATTTTCCACTACATCATGCAGCTCGCGGGCAGCAAAAAGCCCACGAAGCGACTCTGGCTGCAATCGATGACGCCGGAGGCGATCCGCGCAGGATTCGAGCAACTCCGCGACGGCACGGAAATGGCGCCTCTCGCCGACGCCGCCGTCTGCCGCAGCGAAAGCGACTGGCTGGTTGGAATCAACGGCACCCGCGCGATGACCGCGTTCAATTCCAAGGGCGGAGGATTCCAACTCACCCCCGTCGGTCGTGTGCAGACGCCGACCCTTGCCATCCTCGCCGAGCGCGAGGAGAAGATCCGCGCCTTCAAGCCGCGTCCCTACTGGGAGGTCTACGGCGACTTCGGCGTCGCCGCTGGAAACTATCGCGGCCGCTGGTTCGACGAAAAATTCAAGAAGGGCGACGACGAGCAGGCCCGCGCAGAGCGCCTCTGGACGAAGGAAGCCGCGGAGGCCATCGTGGCAAAGTGCGCCGGCAAACCGGGCACGATCGAGGAGGAGAAAAAGCCGACCACGCAGGCCGCGCCCCTGCTTTACGATCTGACGACCCTCCAGCGCGAGGCCAACAGCCGCTTCGGACTCAGCGCGCGCCGCACGCTCCAGCTCGCGCAGGCGCTTTACGAGAAGCACAAGGTGCTCACCTATCCACGAACCGACTCCCGCTATCTGCCCGAGGACAACCTCGGCGAAGTGAAGGCTCGGATGACGAAGTTCGACGATCCGACGCTCGCCGTTCACGCGCAGAAGGCGCTGGCTGAAGGCTGGGTGCGACCGAACAAGCGCATCTTCAACGACGCAAAGGTCTCCGACCACCATGCGATCGTTCCCACCGGCGTGTCCCCGAAGAACCTCGATGAATTCGAACGCAAGATCTACGACATGGTCTCGCGTCGGTTCATCGCCGTCTTCTTCCCCGCTGCGCAGTTCGAGGTAACCACCCGCATCACGCGTGTCGAGGGCGAGGCATTCAAGACCGACGGCAAGATCATCACCGACCCCGGCTGGCTCGCCGTCTATGGCAAGGCCGCCGCCGGCGCGGACGACGAAACGGTGGTCGCGATCCAGTCCGGCGAATCCGCCACCACGGAGTCCGTCGAGATCAAGGAAAACGAAACGAAGCCGCCCGCGCGCTTCACGGAAGCCACGCTCCTCTCCGCGATGGAAGGCGCCGGCAAGCTCGTCGAGGACGAGGAACTCCGCGAGGCGATGTCGCAGCGAGGTCTCGGCACGCCGGCCACCCGCGCGCAGATCATCGAAGGCCTCATCCAGGACGGCTACGTCGTTCGCCAGGGCCGCGATCTCATTGCGACCTCGAAGGGTCTCTCGCTCATCACGCTCCTGCGCGGCATCGGTGTGGAAGCGCTCACGTCGCCGGAAATGACCGGCGAGTGGGAGTTCAAGCTCAAGCAGATGGAGCAGGGCCTCACGGACCGTCCGCAATTCATGGACGGCATCCGCCGCTTCACGGACGAGATCGTCGCAAAGGCCAAGGGCTACTCCGGCGACGCGAGCACGGTCGCGGGCAACTTCCACGACCTCGAGGCAAAGTGCCCGAAGTGCGGCGAGGGCGTTTTCAAGGAATCCTTCAAGGCCTACGAGTGCAAGGGCTGCAGTCTTCTTGTCTGGAAAAACATGGCCGGCCGCGAACTCGAGCGCGAGGAGGTCAAGACGCTGCTCGAGCAAGGCCGCGTCGGCCCGCTGGAAGGCTTCCGCAGCAAGATGGGGCGGCCTTTCTCCGCGATCGTGAAGCTCGACAACGAGCACAAGCAGACCTTCGACTTCGGCGAGGCCGAGGCCTCCAACGGCGCCCCCCCCGATCTCTCGAACGCCCCCGTGATCGGCGACTGCCCCGTCTGCAAGCAGGGCAAGGTCCACGACATCGGCGCCGCCTACGTTTGCGAGCATCAGCCCGCAAAGAAATGCGCCTTCCGGATGGGCAAGGTCATTTTGCAAAAGGAAATTCCCGTCGAGCAGGTCCAGAAACTCCTCACCACGGGCAAAACGGACCTTCTTCCAAAGTTCATCTCGAAAAAAGGCCGCCCCTTCTCCGCCTACCTCAAACTCGAGGGAAGCAAGGTCGGCTTCGAGTTCGAACCGCGCGAGCGCAAGGCCGCTCCGAAAAAGCCGGCCGCAGCAAAAACGAAGGTCCCCGAAGCCGCCTGACCGGATCCACGCAGAGCGCTCCCGGACACCACGGATTTCCGGTCCGAGAAGACGATCAGGCCCCGCGAATCGCCGCCGCAAGAGCGATCTCGCTGGCCCGATAGGCGCGCCCTCGTGGCCGCCCAATGAAGAAGCCCTGCGCGTAGTCGATTCCAAGTTCTCCCAAGAGGGTGAACTGTTCCTCCGTCTCCACGCACTCCGCGACCGTGGAGATGTTTCGAATGACTGCAACCTCGCGTATCGCCCTGAGAATAGCCTGGTTAAACTCGTTATTCGGCAAATCCCGAATAAAAGTGCTGTCAATCTTCAGGTGATGAACGGGGAGGTTTTTCAGGTAAGCCAGTGAGCAAAAACCCGCCCCGAAATCGTCGAGGGCGATCCGAAATCCCATATCGGAAAGCATGGAAAGCACCGTCCTGGCCTTGTCCAGGTTGGACATGATTTCGGTTTCCGTGATCTCGAAGAGAACCCGCTCCGGCGTCACCGAATGCTCGGAAAGCACGCGCTCGAGATGCGGAATGAGTTCCTGATCACTCACCGAGGGCGCGGAAAGATTGATTCCGAGCACAAGGTCCGGATTCTGCGCCAGCGTGGCGAACGCGGCGTCCACAACGAACAAATCGAGCTTGGTCCCCTGCCCCGACCGCTGGGCGGAATTGAGAAATGCTCCGGGACTCACGATCACGGTATGGCCGGGGTCGATGTAGCGAAGCAGACCCTCCTGGTAGAGCATCGTGCCATCCCGGGTGGAGACGACCGGTTGGAACCAGATCTCGAGGCTGCCATCCCGCATCGCCTCGTGGATGCGGGTCGCCCAATCGGTCTGCGCGATGAGCCGGGAAATCTCGCTGTCGGCCTCGTCGTGAAGTTCGACCCGGTTGCGGCCGTGGGCCTTGGCCGCGTAGCAGGCGGAATCGGCCGCGACGAGGATCTCCGCCGGGGTCAGCATGGGATTCACCGGCGCGACACCGATCGAGGCTCCGACACGAAAGGTCATGCCTGAATCCACGAAACGGTAATCATCCACCTTTTCGCGAAGCCGGTCGGCAACCGCCATTGCCTGCTCGACGCTGGCGTCGGTGAGAATGATCACAAACTCGTCCCCACCGAAGCGCACGAGTTCATCGTGCGGGCGGGTGACGGTTTTCAGAAGCCCGGAAAGCACGGTCAGCAGGCGGTCCCCGGCGTCGTGGCCGAGCGTGTCGTTGACGACCTTGAAGTTGTCGAGATCGATGTAGAGCACGGCGGCCGAGCGTCCCTCGCGCGCAGCCTGCAGGGCGGCATTGAGGGCGGGTTCGAGCTGGCTGCGGTTGAGCAGCTTGGTGAGCGGGTCGCGCGTGGCGAGGAATTTCAACTCGCGCTCGAGCCGCTTTCGGGCGGCAATTTCCTTCACCTGGGTCTCCGCGACGGTCAGCCGGACGTTCAGATACTCGGGATTGTAAGGCTTCGCGACATAGTCGCTCGCGCCGGCGTCGAGGATGTCCCGCAGGTCCTCTGGCGTGTCGTTGCCGGTGCCAACGAGGATGTAATACTGGTCGCCATCGGGCTGGGCGCGCAGGTGCCGGCAGAGGTCCATTCCGCTCATGCCCGGAAGCTGCACATCCAGAAGAATCAGCGGGTAAAAGCGCTCGAGCAGTCGCGCGAGCGCGACCTCGGCGCTGTCGCAGAGCACCGTCGTATGCCCGCGTTTGCGGAGGTGGCGGTCGAGCAGGGCGCGCGTGACGGGATCGTCTTCGACAATCAGCACGTCGAGCACGGAAAGCGGGTCCGGCAAGGAGGATACGGCCCGCGAAATCATGGCCACTGTCCAAGCTTCTTTGAACGCTTCGCGCGTCGCGGGTCGATCATTCCCTGTTCCGCCATGTATTCAGAAAGCACAGCAGTCACTTCGCGTGAAGTGCGAACTGCATCGTAGCTGAGCCCCGACAAGGCCAGTCCAGCCGCGGCCGCGCCCGCGATCCAGGGATTCAGGTTGAACACCGCCCCGGCCGCCGCATTCGACCCGCCCGTGGTCTCAAACGTCAGGATCGCCCGCGGTTTGTCGCCGGAAAGGTCGTAAACGACCACCCGCGTTTCCAGCTTGCTGCCGCCCGCCCCGAGGCCAAGCGACATCCGCAAGGCGCGGCTTCCCTGGTTCACCCGCAGAAAGCGCCCGGTCACCACCCACACCCGGCGCCCGCCCTTCCGATCCCCGTCGGACACCTCCGCCGGCAGCAGATGCTTGTCCACCCTCTCGACGATGGCACGGGAAAGGCCTCTGGCAAACTCGTTGCGAAACATGTCGAGCGCCTCTCCGTCACGATCCACGCGGAACGCGACACTGGGCGCGGAAAACTCTTCCACGAGGATCCGCTCAGGCATCGGCGGCCGCGGACCCGGAAAATGCGCAACGTCGGTCACGCTCACCGAAGCGCAACCACACACTCCAAGCACCAGCGTCACCGCCGTCATCAAATACAACCCAGGACGGACCCGCCGCATCGGGCTCACCTTGTCCGCAATCAACGGTCCGGCCAAGAAAAACCCTTCCAACATCGACCGCAGGCCCTTCCTGTCAGGCACCTCCTGATTTCCTTGCTCTTGCGTTCGCACCGCGCTTTTGTTGCAACTTTCCTGTGTTCACCGGCCTCGTCGAAATCAAAGGCTCCCTGACCTCATTCGAAGACTACGGCCAGGGCCGCCGTCTTTCCATCGAAGCCGCGCCATTCGCCGGTGAGGTCTCGCTCGGCGAAAGCATTGCGGTAAACGGTTGCTGCCTCACCGTCGCCGAAATTCACGAACAGACGCTCCGTTTTGATCTCCTTGGCGAAACCCTTGCCCGCACGAATCTCGGCTCTCTCGCCGTGGGTTCGCAGGTCAATCTGGAACGCGCCCTCCTCGCCACCGCACGCCTCGGCGGACACTTTGTCCAGGGTCACATCGACTGCACCACGACAGTCCTCGACGCCCGGGAATCCAGCGGAGATCTGCTCCTGGATTTCGCGCTGCCCGCAGCATCCGCCCACTACGTCGTCGCCAAAGGCTCAATCGCCCTCAACGGCGTGTCGCTTACCGTCGCGACCCTCAACGCGGGGGCGTTCGGCGTTTGCATCATCCCCCACACCCGGGAGCACACCAACCTCGGCGCGTTGAAGCCCGGAGACGCCGTGAACGTCGAGTTCGACATCCTCGCCAAATACATCGAGCGCATGGTCGGACGCACGGTCACCCCCTGATTTCTCCCGACGGAGTCCTCCCTCTTCATTCGCCTCGCCTGGATTGCCGGCCCATTCAATCACCGGTCGGCTGCCCTGCTCGCATTTCGTCTCCTCCTTTTCCCTCTTCGGGTGACCTGCACACGACGCCGCCACGCAAATAAGCGCCTCACATTTTCCCTGTCGCGAAAAGCCGCCACGGATAAGGTGTGCGCGTTCTGATGCGTGCGAAACTGAAAATCCGCCCTGCCGAAGGCGAGCCCTTCGAAGTTGAAATCGGCAACACCGCCACGATCGGTCGCAGCCGCGACAATTCGATCTCGCTTCACTTCAGTCCGCACGTCTCCCGCCAGCACGCCATCATCCGCTGCCACAACGCCTACGAATACCAGATCATGGACCTCGGCAGCCGGAACGGCACATTCGTCGACGGCCGCCGCGTCATCACTCCCGTCACCCTCCGCCACGGCTCGGTCATCCGCATCACCAGCAACGAGCTCCACTTCGAGCAGGTCGAGGACGCTCCGCACGACGGCGCCTACGACGTCACCGTGGCCGCCGGCACGGACACCGGCATCGAGGAGGCTGCCGACGTCGCGATCATGGTTTGCGACATTCGCGGCTTCTCCACAATGAGCGAGCAGCTCCCGGAGGAAACCCTCGCCCGCACCCTGGGCGAATGGTTCCGCACCGCCGGAAACCTCGTGCAGCAAAGCGGCGGAGCCATCGACAAGTTCATTGGCGACGCGATCCTCGCCTACTGGCACGCCGACGGCGGCGAAGAAGCCCGCTCCGCCCTCAGCGTCGGCCGCAAGCTCCTCACCCTCGCCGAGTCCACCCGCTGGCCACTCGACGGCGCGCCGCCTTTCCGAATTGCGGTCGCCCTCCACCACGGCACCGTCACCTGTGGCAACATCGGACTCGTCGCCCAGCGCGATGCCACCATCATCGGCGACGCCGTGAACACCGCCTTCCGGATGGAATCCGTCATGAAACAGCTCGGTCAGCCGCTCGTCCTCTCCGACGACTTTCTCGAGGCCCTGGCGGAACCCACCGATCGATACGCCGACCTCGGCGAACACCAGATGAAGGGCAAGCGGGACCAGGTCCGCCTCTTCGGACTCAGGCAACCGTAGCACCGGCGCACGCACCGCGGGGGACGTTGCTTTTTCCGATTGACCGCTCCGGCGCGTCCGCCTACGTTTCCCTCCCTTTCCAGCGGAGCCTCGCTCCCCAGGGAACGCGCGGTTAGCTCAGTGGTAGAGCACTACCTTGACACGGTAGGGGTCACAGGTTCGAACCCTGTATCGCGCACCACTTCTTTTACTCTGAGAGGCTGATTAATAAAGGCCCCTTGGCCAAATCATGCGAGCGAGCCCCCCTTGCGAAACGATCTCGGTGTTACACGCTCGTTCGCCCCGTCCGGCAGCAGCACCGCCGAATTCCGGCCATGAACACGAGGCCGATAGCGCCAGGACAACAGCGAATTCGGCAGGTTCGGGAGCGGCCACAATCGTCAAAACACCCGACGCGGAATCAAATGTGAAGCTGTTGCCGGCTTCGTCAGTCGCGGACCAATCGTTCGCTGAATTTAGGATCGCCGAATACGTTCCCGAAAGGGCGAGCGCCGCGAAGGCACCGTCGGTGTTTCCGTCATAGAGGTCGTAGTTGTAGGTCCCCTGCCTGTAGGTTCCGCCGAGGTTTACAGCGAGATTCCCATCAAGGGTGAATGTGTCGGCGACGATGTCAAAAACGGCGCCCTCGACAAACGAATCCGGTTCCGGAATCGCGATCGAGCTTTGCGCCGTGGCGCTCAGCGTGATGCCAGACGCAGTAAGGACGCACTCGTCGCCGGAGTCGTTAATAAGACCGCCGATGGTAAAGTTCGGCGCGACGCTTGCCTCGAGTAAAAACGTGCCGTTTGCGCTGAGGTCCAAAGCGGTATTTTGGAATGTCGTTGCGGAGAGAGCGACCACCTTCGCACCCGCTTCCACACGGGTCGGGCCGGAATAGGTTACATTGGTAAGTTCGAGGGCGCCGGTGGCTCCCGGAGCGATGTCAACCGTCAGGCCAACGCCCTCTTCGCCGGATACGTTGATCAACCTATGCTGAGCATTGTTTCCAATCGTGATCGTTCGGGATTCGTCTCCGAGGTCCACAAAACTGAAACGCATGTAGGCAGTGCTGCTAGCAAGCGACACTTTGCTTGAAAGCTCGCCAATCTGAATGTTGCCGCCAACGTTGACGCCGTGGCCAAAGGAATAGCTGTCATTCGATGCTACCACCCCTCCGTTAAAGGCGATGGGTTTTAATGTGACCGCACCGAACGCGGTGGAGGCCGTCGCCACGACTGTTCCTGCATTCAGGGTAAACCCGAGAGTGTATCCACTGCCTCTCATCGCGAGCACGCCGGCACCTTCTTTAATGATCCCGATATTTGTCATTGCCGCCGCCCCGAGAGACTGGGTGCCAAAATTCAAGACGCTGCCCTGCCCGATGGTGAAAGTGCGAACAATGTAACCCCCGCTTACCGACCCGGAAGATCCAGTGAAGGCAACGCTCACATTGTCATCGAGAATGACGTCTCCGATCGCGGCGCCATTTCCGAATCCTGAAAATGTATAGGAACCAGATGTAAAGCGAGCTGTTACACCCGAATCCCAATTTGAAGTGCCGCCGTCGGTGTCGTTCCCCAGCGTCCCGAATTCCAATTCCCTGTCGCCGCGTTCGTCGTATAGAGAGTTTGTGCTCGTGCGAAAAATGAAAAACCGAGAAGGCAGACCGCGAAGAGGAAGCGAGGACCCATAATCTCGAGGATAGGAATTATAAATACCGCCGCAATTCAATCGCAAAGATCGCAAAAGCGCGTGGCGATCTGACCGCTCGACATTGGGAGCCCGGAGCGGTGGCGCTTGAAACGATTTAGCCATTATTGACATTTTTGCCAATCTTGCCATTTTTCCTTCATGACTTCGCCGGCATCCGATCTCGTCTCGAGCCTTCCATCGGTTTCGGCGACGGAGGTCAAAAACGCGTTCGCCAGTGTCTGGGATCGCATAATGAATGAAGGTGCGATTGCGGTCACCCGGCACGAGAAGCCAAAGGCGGTTCTTCTCTCGATCGAGCGATTCGAGGAATTGGTCCAGGCCGGTCAACCCGCCCTGGATCAGCTGAGCGCCGAGTTCGACAGCCTGCTCTCGAAGATGCAGTCGCCGAATTCGCGCAAGGCAATGGCGGCCGCCTTCAAGGCAGATCCGGCCAGCCTCGGCAAATCCGCCGTCGCTGCAGCCAAGTCGCCAAAGCGCCGGTAGGCGGCGATGGCGATCTACGTCCTCGCGGGAGTCAACGGCGCCGGAAAGAGCAGCATCGGCGGCGCGATGTTTCGCACGCAGAATGCCGACTACTACAATCCCGACGAGGCGGCTCGAAGGATCCTCTCGATTCATCGTCACCTCGATCAGAAAACGGCGAACGCCCACGCGTGGGAGATCGGTCGCGGACTCCTCGAGAAGGCGATCGCCGGGCGCCTCGACTTCGCCTTCGAGACGACGCTCGGCGGAAAGACGATCACCACCATGCTCGGGTCGGCGGCGGCTTCAGGCATCGATGTCTTCGTCTGGTATGCGGGGCTCGCCACACCCGAGCTGCATCTCGAACGCGTCCGCTCCCGGGTCAAAGCCGGCGGGCACGATATTCCCGAAGCCGATGTCCGGCGGCGCTGGAATGCCAGTCGCGAGAACCTCATCCGTCTTCTCCCGCATCTGGCGGGACTCCGGATGTTTGATAATTCGACAGACGCGGATCCGCGCAGAGGCCTCGCTCCCACCCCCACCCTGATTCTGGAGATGAAGAAGGGGCGGATTGCCGGGCCGAAATCCCTCGCGCAAACTCCCGCATGGGCCAAGCCGATCGTGGCGGCGGCGATCCAGCTTCAGTCGGGCAAACGATGATGACCGTGTGAGTTCGACCTACAAATCGAGGACTTTTGCCAGAACGTGGACGAAGGTTCCCCCGCCCCGCATCCCGGAAAAATACCGCACCCCCTGAAGCCCGTCGCGGGCACCGCGTTGTGGTCACTCCACCTCGGCAATCGCTACACTGCGGACAATTGGAAATCCCCAGCCTGATGCCACTCATGAGGGATATCCCGCATGAGGAGGCAGTGATCGAACTCCACCGTGCCTCGCGGGAACATCCGCTGATCCTCGAAGAACGATGAGTGCACCTCACTGATTTCCATCGGCTCCACCTGCCAGTCCCGAACCCGGAGCTCGACTCCATCCAGACGGTCCGCCGAGCGGGTCACGGAATAGCCCACGCAGCCACATTCAAAAAACGCCGAGGCGGAAGGGAATGAGTCAAAACAGGACGCCGTTGGCAGCGCGTCCCCGCGACGCCCCCGCATGCGAATCGTCGTCGTTCCATCGTGCGACGTCACAGACAGTGCGACGATGTTTCCATCATCTTCGACGTTGAAGCGGGAATGATGATGCTCGCCGGGAAAGAGGCGTCCGCCGGCGAAAGCATTGACCGGAGAATCGGTGTCGCGGCGCGGAATGTATACGCCCTCCTTTCGCACACCGTCCGAATCATTCCACTCCACGGCGATCCGGTGCGCGGCATTCTCACTCGAGAGGCCAAGCGCAGCAGGCAGCCCCTTCGGGCGGATCTGCTCGAGCCGAATGAGGCAGATGCCAACGATCGAATGCCCGGCGTGGAGTTTCGGCCGGAAGCCCGCCGGCAAAACGGCCTGCACCACGTCCGGATCAGCACGAAAATTGACCAGCAACCGTCGCTTGATAAGACCAGCCATTGCTGGAAGACGGATCATAGTCGTCAATCTATTCCCGTTTCGGAATCTCTACCAGTCCCGGGCTGCTTGAGTCAGGGCTCGTCGGTAGCACACTTGATCCATCCCCCTCCGGCTCTATCATCCGACGCATGAGCGAGAGGATTTGTCCGGAATGCGAAATGAACGATGTGCTGGAGCATTCGGAAAAATGGGAATGCGTGATCTGCGGCCACGAATGGCCTCGTGAGCCCGAGCCCGAAGCCACGCCGGTCATCAAGGACGCCCATGGCAACGCGCTGGCGGACGGCGACCGTGTCGTGCTCATCAAGGACCTTCCCCTCAAGGGTGCGCAGGTTCTCAAAGGCGGGACGAAGACCGGTCCCATCCGCCTGGTCGACGGCGACCATGAAATCTCCTGCAAGATCGAAGGCGTTGGAGCCGTCGGCCTCAAGGCCCGCTTCGTGCGAAAGGCCTGACTCCCGGCCGATGCCGAAATTTCCTTCGATGACAATCTGACCGCGGCGGCCAGATTCCGCCTTCGAACGCAGCCCGCATTCGCATGGCGCATCGTTCTACGAATGCGCTGCGATCATGTTTCGGAAAATCATCGCCCCGCTCCTGATCTACCCAGGGATACTTCCCGGGTAATCCCGCGTAGCTTCTCCGTCACGCAACCACGCACCCTTTGGCGAGCGAACTTGGGGAAAGCTCGAAGCACCCAAGATGTTCACCGGATCCTCTCTCTTCGGAGTCCTCAAGCAAACGGCCTCCGAGTGGTCGAACGACAAGGCGCCGATGCTCGGAGCTGCGCTGTCCTACTACACCGTTTTCTCGCTCGCCCCTCTCCTCGTGATTTCGATTTCGATCGTGGGATTCTTCCTCGGCGAGGAAGCCGCCCGCGGACAGATCTTCGATCAACTTCGCGGGCTGCTCGGAGAGAATACCAGCCTGGCCATTCAGGAGGTTGTTCAGAATGCCGGTTCGAAACCGGATGCCGGGATCGTTGCATCGATCGTCGGGATCGTCACTCTGCTGTTCGGCGCGTCAGGGGTTTTTGGGCAGCTTCAGACAAGCCTGAACACGATCTGGGGTGTCGAACCGAAACCCGGCCACGCGATCAAAAGCCTGATCAAGGACCGGTTCCTGTCATTTGGTCTCGTCCTGGCAATCGGATTTCTGTTGCTGGTGTCGCTGCTCCTTACGACGGCCATCGCGTTCGTCGCGAACCGGGTCGGGGGAATGTCTCCCGCCACCGCGACGCTGGCCCAGACGCTGAACTTCGTTCTGTCGTTCGGCATTATCACCGTTCTGTTCGCGCTCATCTTCAAGTTCCTGCCGGACGCGAAGATTGCGTGGAGGGATGTCTGGCTGGGCGCGGCGATCACGTCGGTGCTGTTCTCGATCGGCAAGCTTGGCCTCGGTCTCTACCTGGGTGTGAGCAGTGTCTCCTCCACCTTTGGAGCCGCCGGTTCCCTGGTGGTCCTGCTTCTATGGGTCTATTATTCCGCCCAGATTCTCTTCTTTGGAGCGGAGTTCACGCAGGTTTGGGCCAATCGCTTCGGCTCACGTGTCGTCCCGACGGAAAACGCGAGGGCGATTCAGGAGCCGGCACGCAACACGTAGTCCGGCCCGCTGCACGCCCGTGCGTCAGGAATGCGCGCCCAGCGCCTGCCCGACCGGCAC
>CALGTD010000025.1 GCA_937901895.1 uncultured Spartobacteria bacterium | reverse complement strand
AGGGGCCTCTACGTTGTCATCAGAAGAAAGTCAACCAAAACTTGAATGTCGGGCGGCCTTCTATGTGGACGGATTCAATCTTTATCACCCTATTCACGAGATGGGTTTGCCGTATTTGAAGTGGGCAAATCTATGGAAATTAGGCGAAATCATCTGCGAACCGCACGGCGCCACCCTTACAAAAGTGGCATTTTGCACCGCCGTTCCCGCCCATCTACCTGACAGCCGCGACCGCCACAACACGTTCAACGCGGCACAACGTGCGCATGGGGTGACGATCATTCCAGGTCATCATGTTCACGATGGGCAAAAGTGGAATGAGAAGCAATCCGACATCAATGTCGCGCTTCATTTGATGTTGGATGCTGTTGATGACAAATACGACCTGGCTATTCTATTGAGCGCTGACTCAGACCAAGCGGCCACTGCGAAGCTATTTTGCGAACGCTTCCCTGCCAAGCGCTTGCTTGGCGTCGCCCCCCCGAACAAAACAGTTCCAACAAAGGTCCAACCTCATTGCCACAAGCATTTTAGTCTGTCTGTCGCGATGTTGGAGCGCTGCGTTATGGGAGCGGCCGTCCAAGGAGCGAAGGGCTTAATAATGCGCCCCGCGCCATACGCTCCGCCTGCGGGCTGGGTTCATCCCGACGACCGAAAGGGAGGAAAGCCGCCCAAGGTTCCCGCCGGGACCAAATGGCGCACGGTCGCTAAGGGTTAAATTCGGCCTGATATACTACGGATCGTAAGAGAACATGAAGGCGCCCGCATCCTGCAGTCGATGACATGGGGCTTTCCGGTGCGCCTTAAGGGAATGAGGCCGACGAGCAAACCCAAGCCGGTCAATAACGCGCGAGACGACAAGCTGCAGACGCCGTTCTGGCGGCATTGGTTCACAACCCCGGCCCGGCGGTGTCTCATCCCCTTCACCGCCTTTGCCGAGGCCGAGGGACCGACCGGCCGAATGACCCGCACGTGGATTTCGGTCGAGGATCAGCCGCTCGCCGCCTGGGCGGGACTATGGCGACCAACCGACGAATGGGGAGATTGTTATACGGGCGTCATGGTTGACTCTACCGAGAGCTGCTCGACATTCACGACCGGATGCCGGTTATCCTTCACCCGGACGAGCATGATGCCTGGCTGAATTGTCCCGCAGAGGAAGCATTGGCGCTCGTGCGAGAATATCCGGCGAGCAAGCTGAACGTGGCGCGCACGACCGATTTGGGTTCCAGGCGGCCGACCATCCAGATGTGTGGAATTAAGGGGGCTGTTAGCGCGATCGTTCGTAAGCCCACATTCGGGGATTGGCGGGAAGCGCTCGCCCGGGATCGAGAAAACGATTCAACCTCAACAGGATACATTTAAGTTTATGGAATCAAAAGATGAATCTTTCCCTTTCCTCCTAACCTTGATATAGTTGTGCTCGGTGGTGGGCCAGATGTCGGGTCGTTGGTTTCATTCCAGCGGCAATCGCTGACACGCCTGATGCGAAGATAGTTGGGCTTAATGGTCAGTCGTTGAACGCTTCTGGACACCACCATTGAGACGGATAACCGTAGTGCTGGAAAATGGCGGCCTGGTCGGGATCCAGCTTCGCCTTGCGCATACTCGGCATTAGCTTCACTCCAAACCCCGCAATTTGTCCGCGCTTCTTGTCCGGTTCGCGCGCCATGCGCGGTTTGAGGATTTTGGCGAACGTCGGATCACATGCACCGGTGTCATATTTATCGCACGCTTTGAAGAAGGCGCTCGCCACGACGTCCGCAAGCTGCAACCCTTCGCGTTCCAGATGTGGATAGATATAGAGTAGCGCAGGGTCCATGACGTCCCACGCTATGCGACCCCAAGGCAGGAATGGGTTATGCTTCTTGAGCTTCATCCATTCATAATAAGCATGCATCTGAGAGTAACTGAGCCCGCCTCTGGCACTGTATTCGATGCGGAGCTTTTTGGCCTCGCCATGCTCAGCAATCGACTTATCGCGAACGAACTTGGTCACTCGCTCCAGCAAGAGGCGCGTCATCCAGCAGTAGAACCAATTCCGTGATGGAATCTTACCCGCGAACGGGTTGGTGTAGCCTTCCATATTCTTCTTGTTGGAAGCGACCACGAAATATCGAGCATCGAGCTCGGCCATCATTTCGCACGCACGCTTGCGCTTCGCGGGATTGAGACCTGAGAAATGAATGTCGTTGCGCTGGTGATTCCGGAATTGCGCTTTTATCTGCTCCGTCCACTGAGCTACCTTACTTTGGTTCTCTGCTCGGATTACGCGGACAGGATGAGCCATTCGCTCGAACCAGGTCGAGACAAAGGCTTCACAGCTTTAAGCCCGTCATCTCCCGCTTCGTCGATATATACTACGTAGTGATATTCAGGAGAACTGTCCGGCATGGCCGCGGAAAACAGCACCGCAATAGGCGGAGAGTCAAAATAAATAGTTCATCTGGGTCCGCCGCGAACTTATGCTGGGTTAATTTCATCAGGCCCATCAAAAGCGGGAAAGCCCAAAAAACCTAGGGTTTCTGCCACACATAAAGAACTTTATATGTCTAGCCGATGTTTTTGTGCAACACTTCATTAACTTTGTCGCCCGCCTTCGCACTCCGGACTCGACTCCTCCTCTGCAAGAACAGATAGTGCACAACTGACAAAGAGAAGGCGGGGGCTGGCAGGCCCCCGCCTGATCATCCGCTACGATCTCGCAATCGCCAGCGGACTAGCTATAGTGCGGGAGTATCCTACTCTCATAAAGCGATGGGTCAAGGCGATTGCGGTAAATCCTTGAAGAAAGGACCGTAATTTGTCTAGCTATCAAGTCACCTGCATCCGCCCCGACGGGGCTGACACTGATCGTCGAATCGACCGGCTTGGGGGGATTGGCCCCGACGGCGCCGGCCAATGGAACGACACTATCGACAACGTAATCACTGCGATCGGGAACGGGCATATTTTTTGGGTTCAAGTTAACGGCCGTCGGGTGACAGTGGTGCGCCGCACTCACCCGACTTCTGGGCGCTGGTTTCTCCAGACAGAAGCAGATAATTACCCGCATAACAATCTTCTGAGCCTTCCTCGCTGCGCGTAACGGCGCCGGAAAGAGAAGCCTAGCGGTTCGACTCCACCGCCCCGCGAGCCGGGGCGGTGAATAGCGTTGCACAGGTGTCGGATTGTGGGTGCCCGGGGCCTCACTGCTCGCCAGACTCAGTGGAAGGATCGGATTTTTGAGACCGCGGCTGATAGGCGCGATCCGGGTGGCAGAATGCGCCTTTTTCTAGGACATCTCTCAATATGGAAACTCAGCCGTATGTTTCCGCTGCGCTCAAAGGGACCCCGCGAGATCGGCGAAAACCTCCTTGCGAACATCGCTCCATAGCTCTTTTTGCGACGGTGGGGCATTCGTCACCCCGACATATGCCGCCGAAGATCTACGAAATTCTCAGCTTCGTCCAGCGCGCCGTCGAACCTAAAGTGGCCGCCACTCGGCCATAGTCGGCTCACTCGGATACTGTCGATTTTCCCAAGACTATCAACTAGGTCGAAAATCGTCCCGTCGCGGCTTCGAAAAATTTGCGCAACAATATCGATGCTCTCTGTTGCAACTCGAAGGGCTCGAGCGTCTTCGTAGTTCGTCACGACATCGAATACTGAGGGGTCGGCTATGAATAAGCTCAGCGTGGCAGAGCGCGCCTCTCGTCTGGGTATCTTTCGGGCCAATCGTCCTGGCAGAGAACCGCCGCTTTCAAATCGGAAGTGATATGCGACTTGGAGACCGCGCTGCGTAAGCGGCTGGAAGAATCGGAGTTTGACTATCAGGCGTCTCCTTCAATAGGGTTGCTGACGACGCGTCGCAGGAGATCGAATGGTCGACACATT
>CALGTD010000024.1 GCA_937901895.1 uncultured Spartobacteria bacterium | reverse complement strand
AACGCTGCGCGCGATCAAATCGGAACGCTGCGCGCGATCACATCGGAATCCGCATGCTGGGCGGAACGTGATCCGAAGCGCGCTGGGGGCAGCGCCCTAGACTTCACCCGTTCGTGATCGTCACCCGAATGGGCCGAGACTTTTCAAAGGCTCGGTGCGCCCATGCGCATAGAGCGCAGGCCGATAGGCAACGGCAAAACAGGACATTTGGCAAACTGCATACGACCGTATGCCGCTTCACTGGCGATGATTTTCTGGCGGACGATTTCCACGAGGCCAGTCAGACCTCTTTCCTCCCCCCATATCTTTTCAAGCGCCCATCAAAGCGCGCTTATCTCCCAGAACCTTACTTCGTAGCCAGCCATAGGGATGCAAGGCGTAAAGCCTGCTCCGGCAACCTTCGCTTCCGTAACTGCGTGCGGAATGCATCACGACTGACATAGCGAAATGAGGCTCCTCCCGAACGCGGCCCATGCCGGGCTGCAAAAAGACTTGAAGGAGGAGACGATGTTCTACCTGACACGCGAAAAACTAAGCAAAAAATCCAACGCGCAGCTCCGCGATCTGTTCGCCCGCGCCTTACGTTGCCAAGCCAAGGCACCTTGCCGCTCGGCATTCAACGATGCGTCATTCACAATCCGCATCATCGGTGACGAACTCGCCAGACGTGGTATCCGCCCACAATGAACTGCGCGGAACGAGGCAGCTAAAGGTTCTTCCGCATAGCCCGCTCAATCCCAGCCCAATCGGCTTCATGTGAGCCATCAAAGTTCGCCATTCCGGGCTTAGTCAAGCATCCTTTTGGCGCAACATAACTGTCAATGCGACGTTCTGGCTGTTCGCGCCATGTGATGTTTACAGCCCAGAATTTTGGGAAGAAATAAAGGCTGGAATAGGGTAGGTGATCGTGAATCCACCACGCAAGCTTGGTCCAATCGCCATCGGCTGGAAAGGCATCGTAGAAGGCAGGGATGACAACGCAGGCGGTGGCCCCCATCCGGCCTTCTGCATCGCGCTTATCCCAGATATGTCCGGCATAATTGGCTTCATTAGACGCGCAGTTGTAACCCGACTTTTTCTGGGCCTGCATCTCATTGCCAAAGCCATTAACTTCAGGCGAGCGATAGGCGGAACGAATGGCGATACGCCCGAAGCGGTCTTGAAGTGGCTCAAGTAATTCTTCGCAGAGCTTACTTCCCGCTGCGATAGCCAAATCGGGGTCGTCTGGCGTGTTTGAAAAACCATGGATCGCAGCAATGTCGGAGAATAAAAAATCTCTCATAAAGAAAGACTTCGACAGGCGTATCCTGCCAAAATCATTCAAGGAAGAGACTGATAGAGGCTTTTTCATGCAAAAGTCTTCTGAACGCCGTTTTTGAAGTCAGTCACTTTTTGTCGCCTCCACCTTGACCGCCAGACCCCTGATTGGGTGGTGGTCCCTTCGGGCCTTGCTGACTAGTTGGCTGATATCCGCCTTCGACGCTCGTGACGGGTTTGTACCCCCTCGTTTCAGGGGTCGGACGATATCCCTCGTTCAATGGAACAGGTTTAGGCCGCGAAGGCGGTGGGGTAGGCTTTTTATCACTCATTTCTCAGTTTCCTCTTGTTTGGTTGTCGTAGCGTCAGGCCAAAACTCAAGCGACTGAATCTCGCCATGAGTAATGAGGACGCTACTGTTGCGAGCTTTCCAGTTGTTTTCGTCGTCGATCTCGTAAACCTGCTGAATGTATATGTCGCGCTCGGCTGGGTCAGATGAAATAAACGACTTGGGGCCGAGATATCCGGCCCATTTTGTTCCATCTTTAAGAACGATCAGGGTCCAGCAAGTTGGACCACAAGCGAACCGCCAATCCCATGCAGAGTTTATCGGATGAACCGTAGTAATGCCAATGCGACGGAGAAGGTCCTGAACCCATCCTTTGCTTGCGCTTAAGCCAAGCAAGATGCCGACGAGGGCTGGCCCTAATAATACCAGTCCCACCCAACCAAAACCTGTAGGCAATTTGAGGGGCTGGACGGTATCAAGCCATCCCAAAATTGGAAACGCTAGGGCGTAGTAAACGAGCGACACTGTTACATAAGTCAGCAAGCCATCAGCGATGGAAAGGAATCGTCCAGTCAAGAACTGGCTGCGAACATAGAGGATGATGATTCCCGGAACGGCTAAAACGAGGAATATCGCAGCCTTATCAAAGTCGATGATTTCCAAACGCACCCCCTGCACTGATCTTTTTTCTATGCGTTCTCATATCACTCACTCTTTCGCCACGACCGTATCGTAGAGGCCGTAATGGGTCAGGCCATCATGGCTTTCGATGCCAGTGTATCGCAGCGATGCGTCCTCGTAGCGGCGGAAAGCGAATACGGCCTCGTTCATCCGTTCGGTGTTGAAAACCTTGAGGCGCACGAGAAGGTGGAAATCCGCAACGGTTAGGCCTGTCACCGCGTGGAACAGGTCAGGCTCCAATTTCGTGATAACGTCCTGCAAGGTGTTCTCGCGAAAATCGGTCAGATACATGAAGGCCGGAATGCGGGTGGCGAATTTTATCAGCTTTTCCTGAACGAGCTTACGCTTGGATTTGTATTCCTTCTCCTCGTCGGTCAGCTCCTTCTTCTCTTTCGCTGTCAGCTCGCCGCCTTTCTCCTTGGCCTTGTTCTTGAGGTCTTTGACCGCCTCGCTCTTGTTGATGATGGTTTCAATGATGTTGTCACCAAGTGCGCGCCAGCCTTCGATGCGCTCAACTGCTGCCATCGCTTCTTCATTGTCGAGAACGCGGCGCAATGTGTCGTTGTCCACGTTCACGAGCAACGCGGACTCCCACTTGCGGGCGAGCAGCGTGGCGGACGTTCCCGCCATAGCAATGTCGAGAATGCCGCCCGCGTCGATCTGCGTCATGTTCGCGCCGTCATAGGCGAGAACGGGTAGGAACGAGACTAGCTCGCGCACCGCATTTTCGGGGTTCGGCTCGCCGGGGGAGAGGCCAATCCCATATTCCGATAGCTGGCGAAGCGCCCGCGTCGGCGCAAAGTCGAACACGAAACAAACGGGCTTGAGGATTTCCTCCTCGTTGGGATTGTCGCCGTTCGGATTTTTGATCGACCAAGGCGATTGCACGCGGAACGCCGCCTGAAAGTATGTCTCAGGGGATTTCAGGTTGCGCAGCATAAGGATGGACGACCACTGTGCGACCGTAACGCCAGTGGTCAGCTTGCCGCACGATAAAGTGATGGTCTTGGTGTCGAACCCGCTGCCAACCGCTTTACGAACGGGCGGCAAGGCTTCCAAGCCGATGCCCGCTGTCGCACCTGCCGAGACGATCACCTTGTAGTCGTGCCAAAAGACGTTGTGCTTTTCGGCAAGCAGATTCGCCATCGCATGGCAGGCCGCGACATTCGGCAAGAACCAGAACGAATGTTGGAGATAGGGTAGCAGCCGCACATCGGAATAGGGGAAAGGCGGGCGTGTCCCGGTTTTCAGACTTTCAACGGCCTGCGGGGCATATCCGCCCCGAATAATGTCCAGCCACTTTTGCACATCGGTCTTGTGCTTGAACTCTGCCGTATCTTCGGTGCCAGTCGCCGCGAAAAATGCGTTGAGATCAAACTCGTCAAACTCCCCCGCGCTGGCGATTGCCAGAAGCTCATCGGGCATCTGGTAGGTAAGCAAACGCATTTGCGGAAGCGCGCCATAGGGGTTGCGCTTGTTCGGGTGCTTTGCGGCGAACTCGGCTTTCGCCTTCTGCTCGTCGGTGTAGGTCCAGTTGAAAATCTGCTCCTCAATGAACTCGCCCGTGGCGAGTGCTTTGAAGGGCGTGCCGGAAAGGTAGAGATAGGCTCGCGTCGTGATCGGGAGAAACTCGGTTTCGCTTTCCGAAAGAACCCCCAAATCCTCGTTCACATTCTCAAGGTCAGACGCATATTCGAGGCTTTCTTCCTTCTTGGCGACTGCCGCATCTTCGCCCTCGAAAAGCTCCTTCGCCGTGTCGCGCCATGCGCCGAAATGGTATTCGTCAAACACGACCAAATCCCAGTTGATCGTGTGAATCCACTCATTGCGCGGCTTGATATTGCCTGCCTTGTCGCGGCCTAGAAGGTCTTGGAACGAGCCAAAATAGACCAGAGGCGTATCAGCAGAAACGTCGCGAGGATCGCCCCCGGCATTCCGAGACAGGTATCGCCAACCGTCGAAATCGACGTGGTTTTCAAGGTCGGTCTGCCATGCATCTTCAACAGCGGGCTTGAAGGTCAGGACCAAAACCCGCTTTGCGTCCAGCTTCTTGGCAAGCTGGTAGCTGGTGAAGGTCTTGCCGAAACGCATTTTCGCATTCCACAGGAAGCGCGGGACGGCCTTATCGTCTTCCTGCCAGCGGGATTGATAGTAGTCGTAGGTCTGCTGAACGGCACGCGCCTGTTCGTCACGCGGCGGGAAATCCTCGTGGTGCGTGCCTGTGTAAATCTGCCCGGTGCGAAGCTCTGCAAGGACGGTTTTCACGTCCGCGACGGAGCATTCCATCCATTCGAGCTGGGGATTGGCAAAGCCTTTGCGCTTGAGCGCATCACGCACAGCATGATCGGTGATGATGCCCCCATCATCACGTTCTGCGCATTCGTCCAACTCAATGGTGTAGTTGGTGATTGCAGCGGTTTTAAGCTGCTCGGCAATGCGCTGCTTTACGTCGCGGGTAGTCTGTCCAACCTTGAGCATCCCTGCGTGAGCATCGTCCGCAATCGCGTAAGCGTATATGCGCGGGCGAGCTTCGGGTTTTGGGGTGAGAATTTGCTCGATGGTAGGCTTAATCATTGCCACCCGCCATCGGACGAATCATGCTGTCGATGAATGCAATTTCTTCGTCAGTGACACCGTATTTGTCGTAGAGCAATTCGTCTGTCCAAGTCGTATCCCATGATTGTGCGGGAACCCACGAGTAGGTTGAGCGCAATGCGTCCTGCGTGATCTTGCGAAGCGACACAAGGAAACGGAAAAGTCGAGTGCGATAGTAGCTGGCGAAACTTTGAGCCTCCCGTTCGGAGGCGAAGGGTGAAACCACAAGATAAGTTTGTGTGCAGGCCGATGGAGGCGGAGCAACAATCTCTTTGCCTAAGATTTGGTGAGGAAATGACTCTCCAGCACCATAGGCTTTGGGAACCAAGACCTTCCAAACGTCTAAGGCAGCGACATTCTTCCGAACAACTGCGCGGTCCATATACCCTACAGATCGCTTGCTCTTGTTTATCAAGTGCAGAGGGATTCTGCCTGCACGCGGCTTTTCATCCCAATCTCGGAAGTTCGTAGCAATACCAAAAGGGGTGTCACCAGAGATCAGATCGAGAATAGACGGCTCGTTTTTCGCAATCACTTTGCGCAAAATACCAAGAGCGCGTTCGTCACGGATGAAAACGTCAAATTCGCCAAGCATTCTACCTTTTTGGATATACTCGACACCCTCCGCAATTCGCGTAACTTCGCAACTACCTTCGTGATCGCGGTCCCACAGGAAATAGCAAATTCCACCCTTGATCTGAACGCCGGGAAAGGCAGTGCTAGAGTCTGGGAAGTCAGTCAAACTGCGGATATGACCGCTGTTCAGCATCTCGGCTCGAAACTCATCCAAGCCGCGCCCACCTGCCATCCAGCGCGATGGCACAACCATACTGACAAAGCGTGGCTCCAGATTGAAAGCCTGCTGCACGAACAGATGATAAATCGAAGAGTCACTAGTTCCACCCGCACCACCAGTCATTTGATACGGTGGATTTCCAATGATGACGTCAAACTGCATATCTGCTCCGAACAGCTCGCCAATTCGAGCTTTTATTTGGTTGGTATGTATGAATGCATAGGCATAATTCTCAAGCTGATCTTCTCGATCAAAAAGCGCACGAGGCGCGCCGCAAAACGAACATTTGGCATTTTCCCAACTATGCTCCGTGCGCTCAAACCAAATATTTCCTTCATCGCTCTCAAGATTTTGCGCTACGGAATGTTCTCCGTTTGCATGTTTCGAGCAATAAAGGCTGCGTCGAGCCAGCAGGCTTGTGAGTCTGGTAATGCCAATACCAAAGACCTGATTTGTCAGGATGTGGTCAACCCTCTCTTGTAGGTCTGGAATTTCATCAGCCAAACCCGCGATCAATCGCTTTGTGATCTCGCGAAGGAACACTCCTGACTTCGTGAAGGGATCAAGGAATTTTGCCGATGGGTCTGCCCAGATGATTGCACCTTCGTGCCGAGCAGCCCAAGTCTCAGCCAACGTATCCAGCATTCTGTTTGCGAACTCTGGCGGTGTAAAAACCTCATCGTTGGAAAGATTTGCAATGCAGGTCAAAACATCGGGGTTCCGACCCCGCAACGAAAATCCCGCTTGGTCGATCATGCCGCCTCCCCAGTCTCACCGTTGGCGAATTGCGCCAATTCATTCACCGTCACTGGTGAATAGACACGGGTGGGTGTAAAAATCTCGTGCTTCCCAA
Organism: uncultured Spartobacteria bacterium; assembly: GCA_937901895.1. GTDB lineage: Bacteria > Verrucomicrobiota > Verrucomicrobiia > Chthoniobacterales > JAATET01 > JAATET01. The sequence continues at coordinate 1,840 of CALGTD010000024.1, read as the reverse complement.
GGCTAGCAAATAATGAACCTTCCGCACTAAAGCTCGCCATGCCAGTAAGAACGTCCAGTCGGAAATCACGGCGCTGGAATTTGCCTTTGCCTAAGTAACCCCATTCGACCACGGCAATAGGCGAGCCATCAGTGTCGCGCATTGTCATCGCGTCACCGTGAATGAGATTGAGAGACAGAACAAATGAGGCTGCGCGATAAAGGTCATTTGCCTCGTTCAAGCCAAGATAATCCGCAAAGACCTCCAACATATTGGCGCGGCATTCGGCTATGTTGTCGTCCAGTAGCTCAATGCCATAGCAACACATTAGGCCAGCAAGAGCATAGTGCCGCTTCTCGAAATCGGACTTGCCGAATTTGACCTCCACGGCGGCGAGCTTGCGCTGCAATATCGGCACGAGGAAATTCCCGCTGCCGCACGCGGGCTCCAAAAAGCGCGCATCAATCCGCTCCGTCTCGCCCTGAACGAGATCGAGCATTTTCTCCACGAGCCACGGGGGGGTGAACACTTCCCCGTGATCGGCAACGCGCTTCTTTGATTTAATTAGATTCATAGCACGAAAACGATACCCCGTTCGATGAATGTTCTCAATCGGTTGCTGCTCGAATCTCGCGATTCATTCACAGCCCGCCCCGCGCCATAGCGGGGATGGCAAGACTGATGATAGTGTTGCCCCCGAACGAAGGCGCTGACTAGCTTTTCGCCTTTTTCGCAGGTTGCGACAGGCGGATGAAAGATACCTCGACGGCCTTGAAGCCCAACGCCTCAACCTCCCTTTTAACCTCGTCAAGCGTCACACGTGAAAAGAATGGGATTGTGTAATCACCCGCGGCATTCGGAAAGTCCCCAAACTTGTATTCGACAGTCCATTTTTGAGGAAAGTCGGCAATAATCGAGGCATAAGTCTCCTTGGGAACCTGTGCCTCGATTTTGGCAAAAAAGTCATCTCGAACTGTATCGTAGGTGCGCAGAAATTTTGCCGAGTTCATTCCCTGCATTAGGAAGTGACTAATGATACTAGAGCGCCGTCCACTCTTCTTGATATGAATAAGACGTCTCTCTTTAATGTCTAAAATATCGCAAATCTCGACGCCCGGACCGGGTATAGATGGAATTGACACTAACTTTTGGTCAAAAAGCAGGAATCTGCTTGCGTCGGTGCCGCAAAGCCTTGCGTTGAAGTCTTCCTCTCGTTCGTAGGCGGGGGAATTGCCATTCTTTCCCCCGACGATGATCGGCCAAGGCAGGCAGGCGGTGTCCAACCCTTTGGATGCAGCGCTAAATGCGGAATTGGCGGACTGCTCAAGGGCTTTATCTATGCGATACCATTTGCCCTCATTTAGCGCGTATCGCTTGTTGTCGATAACCAGCGACCCCACCAGCCCTTTATGGAGCGTCCAGTTTTTCAATTTGTGCGTTCCGTCTATGCTGTGCGTCACCAGCCGATAGGCGTGGAGATCGCCAGTCGCTTGAAGCTGCGGAACCTCGTTCAAAAATGTCGATAAGGAAACGTCAGGGAACTGCGTTCGGCTACCGCTTCCTGAAATGGTCATATAGCCGATGGGCTGAGTGTCAATTTCTGGAGCGCCTAATTCAAACGCAGGCGACGAAGATGTAATGTTCGATAAAAGCATGTCATCGAGCTGATCGAGAATCTTTACATTAAGAACTGGCTTGATCTTGTCTATTATACCAAAGGCAGTTTTCTGATAACTCTTGGAGTTATAGAGTTCGAGAAGACCTTTCCCTAGCTCGTGCAGCTCATTTACATCTTTGTCAGATATGAGGCTGAAGTTAAACACCACTTTCGGAACATGATTGGAACATTGCTTCAAAATCG
>CALGTD010000023.1 GCA_937901895.1 uncultured Spartobacteria bacterium | reverse complement strand
CGAGAACGCGGCCGGTGCCTGTGAGGATTGCGCCGCGGCCTTTGCCCGCGCCGCGCGACGACGGGAAGCACGACTCATACTCGGAGCGGATTGCAGCTGAAGTCGACATATCGTCCCGCCACATCCCCGGCGGGATTTTGCGTGTCCTCCGGCGCGAGTTCAGCCAGCAGGATCTCGATCGCCTGACCAACGATGTCGGCAGGGAATCGCACCTCCCCTGACGCGCTACCGCCCACGAAGCTGTTCGACGTGATGACGACGTGATCATCGTCTGCGAGGACGGATGCGGCGACCTTGTCGGCGAGGACTTTCAGTTCAGCGACGGTCTTCGTCCGCCGGAGATACGCCATCGCGTAGTTGATCTTTTGCTGGTCACTGGCCACGCCCGAACGGACGTGTCAAAGGTCAGGCCTTTCGGACCTTTACCTCGCGCCGCGCGATCATAAGGAGCAACCTGCGCCAGCTGGGCCGGCCGGAATAGATCGCCCCAACCGCCGCGGCCACGTCATCGATCGCCTTCCAATCGTCCTCGCTGAGCTCGTGACTCCTTCGCTCGCGCCTGTCGCTCGAGCCGGTCGTCACAGGCTCTTTCGATCCATTGGATGAGCGTTTCGCCGGCTTCGCGCGAAGCGCGGACGTAGCTCCCTTTTCGCGCGACGTTTTTCCAGACGATCTGCGCGTCATGACTGCGCGTGGAATCGGAGTTGGATTTCTTCATCTGTTAACATTCGCCCTTCCTGCGCGTCCCACGCCGTTATCACGCGCACGTTTTCGCGGCGGATCTCGTCGGCGTCCCGCCAGTCTTGATAATAGGCGAGTCCACCGCGTGGCGAGCCACTCGCGTCTGCCTCGATCCCGTATCGACGACCATTATGATTGACCGCCGTGAAGAGCAGATCCGGATGAGTGCACAGCCCGTGCTCATCTCTCTCGCCGGGCGCGACCCCCTCGCAGTTGTAGCCGGGGGGCTGCTTTAGCGTGCCATCCGATCGCATCCCATCTTTCAACAGATCGATCAATTCCATCGGGTTCTCGAGCCCGCCGTAGTCCTCCTCGAGGAGCTCGATGATCGTCCTGCAACGCTCGGCGACGGGTCCAGGAACTCCCCATCGCGTGAAGAACTCGTGCGCGTTCCCGCTTCCTACCGCTCGCAGGCCGCAAGGATGTTTCAACCGCACCTCGACGAGCGCACGGTAGATGAGATCGATAATTTTCTGCTTAGTCATTTGCGGCCTCCTTCACTTCGTAGCAGCTCACCCAATTCGGAAGCGACTTCTCATTTCCATCGAAGTCGAATGCGACGAGCTTGCCGCCCACATTCCGAAACTTCGCCCATCCCTGGCACTTCGCGGCATCCCAGCGGGTGGCTCCCTGCACGTATTCGCTGCCGCGCGCATCGAACTCTTCGCCCTCTTCCAGCTCGACGGTGGCCATCGAGTGATTCCCGCTCGTCTTCGCGAAGCGGATGAATGCCCCATTCTTCCGGACATAGTCCTTTTTGAAGACTTGGGCTTTTTTGTAACTGCTGACTCGGACTCGGATTTTCATTTTCTTTGAGTTGGTTTCTCGTTCCGGGTTCCGCCCGGTCGGTCAGATCGTTTCGATCTGCGAAGAGAATTTCACAACCTAGCTAGCTTGTCCGGGATTATTTTTCGGACCAATACAGCATTGCGGCGACAGCCTGCTCGATCCGCGCCATCAGGTGGATGTCCGGCGGAGTTGAGTTGAGCAGCGGTGGCATCATTGCGATCACGAGCCAGGGGGCGACTGGCCGCTCGGGATACTCGGTGCCGAGCTCCAGAGCGATCTCCGCGGCATCAAGATACAGGCTCTCGATCTGCTCCCAAAGCCCCGCCGCCGCCGCCTCGTCAAAGCACGCGCCGGCAATCACGAGCGGCTCGGATCCGCGCCAGAGCGAGAAGCTGGCGGCGCTCGGGACGCCGCCGAACTCGATGCGATACGCCGATAACGGCGCTGGCAGCTTTCCCCCTTGCGGCCACATCGCGCGGAGATGCCGGATCGTGTCGGCGTCCACGATGGACAGATCGATCTCCGCGACGTGGCCGGTGTTGAGCGTGATGTGCGGAATGATCATTGCGCTGCCCTCCGATCTGCGGCCTCGATGCAACGCAGGCACGGCTGCGTTGCGAGCCACATTCCAAAGCGCCGCTTGGACGGGCTGCGATCGACCGCCTTGTGCGGAGCCTGCCAGTGGTCTGTGATACATCCGCATGGCCGCCACACGCGCATTTTTCGCCCCTGAAACACGATCGGATTTTCCGCGGACGGAATCGCAGCAAGCAACTCGTCGATGCGCCTGGCATCCGAGCGATCTCGCAGCTCGCGCATCTCCGCAGTGCTCCATCGCCAACAGCGGCAGCGCGCCCATTGATGGACGGCCGCGTAGGGTGTTTGGCGCAAATCCATCCGGCCCCGATCCGGCCCGGAAAGATCCCCATCGCCTGACTCCCACACCGCCTGGATCGCCGCCTCGGCTTGCTCCTGCCACGCCTCTCCGGAGACACCCTCCAGTGCTTCGACGTAGTCGGGAGCGCGACTCCCACCCATGAGTTTCACTCCCTCCGGGAGCTGCACGCCTTCGGTCCGGAGCGGATGGACCGCGTAGGGCACCGGGAGCCCATCGACGCTCGGCAGCTCATCCAGCGGTGTGCCGATCGCGATCCAGTCCTGCAAGCCGATCCGCAGCTCCCAGCCGGTGTCGCTCCACCAGTAGAGCCCGATGATGGCGGGATGCCAGCCACCCTCCGCGAGGAGGGTGGCTCTGTTGATGATGTCGTGGTGCGAGATCATTAGTTGTTGCGCGCTGGAGCCCGTCCATCCACGAGCGAGGCCCACTCATCAGGCGTGATGCCGTCTGTAGCTGTTTCGGCGAGGGTTTTGACCCCGGACAGCACAATATCGACATCCTCAGTCCGGATGGAGGGATAACAGTATTGACTGCCTAGGTCCGTGATTGAAGGGCCGATAATTGACCGACCCGCGAAATCGCAGCCAGGGACATCGCTTGTCTGGGGAGCGGATGCGAGTCGATCCAAGTCGCGGACGTTGATGCCTGTTGTCGGCGCATAATCAGTGCGGCCAATCTCGGCGACAAGGATAGCGTCGATGCCATTTGGCCCCCAAAACGCACCTAGCGCGTATTTGGCAACCGATCCGTTGATAACTAAATGAGTCGTTTTCATTTTCTTTGAGTGGTTTTCTCGTTCCGGGTGCCGCCCGGTCGGCCAGAGAGGAGATACGTTCATTTGACGGAACGCCATCCGGCATCCGGCTCCTGCTCCTGCAATTTTGCGAGCTCAGAGGCGGTCACGTGGAGAATCTGACCGGCATTGTTTGTGGCCGGGTGGCACTTGGGCATGTCGCTCACGAGGCCATAGCAACTCATGAGGTAGCGTTCTTCGGCGCTGAAGCGGCGACGAGGTTTTGCGGGGCTGTTCATGATGTAGGGGAGCGTGGATCGAGGCGCCAATCGATGCCGGCTTCATCGAACAGCCGCCGGAATTTCGCGAGTTCGCCGGGGAAATACCTGCGAGCCGTCGTCGCCGCTGTGACGCCGTCCCAATAGAGGACGGCTAGGTCGCCGGCGTCGCCATTGTAGCCGACATCGGGGCCGTTCTTCTCGAATTCGGCAAAGAGCATTCGCAGCGCGTCGGTGTAGGCGAGCGGGCGAACGGAAAGCACCCTCTGAGGAGAGTTAAGAAGCCACACGTTGCCCCAGAAGGTGCGGAGGGCATCGACCCCCGTTTCACCGAAGAAGGTGTCGTAGTCAGGGGAGTCGATCGTGCTGACATCCAACCACGAAGCCTCATTGCTGATCGAAACCTCAAGGACAACGCCCCCATTGTCGGGGCCGTATTCCCAAGCCACCGAGAACACCTGGGAGAGGTTGACGGCTTTCCCGGTGTAGCTTCCACCGCCATCCGAAAGACGGAAGCCATCTTTTAGAATCGAGTGAGCAGCGCGGTAGGTTGTGCCGTGATAGAGCAGGGGAATCCCGCCGAAGTTCGGTGTGCCGATCATCGCACTCATTTGAGGGGAGCGGTGAGGATTCCAAGGCAGGCGGGCGGGACGCATTTCGCGAGCAGGTCCGGATTGCGGAGAAGTGCATCAACCGGAACAACCGGCACCATCGAGTTGCGGCCTGCGGGAGCACTGCGAACCTCCTTGGCCGCCGGGTCATACCAATAAAGCTCGGCGGGGTGGTCGGACTCGTGGTCACCACTGGTCGCCTCCTGATGAACCGCCAGCGCGATGTCATGCTCGCGCGCGAATTCGAGAAGGACGTCCTTGTCGTCGTAAGACATCGAGTCCGAGAGAAAGCGCCCCTCGCTGAAATCAGTGGGCGGGCATTCCTCAGTGGGGATGTCGGAGATGCAAAAGCGCTCGAAGTGCTCGAGGAGGGTTGCGCGAACCTCCTCCGGAAGCTCAGCAATGTTCGGCGCGATGACGGTGGTCGTGAAGCTGATAGCCATGGCAAGAGATACGCCACGGGACAGGCAATCAAATACGTCGCGAACGGAACGGGCGTTGCGAGAGGAGTGATCTTATCGAGCAACCATCCGAAGCGGCCGGCGGAGAAATCGCCGGCTGCTTTCGCGTCCGCCCAGGTCATTAACCTACCTCGCGAAAGTCAGCTGCGTTGTCCTGCTCCTCGATCCAGTCGTCGAGGTCGTCGTCGGGCATAACAATTATGTCGCCCTCAAATCCCGTGATGCGGGATTCCCCTAGCATCGACTCCAGAAACATTTCGGCGGCTTCGTCGGCGGATCGCGCGCCGCGCTGCTCCAGGTGGCGATTCATGCGGCCGACGGTCCATGCCTCCCGCTCGGAGTCATCATCGACAAGCGTCGAGAGTTCGACGCGGTATCCGACGTTTTCAAGCACCGCGAGTGCGGTGAGGTGGCGGCGAAACCAGCCCTTGCTGGTGTCGGCCAGCGCGTAGTGTTTGCTGTAGCTGAGCATGGTTGGTTTGGATGGGGGTGAAGTGGCTGGAGACTGGCGGCACCCCTCGCACTGGCAGAGCGCATAGTCGCCGGCTGGAGCGCAGCGCTCGCAGAGCGAGCGCCCCTCCGGGCCGCCGAGGCAGCGAATGGGCTGATCTGGATCGAGCGGTGCCATGCAGATGTCGCACGCCCAGCGCTCCAGGTCCTCGTGGCTGACGATGCCGCCGTGCTCAATGAGGCACTGCGGATTGCGGCGCACCCAGGCTTCGCGGTGCGCGCGGGGGTTGGTGATCAGGATGTCCATGTTAGTGTTTGTTGGCCGAATACATCATCGCGCCTTCCTCACTTGTTCCGCGATCCATTTGATCCATCCAGCTGAGATGACGGTTGATTTCTCCGGCGGGGCTCCGGACTCCATAGATGTTTCCGTAGCCTCCGACGCCGAGCTGCGCCTCCACCTCTTTGTTTTTGCGATCCGCGATAGCAATCGCCTGGGCTTCGGAATCGCACTCTTCACGAGTCTCCCATTCGAACGGTGGTCCTCCGGCCGTATTTCTGACAACGACCTCCCATCCCTTGTCGGGGTTAGCGGCTCGATACACCGCGCTGTTTACGTTTTTTTCTGTGGCCTCTTCTGCCACATTCTTGTCAAGTATTTTGCTGATCCAGACCTCTCCGACGGCCTCGCCGCAACTGAGGGTCACCCCCTCTAACGTCGAGATTTCGTTTATATTTTGCCCAGCCCCAGGGTGGTAATAGCTTTTCGCATCCTTGGCGGTCAGGCCATGGCGATTTATGACGGCTTCGATTTTTTTGTTCATTTTGATTTTCGGTTTCGGCCTCGGTTAATTCCTCAGCTTCGAGATAATCTTTTTTTTCGGGCGGTGGAAAACGGCCAACAAGACGGTGCAGAGAACGGCGGCAAGCCGCCGTCCCTGACCTCGATGTTAGGTGCTATTGGCGGGCGGTTGCAGTTTTTCGAGGCGCGCAAGAACGCCCTCTTGCGTGACCTTGAGCGGCGTGCGCTTCGGGTCGGCGTTGCGCCACGAGCGATATGTTGAGTCGCCCACGTCGAGCGCGGCGCACATCTGCGCATCGGTATAGCCTAGGCGCTTCTGGTGCCGCTGGAGCTGCTTTGCGAAGCTCATCCCAGCACCCCCGTCCATGACTGCCCGCGGCAGAACTCCAGCGTCTTGCCACCGCCCGCCGTGTCGCGCAGGTGATAGACTGTCCGCTGGAATGGCGTTTGCCGGCCGCAGAAGTGCCAGCGGCGCGGGCCGCCGTTGAGCAGCACGAAGACTTCCGCCATGGTCAGGGGCTCGCCCCATTCGAGCGCGAGCCACGAATAGACGTCACCCTCCATCTGTCCGCCCGCGCCTTCTGCCGCGTCGTCAGTGCGCAGTTCGGTCGTGAGCAGGAGTCGTTGCGCCTCCCATGCGAGCACCGGCAGCCAGGCGCTCACGAGCGCGGCGGGCGGATCGCCGATCACGGCAGGCATGAGCGTGCCGAGATTCCAGTTCGGGTTGGGGCGCGGCCCCTTGGGCAGACTGAGTTGCATCGGCGCCGACGTGATGCCGAGCAGCGCCGCTAGTTCGGCGGCACGCTGGCGCTCATCCATGTCGAGCAGCCATGCGCGGGCATCGGCCACGCCACGCGAGAGCGAGCGCCGACCGCGATTGCACCATAGCGGGTGATCGGTCTCGTATGTCGGGAGCAGCTTGCGCCCGGCGAGGGCCGCCTCGATTGAGGCGGCGACCTCTTCGGGCGGCGCGCCGAACTCGCACGCGCCACGCTGCCACCGGCTGCCGACCTCACAGAGACCGATCACGCCCACCGCCGCGAGGTAGTGGGCGAGCGAGTCGTGCCGGAGATTAGTTGTGCTCATCGATTTCTCCGGTCTCGTTGAGTTCAGCGACTTCGGCGGCGTCGAGGGTCCAGCGGCCGACGGCCTTGCTGCCGTTGTCGTTGGTGCTCTCCTCCTCGGAGGCCCAGAGGATGCAGTCGCCCGCGTCGTCTTGGAGCCAGAGGTAGGCGTCTTCTCCGGCTGATTTCTTCGCTTCGAGGATGGCGGTGATTTTGGTGCTCATTTTGTTTTGGTTTTCTCGGGCGTGATTGCCTTCGATGGAGCTGCGTTGCTACATTGTGCGGGCGATTGCAGCACTATTTTGCTACTTTGTGCGGATTATTTTTCGGGGGCGATTTTACACGGGCACCTAACCATTCGCTCCAGAGAACGGCGCCGAGCCGCCGTCTCTGAGCTTGGTGTTGCGCCGGGGCTCGGCCCCGGCGCGGCGTAGGTTAGGCGGTGGTCAGATATCCACCAGCGAAGCCCCGGCTCGGATCTCCGTAGATGCCAGTGAGCCCCTGTGCGGGAGCCCAGCTGCGGATGAAGTCATCGACGGCGCCAGGCGTCAGGTGGCCGCCGACGACCACTTTCTCCTTCCCGTCGCGCTCACGGACGAGCGCGATGTACGCCGCTCCATCTCGTGACGCTGCATCGGGCAGCTCAGGGACGACTGCGCCCCGCATGTCACGCACTTGTTGGCCGCCTAGCTCGACGGTTTGGGCGTTGCGGAGCGCCTCGCGCGCCCGTGCGATGTCATCGAGCAGCTCGTCAACTGAGCGACCAGTGAAAGCCGCTTTTTGTGCCATCCGAAAGCGCGCAACGGCATCGGGATCGACGCCAGGGCACTCTCCCAGGTAAGCTGCTGGCAGGCAATGATCCGCCGCCGCAATGATCCGTTGCTCATCCGTTGCCTGGATCCCGATATGATGGAGGAACTGGCCAAGCGACGAGCCTTCTAGGTATCTGGATGGAGGCAGGCCGTAGCCTGGATCACCCGGACGATGGTGATCCACTCGGATTTCGCGCGAGCGGACGGCGGGGCCGTCGCACTCAATCGCGAAGAGACGCTCACCAACGGGGATCTCGGAGCAACGATGGACGGCGTATGCCTCCCCGGCATTGACTCGCTGCCCCTCAAGAGTGAGACCGTACACAATCTGTGCACCAATCTCACGCGCTACTCTTTCAATCTCATTCATCTCGGGGTCTGGTGCCCCAAGGACGACAGAGACGGCATACGAGGTGGATGGAAATGAATCGTAAGTAATTGCTATTGCTTGCATTGTGTTTTTGTAATGGCAGTGAGTGGTTAGGGTGTTAGGCAGCGGGGATGACGCTAAGCGCGGCCTCAATGGAGGCTGGATATGTGCGACCATCGGGCGCTTGGGCGTATGGGCCAGTCAGCTCGCAGCGGATATGATCCACCATGAGGTCGCGCTTATTCGATGATTTCGCAGCCATCGGGGATTTTCGGGAGGTTGTCTTTCGGTATGTTGGCCGCTTTTTTCTCGTCAGT
>CALGTD010000022.1 GCA_937901895.1 uncultured Spartobacteria bacterium | reverse complement strand
GATCGCACGGTATGGACGGCATCCCGCCGATCGAAGTTCCGATTGCCCGCAGGACCGTGGTCGCGCCCCAAGCCGGGCTCGATGGCAGCAACCAGGCACCGTCCGCCGAATGGTCGCGGCGACGTCGGGAGCACGCGACCGCGCCCACGCTCAAGCGAGCGTCTTGACCAGGATTTTGGAGTTTCGGCCGCTCTGGAGGTATTTCTCGCGGCGGGAGGCGGGGAGCTGCTCGAAGGAGGCCTCGGTGAAGCCGCCCTTCTGCTCGAGATATGCGAAGGCCTGGGTCGAGAGGGCAAACAACCGCGTCAGCCCCTTCTCCCGCGCGAGCGTGGTGACGAACGCCATGAGCTTGCGTCCATGGCCCTGGTTCTCGTGGTGCTTGCTTACGTAGAGACAGGCGAGTTCGCCCGCCTTTTCCTCGGGGTAAACGTGCAGCGCAACGCAGGCGATGGGATTGCGATCGATCTCGAGGATCCAGTAGTCCTCGATGTGCTCGAGAATCTCGGCACGCGTGCGGCGGACGAGTTCCTCGCTTTGCACGGACTGCCGGATGAGCGCGATCACGCCCCGGACGTCCTTTTTGAAGATCCGGCGGATCTGCTGGTATTCGTTCGAATACACCATCGTGCCGAAGCCCTCGTGGCTGAAAATCTCGGTGAGCAGGGCTTCATTGACCGCGCCATCGAGCAGGTGCGCCCGCGGCACTCCCTGCCGGCAGGCCCTCGCGGCGCTCTCGAGCTTGGAATGGAGCCCCACCGGGCACTCGGCCTTCCGCTTGCGGAGCAGGTCCTCGGTTTCAGGAATCGACAGCTGCTTCGGCAACCACGGCGCGCCGGCAAAATTCGACGACGCGCCAAGAAAAATGATCTTCGCCGCGTGCAGCGCCTCGGCGACCTCGACGGCGATCGCATCGGAATTCACGCGATACGTGCGGCCCTCGCCATCGAATCCCAGCGGCGGAATGACGGGCACAATCCCCTCTTCAAGCAGGAGATTGAGCGCCTTCGCATCGATGCGCTCCACCTTGCCGGTATATTGAAAATCGCTCCCGCCGAGAATTCCCGCGGGATGCGCGATGATGGCGTTGAGGTAGGCGGCGCGGAGGTCCACCGCGGACAGCCCCTCCATGATCTCGTTGGTGAGCCGGATTGCCGCGTCGATGCTGATCTGCAGAGTCCGCTCATCCGTGATGCCCGTGCCGTCGGTATTCGTCGGCGACTCACCGCGCGCCCGTGCAAGTTCCGCGATCTGGTGGCTGGCACCGTGAACCACGACCACGCGGATGCTGAGCGAACGCAGCACGGCGAGGTCCACGAGGATGTTGTTGAAGTTCTCGGAGGCGGCAACCTCCCCGTCGACGGCGATGACAAACGTCCGTTCCCGAAACCGGGGAACGTATTGCAGGATCTCGCGCAGGTCGGAAACGTTCACGGAAAGGGCTGCATTTATGGGCGTGGATTTCCCAAAATGCAATGGTCGATGCCCCCGTTCATGCGACGCCGGCCACCCGTGCAACGGAGTCGAGTTCGGAGGCAATCATCCGCTCCAGATCCGTGGGGCTTTCGAGCGCGCCAAGGGCACCAAGCGCACCGGCCGGGACGAGCCGTGCCGCCGGAATCTGGCGACCCAGTTGCTCGGCGACCGACGGAGGGAACCGGTCCGGCAAGTCGGGCCAGAGGAGCGAAACCGGCTGCGTCAGCCGGCCGATCTGCGATTTCACGTCGTAGAGCAGGCGCCCGCGCAGGAAGGCAAGCATCGCATGCTCCGCTCCATACTGGCCGGCAAAACTCACGAGCACATCGACGACATCGTCTCCGAGACGGGACGGATCCGCATAGCCGATCTTCGCAAGCCATGCGCGCACGAACGGCCCGCGGGCAAAGTAGTTTCGATAGACAAAGCGATTGAGCATCGGCGTCCGCGCGAGCGTGCGCAGGCCGATCGGCGTGCGTTTCAGCGAGGAATCCAGGCCGATTGGCGCAAACAGGACGAGCCGCGAGACGAGGTCGGGGTGCTGCACCGCGAGCTTCACAGCGATCGCCGCTCCAAAGCCGGACGCGGCCACGGCGGCTGGCCGGCCGGGACAAATGGCGTGACACAGATCCGCAAGCGAACGCACGTGGTCGTCCGCGTCCAGACCCTGACGCGGCCGCTCGGATTCGCCGAAGCCGATGAGGTCCGGCGCAATCACCTCGTGGCCGACCGTGAACCGCGGATACACGCGGGACCACTCGAACGACGAGGCTCCGGGGTAAATGCCATGCAGGAAAATCAGCGGTTCGCCCGCGCCCGACGTATGATAGACGATCTCGCCGTGCGTCGTCTGGCAGACGCGGTCCGCGAAAATTGCGGGCGACACGATATCGGGCAATGGCTGGCGCACCGCACGCTGCATGCCGTAACGCACGGCAAGCGCGACGGCTCCGAGCAGGCCCACACCAAGCCCCACGCCAATCGCGGGCTTCTTTTTCCAGAACTCACGCACAGGACGACGTCACAGCATGTGCGGATTTCGGCAATTCGCAAGAGCCGGCGTGGAAAATCTGGCGCCTACGCGGCAAAAACCGGCGCAAGCCGTCGTCGACAGTCTCCCCGCGCGGCTACGAGAGCTTCACCACACCGGACCCGGCAACGATCCGACCGATCTGGCGGCCCTTGGTGAGGCGCAACGCGGTGGAGGCATCCTTTGCGGAAACGATGAGCACCATGCCGATGCCCATGTTGAAGACCTGATACATCTCGTCCCGTGGGACCTTGCCGCCGCGACCGATCGTTTCGAAGATCGCGGGCACCTTCCACGACGCCGTGTCGATCTCCGCGTCGCAATCCGCCGGAAGCACGCGCGGCAGATTGTCAATCAATCCGCCACCGGTGATGTGCGCGGCGGCCTTGAGCATCCGCGGAGGGAGCGCCGCCATGAGCGGCTGATAGTTCCGGTGCACCCGAAGCAACTCGTCGCCGAGCGTGCCGCGAACGCCATCAATCTTCGAGGAAAGCTTCAGCCCCATCGTGTCGAAGAGAACCTTCCGGGCGAGCGAGTAGCCGTTTGTGTGCAGGCCATTGGAGGGAAGTCCGACGAGGACATCGCCCTTCGCAACGCGGGAGCCATCGAGGATCTTCGCGCGATCGACGACACCCACAATCGTGCCGGCGACGTCATATTCCCCTGCCTGATACATGCCTGGCATCTGCGCGGTCTCGCCGCCGATCAGGGCGCATCCGCCTGCCTTGCAGGCCTTCGCAAAGCCTTTGAGGATCTGCGAGAACACCGCGGTCTCGAGCTTCGCCGCAGCGAGATAATCGAGGAAAAACAAGGGCCGCGCGCCCACAACGGCGATGTCGTCGATGCAGTGGTTGACGAGATCCTGTCCGATGGTGTCGTGGCGTCCGGTCGCAAACGCGATCTTCAACTTCGTGCCAACGCCGTCGACGCTCGAAACGAGCACCGGGTCCTTCATTCCCTTGAAATTCGCGCGGAAGAGTCCGCCGAATCCGCCGATCTTTCCAAGCACCTCCGGACCGTGTGTCGCGGCGACGACCTTCTGGATGCCGCGTTTGACCTTGTTGCCAAGGTCCACATCGACGCCGGCTGCGGCGTAGGCCTTTTGGGTTCGGGTGGCGCTGGAAGTCTTCGATTTGGATTTCGTTGGCACGGCGGAAAAAATGGTCAGCCCATGGTGGGCGGGAAGAGAACAGGCTCGGCGTCCGGCGGCGGGAGCAGGCGGGCTTTGCCACGGCGGTTCTCCATCACGTATTTGTCGAAGGCCGCGTCATAGGCGAGCGGATATTCGCCGGTGAAGCAGGCCATGCAGAAGCTGCTTTTGTCATGGCCGGTGGCTCTCACCATGCCCTCCACGTCGAGGTAGCCAAGACTGTCGGCACCGAGGTAATCACGGATCTCGTCGCGGGTCATCTGGTTCGCCAAGAGCTTCTCTGGATCGGGAAAATCGATGCCGTAGTAGCATGCGTTCTTGTGCGGCGGACAGCTGATGCGCAGGTGCACCTCCTTCGCTCCGGCCTCGCGGAGGTTCACCACACGGGTGCGCGCGGTGGTTCCGCGAACGATCGAATCATCGATGACGACGACCCGCTTGCCTCGCACGGCGTCGCCGATGAGGTTCAATTTCACGCGCACATTGAAATCCCGAATGAGCTGCGTGGGCTGGATGAACGTGCGACCGATGTAGTGATTGCGCACAAACGCGAGGTCGAACGGAATGCCCAGCTCCTCGGAAAATCCGAGCGCGGCATAGATGCCCGAGTCCGGCACCGGCACAACGACATCGGCCTCGACCGGATGCAGCCGCGCGAGTTCGCGTCCCATCTGCACGCGGACCTCCTTGACGTTCATGTCGGCGATCGTGCTGTCGGGACGTGCGAAGTAGACGTATTCGAAGATGCAGAACGCCTTCTTCTCGCGCCGGAACGGCCACTCCGAGCGCACGCCGTTGTCGTCGATGATCACGACCTCACCGGGCTCGATCTCGCGGATGAACTCGGCATGCACGAGGTCGAACGCGCACGTTTCCGACGAGAGGATGTAAGCGCCGTCGAGCTTGCCAAGCGCGAGCGGGCGGAAACCGAACGGGTCGCGCACGCCGATGATCTCGTTCTCGCCCATGATGACCATGGAGAACGCACCCTCCATCCGGCGCAGGGAGGCGAGGGGATTGCGCGGATCCTGCGGCTTCGCGAGAAGGTGCAGCGCGATCTCGCTGTCGACGGTCGTCTGGAAAATGGAGCCCTCGCTTTCAAGCTCGACGCGGAGCTGCGCGGCGTTGACGAGGTTGCCGTTGTGCGCGATGGCGAGCTGTCCGCGGGAGGTGTCGACCACGAACGGCTGCGCATTCTTCAAATTGCTCGAGCCGGTTGTGGAGTATCGGACGTGGCCGATTGCACGGGTGCCCTTGATCTCCTCGAGCTGCTCCATCGTGAAGACCTGCGCGACGAGACCCATCCCCTTGTGACTGCGAAACGGGGTATCCGGCCCCATCGAGGTCGCGATGCCGGCGCTTTCCTGGCCGCGATGTTGCAGGGCGAAGAGCCCGTAGTAGGTGAGGATGGCCGCGTCGGGGTGGCCATGCACGGCGAAGACGCCGCATTCGTGGGAGGGCTTGTGACGAAGTTGCGTGGAAGAATTCATTCGTTGCCGCCGCCCTCCTGCGAATCCCGGGCGGTCTGGCCCGGATCCACCGCGCCGGGGAGCGTGACGGTCTCGGTGCGCCGGGAAATCCACGCCCGCTCGAGGCTCTCGTAGAGCTGCTCGAGCTGCGCGCGCGTTTCGAGGCGGTATTCGATGGTGCCTGCGTGAGTGGTGGTGGGATACGTCTTGGCGACCTTCGCCCACGGCGGGTCGTCCGGATTGACCCGTCTCGCCAGCGCGGCAGCCTGTTCCTGGCGCTGATCGATCGCGCCCTGGACGCCTGCCGACGGAACGGTGGTCGGAAGCATTTCGACGTAATAAAAACGCGGCTGCATCACTCCGGGAGTCGTGATGTTCAGCTCGGATACGCGGGCGGCGCCATCCAGCACGTAGCGCTGAAGGCTCACGCTGGCGATCATGTCGAGGCGGACCACATAGGCCCCGCCGGGCAGCACCACTTTCCAATAGGGGATGCGGGCGGAGGCCCGGCCGCCCGGAGCCCGGCCCTGCTCCGGCTCCTCCGCGTTCTGCGCCTGTGCGATCCCTGCGCAGAACAGCGTCGCAAGAGCGGCGACGGCTGCGGATTTCAGGATGGATCGAGCGGACGGCAACGGATGAAGCAACGGGTCGAGCCGGGAAATATAGCCACGATGCGCCCGGTTGCCAGCATTCGTTGCCGGCACCACCTCCAAGGAATCGACTCCTTGTGATTCGCGCTGGCAACGACGGACGACGCTGGCTTAATCATGAGGCATGATCGCCTACCGCCGGAATGTCGCACTGATTCTGCGTCGGGGCGACGGCCGGATCCTGGTTTGCGAGCGGAGCGACCATCCGGGCACGTGGCAGTTCCCCCAGGGCGGCGTCGCCGACGGGGAGACGCTCGAGGAGGCGCTCGCACGGGAGACTCTGGAGGAAATTTCGCTGATGCCTTCGGACTATCGCGTGCTCGAGCAGCGCGGCCCGTATCGCTACGAGTTCGAGCCGGGCCGAACGAAGGAGGGCTACGGCGGACAGGAGCAGACCTATTTCCTCGCGGATTTCCTCGGAGACGAGGCGCTCATTCTCGCGCAGCCTTCCGCCGCCGAATTCCGGGCGGCGCAATGGATCTTGCCCGCGCAATTCCCGCTGAGCTGGACGGCTCCCATGAAGCGGTCCGTTTACCGCGCGGTGTTCCGGGATTTCTTCGGATTGGAGCTGCGGGATGGCCACGGAGACTGAACGATTCCCGGGATTTTTGTTGACGGGGGACGGCGTGTCTGGGATGTCCCACGGCGTTCATGTTCACGCTCTCGGCATTTACGGTATTGGCAATGGCGCTCCTCGGAGGCGTCTGGTGGGTTTGCCGCGACGATCAGGACGCTTCGTAGGGCTCTCCGCGCCCCGGGTTGCGATACCATTCCGTCGATGAACCACGACTGGCTGCTTTTTCATTGGGACCTCGCCGCCTTTTCCGGAGGCGATCGTCCCGCCCTGCCGCCGTTTGTGTTTCGACGGGCCGAGGCCGACGAGGCCGACGTCATCCTGCGTGTCGTCGCCAGCGCCCTGATGATGGAGCGCGCGTGGAGCGGCGGACGGGGGGCCTTCGGAGAGACGCTCGAAAAGGACTGCGCAGCGGCACTGGACGCCGAACCCCCGGGCGCGGTCGTCGTGCAACACGGCTCCCGCATCATCGGCGCATCGATCCTGCGCACCACCGAGGACGCGGAATCCCATCTCCTCACCGGACCGTGCATTCTTCATGAATACCGGTCGCGGGGACTCGGCAGCGCGCTGCTGCACGATTCGCTCGAATTTCTTCGCGCCAGCGGACTCCGCACCGCGCGCGGCTTCGCACGCGTGAACTCGACGGCCGCCCGGTTCGTCTATCCCAAGTTCGGAGGCACGCCGGAGCCGCAGACCTCACCGCGGCTGGCGGCCTGAATCAACCCTCGGCGGTCTTGCGCCGACGCGGCTTGATGGTGATCCGCTTGATGCGCGCATCGTCGGGCGGACTCCATGTCATCACATCAGGATCGTCGCGGAAGGCATTGTGGACGAGCCGCCGGTCGTAGGAATTCAGCGGCTCGGTCTGGATCGATCGTCCGCTGTTGCGCACGGCGTCGGCCAGGTGCCGGGCCCGCTGGATCAACGCATCATCGCGCATGTCGCGATGGTGCTCGACATCGACGATCACCCGGGTGTCCTTTGCGCCGCTTTCCTGGAGGATCCGGTTTACGAGATATTGCAGGTCGTCGAGCGTCTGCCCGTGCCGGCCGACAAGCAGCGCGGCATCGCTCGTGTAAATCTGCAGCACCGGCGTGCCGTCGCGGTCCTGTTCTTCGATGCGAAAGGCAAAGCCGAGGTATCCGAGGATCGTGTCGAGGATTTCTGCGGGCGACTGGCTCATTACGATTTTCGTCCCTTTCGTTTCCTGCCTGCCCCCGCCGTCGGTTTCGTCACCGGCTTCATCTTCTCGAGGGTCGGCAGTGGCTTGTTCCGCGTGAGGTAGAGCTGCACGATAGAAAAAAGGTTCTGCGTTGTCCAATAGAGCGACAATGCGGAGGCATAATTATAGGCAACCACCACGAAGATGATCGGCATGAACATCAGGATGCGCTGCTGCGCGGGATCGCCGGTTTTCGGGGTGATGGCCATCTGCCACAGCATCGTGCCCGCCATCACCAGCGGCAGGACGTTGATCGGGAAACCGAGAATGTGTCCGATCGTATCGGGCTGGGACAGGTCATGGATCCAAAGGAAGGAGCTGTTGCGCAGCTCGATCGCCGTTCCAAGCATCGCGTAGAAGCCGAAAAAGATCGGAATCTGGATGAGCATCGGCAGGCAGCCGCTGAACGGGTTGATCCCGTAGTCCCGATAGAGCTTCATCAGCTCCTGGTTCATCTTCGTCGGGTCGTCTTTGTATTTCTCGCGAAGCTCCGTCATCTTCGGCGAGAGGGCCGCCATCCGGCGCATCGAGTTCGTCGCGCGGTTCTGGATCGGCCACAGAGCCCCCTTGATGAGCAGGGTTAGCAGAATGATCGCCGCCGCGTAGCTGCCAACGAGGCCGTGCAGCTTATTCATCGCCCACAACAGGAACTTGCTGACGAAGCCGAACCACCCGAAGTTCAGCACCTGCTGCTCGCCATGCCCCAGACTCACGAGGCGGGACTGTTCCTTCGGCCCGGAATAAATCTGGAACTTCTGCTCGAGGCTCGCGCCCGCATCGAGCGTGAAGGCCGGCATCCCGAGCGAACCACGAATACCGTAGACCGGACGGCCGCCCGACTTGGGAGGCACGTCAAATCCCGACGACCACAGCGACGTCCCCTGCGCATCGAGCGGGGTCAGGACGGTGCAGAAATACTGGCTCGCGACAGCCACCCATTGAAACGGTCCGTCCGTATCGGTGAAAACCGGTCGCGCGGGTCGCGTCTGAAAACCAAGAATCGAGCCGGCTTTGAACCAGTTCGTATCGATGCCCTTCATCTTGCCCTCCCGCTGCCAGTCGAAGCGCGTGTAGGTGGGCAGATCCTTCTCGTGAATCGGCGCCGCCGAGCCAGCGCTCACAAACCACGCTGGCCGGGAAATGGGAATTCCGGAGGTGTTGTGAAACGAGACCTCGAGATTCACCACATACGGCGAAGCCTTCACATCCGGTCCGGGCAGCGTGAAGACCTTGCGAATTTCCAGTCCGTCGGGATCGCGCCGTGTAAATACGACCGTTCCCGCCTCCCGATCAGCCGTCATCTCAAATCCACCGAGCGGCGTGGCGGGATCGAATGCCAGTGCTCCGATCGGCGTCGCTGCGTCACGGTTCAGATGCACCGCCTCGTTTTCCCCGAGGTGCATCAAGAGGATCGCCGACTGGATGCCGCCCGTATCGTTGTTGAATACGAACTCCGCGCGATTGCCGTCTTCCCCGGCGCTCAGCGTCTCACTGCGCGCGGCAATAACCGGCCCCTGCGGGGTCGGCTGCGGTGTCGCCACCGGCTCGACGATCTGCTGCGGCGTCGCCTGCGGAGTGGCCGATGCGGTTGGCTGTGCGGCCGGAGCGCCGGTCGGCTGGACC
Organism: uncultured Spartobacteria bacterium; assembly: GCA_937901895.1. Taxonomy (GTDB): domain Bacteria; phylum Verrucomicrobiota; class Verrucomicrobiia; order Chthoniobacterales; family JAATET01; genus JAATET01. The sequence continues at coordinate 60,693 of CALGTD010000022.1, read as the reverse complement.
GACGGCAGGTAATAGACATACCACAGGATGAGTCCGATTATCGAAAGGCTGACGGCCAGCCACGCTTTGCGATCCATTTGATCTTAGTGTGTCGAGATTGATTCCGTGGATGCCGGCCGCGCCGGCACGGGGTCGTATCCCTGCCCGCCCCACGGATGACAGCGGCAGATGCGTTTGAATCCCAGCAGGCCGCCGGCAAGCGCGCCATGCGTGCGAATCGCCTCCTCGCAATATCGCGAGCAGCTGGGTGTGAACCGGCAGGAGCCACCCGGTCCCGCAATGAACTGCATCGCCGGCTTCACCAGGAGGCGATAGAGCGCGATCAATGCGAGGAGGATGGACTTCATCAGGAGCCTCGGAAAATAGAGAGCCGCTCCGCAAGGCGCAACCATTCGTCCAGAACCTCGTCAAACGGAGCCGACCCTGCGCCCGGCTTGGCCGTCACAACCAGCCATATCCCCGGGCGGATGGACGCGCGCCGCCTCCGGAAGATTTCCCGGATTCTCCGCCGCATGCGATTGCGCGCCACTGCGCAACCCACCCGGCGGGAGGTAACGACTCCCAGCCGCGCCTCACCCCCTTCGGGGCATTGCATCACACTCAGGCGGAGCAGGCGCCCCTGCACCATGCGGCCGTTCGTCCGCACGGCGAGAAACTCGCTGCTTGCGCGCAGTCTGGCGGAAGCCGGAAAACGATGCGACTCAGGCAGCGGTATGACGGGCGTAATGCACCTCGACGCCCTTCGGCAGCAGCCGCTTGCGTCCGCGGGCGCGGCGCCGATTGAGAATGGCGCGCCCGTTCTTGGTCTTCATGCGGGCGCGAAATCCGAACTGCCGCTTGCGCGTGCGCTTCGAAGGTTGATAGGTGCGTTTCATAAGCCGGAAATCGAAAAGAGCCGGGTAGGGTGCGCCAAAATCCCCCCTCGGTCAAGCACCCATCCGCACTTCTTCACTTCCCGTGCCGCCCTCGTTCAAGGGCATGCACAAAATGCGGGAAACCAAGGATTTCCGTTGACGATATTCGATCAAGCGGCAGACACTTCGGACCCTCCCTACCCAGAAACATGAAGTCTCTCCTGGCTCCCTTCAAACGGCTGCTCTCCTATTTCCGGCATCGTCGGCATCGCCGCCGCGGCTGGGTTTCCGTGGACGGAATCCACTACCACTGAACGCCTACGCCGGCTGAAGTTCGCTGAAACGCTCGATCGCGAGAGCCCGGCCCGAGGTTTCGTCGATGTCGACGAACACGCCGCACAATCTCACCGGTCCTTTCGCGATCGGAAACGCGACCGGCAGATTCGAGAGGAACCTCCCCACGATGGGTTCCACCGCCCGGCCGAGGATGGACTCCTCCGGTCCGCACATTCCGGCGTCGCACAGGAATGCCGTGCCACCGGGAAAGATCCGCTCGTCCGCCGTCTGCACATGCGTGTGCGTGCCGACGACCGCCGACACCCTGCCATCCAAATGCCGGCCCATCGCGATCGTCTCGCTTGTCGTCTCGGCGTGCATGTCGACGAAGATCACCGGTGTCTCCGCGCGCAACCGCTCCACCTCTTCGTTTGCGACCCGGAAGGGGTTTTCGAGGATCGGCTGCATGAACGTCCGCCCTTGCAGGTCGAGCACCGCAACACGGCCTTTCGCGGTTTCCAGCACGATGCTGGAAAATCCCGGCGCCCCCTCCGGGTAGTTTGCCGGCCGCAACACACGCGGCTCGGTTGGCAGCCATGGCGCGAGGTCGCGTTGATCCCAGACGTGATCGCCGGTGGTGATCACCGCAATGCCGCTTCGCAGCAGGTCGATCGCAATCTTCGGAGTGATACCCCGGCCGCCGGCGGCGTTCTCGCCGTTTGCGATCACAAAATCGATCTTCCGCTCCTCGCGAAGGGAGGGAAGTCGCCGGATCACGGCATCACGTCCCGGTTCGCCGACGATGTCCCCTAGAAAAAGTATCCGAATCATGCGTGCTTTTCATCGTATCCCGTCTCCGCCATGCGTTACAACTCACGCGCTTTGAAACTTCCCGCCGTCATCGCCGGAATCGCCCTCCTCGCTGCCGCGATCCAGCCCGTCCGCGCCCAGGCCCTCTCTCCGCTGGCACCACGGCCCGACTGGAACCAGCTGGAGAAATATCAAGAGTCGATCACGCGGTCGGACTTCCTCTACCTGCTCGACAAGGTTTACGCGCCCGGCGCGTGGAAGGTGTTCATCAAGGTCGGCGAAAACTCCGCCGTAATCGAAACCCGCCGCGGTGAGAAACCGTTCGTGCTGCGGTTCGCGCCCACCGCCGAAGCCATCCGGCCGGCGCCGCGATTCTGGCGACAGAAGGCCCAGATGCCCGCACGGCCAGCAAACAAGCCACTCTCGGGCGTTCGCATCGCGATCGATCCCGGCCACATCGGCGGAAAGTGGGCGAAGATGGAGGAACGCTGGTTCCGCATCGGAAACTCCGCTCCGGTCACCGAGGGCGACATGACGCTCCTCGTCGCGAAGCTCCTCGTTCCCCGACTCGAGGCTCTCGGCGCCCAGGTCTGGCTCACGCGGTCGAAGGCCGCGCCGGTCACGCCGGTCCGCCCCGACCGCCTCGGAAAGGAGGCCGCCTATTCCCTTCGCGAGAAGGATGCCCCCGTCACCGCCGCTCGACTGAAATCCGAGTCCGAACTGCTCTTTTATCGCGTCAGCGAAATCCGCCGCCGGGCCGATCTCATCAACGAGAAGATCAAACCCGACCTCGTCCTTTGCCTCCATTTCAACGCCGAGGCGTGGGGCGACCCGGACCGGCCAACCCTGACGGACGAGAACCACCTCCACTTCCTGATCACCGGGGCGTTTGGCGGACGCGAGCTCGCATACGAGGACCAGCGGTTCAATATGCTCGACAAGCTGCTTTCCCGTGCCTTCCGCGAGGAACTCGCCATCTCCGAGGACATCGCAGCCGCCATGGCAAAGGCGACCGGCCTTCCTCCCTACGAGTATCAGGGCGGCAATGCCATCAAGGTCGGTCGCGGCTCCTATGTCTGGGCGCGCAATCTCCTCGCCAATCGCCTCTTCCAGTGTCCCGTCGTCTACGTCGAGCCCTATGTCATGAACAGCAAGGAGGTCTTCGCCCGCATCCAGGCAGGCGATTATCAGGGCAAGCGCCCCGTCGCCGGCAAAATGCGCCAGAGCATTTTTCGCGAATACGCCGACGGCATCGTCAACGGCATCGTGAAATACTATTCCACTCCGGCGCGATGAGCCCTACGCACTCTTCTTTCCGGCTGCGCAGATGAATCCCCGAACCCGCTCTCGAAATTCCTTCCGAACTCCGCGTCCATTTGTGGATTTCCTTACGCCCCAACCATGAAGACGATCGCTGTCGCCAACCAGAAAGGCGGCGTGGGCAAGACCACCACGTCCGTAAACCTCGCCCACGCGCTCGCCCAGCTCGGGAAGCGCATCCTCCTCGTCGATCTCGATCCGCAGGGCAACGCGACCAGCGCATTGCTCCCGGTCGCGGAAAATGAAACCGACGAGCGTCGCAGCCTTTATCACGCCATCATCGGCGAAACACCCGCCACCGCGCTCGTCCGTTCCACCCGCTTCGAGAATCTCTCCGCGATTCCCGCCACGCTCGAAATGGCCGGCGCCGAAGCCGAGGTCGCCCGCCTTGAGGACCACAACAAGCAGATCCGCAAGGCGCTCGGCACGATCCGCGCCGAGAATCGCTTCGACTACGCAATCCTCGACTGCCCGCCCTCGCTGGGCGTCCTGATGACGAACGCGCTCGTCGCCGCCGACGAGTTGCTCGTTCCCATCCAGTGCGAATACTACGCCCTGGAAGGCCTCGGGCTTCTCATGCAGGTCATGAACCTCCTGCGCGACGGAGGCGACAATCCCGACCTCACCATCTCCGGCCTCCTGCTCACGATGCTCGACGCGCGAACCAACCTCAACCAGGCCGTCGTGAAGGATGTCCGTGAGCATTTCGAGGATGTCGTGTTCACGGTCGCGATTCCGCGAAGCGTGCGCTTCGGCGAGGCACCAAGTTTCGGACGGACGATTTTCGAGCACGATCCCTCCGGTGCCGGCGCCACCGCCTATCGCGCCCTCGCGGAGGAGTTTCTCAAACGCCAGGAGGCGAACATCCGCTTTATTCCTCCGCCTGTTGCGGGATGACACGCCATAGGCCGCGCCCCATCGCTCCCACGAAGGCGGAGACCTCCCTCCTGCCGCCGTTCCCGGGGCTGACGCTGGAAAAGATTTTCGTGCCCGTCACTCCGGCCGAACTCGCCGAAGCGACCGGGGAAATCCTCGCCGCGGGTGTGGCAGGGTTCGACACCGAGTCCCGCCCGACATTCTCCGTCGGTGAGAGAAGCGAAGGCCCGCACATCGTCCAGTTCGCCCTCACGGACAAGGCCTACATCTTCCAGCTTCACCTTCGGGACGCTCGGCTATTCGTCATCGAGCTGCTCGAGTCCAAGCGCGTAAGCAAGGTGGGCTTCGGACTCAAATCCGACCACTCCCACATCCGCCGCAAGCTTGGCATCGTGCCACACTCCGTGATCGATCTCGATCACGTGTTCCGAAAGGCCGGCTACCGTGGGCAGGTGGGTGTGCGCGGAGCCGTTGGAGCCATCTTGAAGCAGCATTTCCCCAAGTCCAAATCCGTCACCACGTCGAACTGGGCCCTGCCTCAGCTCACCCCGCGGCAGCTCCTCTACGCCGCAAACGACGCATACGCCGCGCTCAAGGTGTATGAGGCCCTGGGGCTGCCGCGATAGCGGACGGCAGGCGCACACGCCGAGACGGCAGTATCCACCTCATTCTTTCATCTGGCGCAGGCTGGGAATCCGCACGGATCCCACGGTTGCAAGAGCGGGCTGGGAAGTTCCCCATCCTCGCAATCCGTGTTATCCGTGTTCACCCATGTCCGACGTCCTCGACCTCTTCCGCCAGACCGGCGCCCTCCTCCACGGCCACTTCATCCTGCGCAGCGGCCTCCACAGCCGGGAGTTCTTCCAGTGCGCGATCCTGCTTCAGCACGCGACGATTGCCTCACATGTCTGCGGCCTGCTCGCCGACAAGCTTCGCGGATATGAATGCGACGCCGTTGTTTCCCCGGCGGTCGGTGGAATCGTGGTCGGCCAGGAAGTCGCCCGTCATCTCGACACCCGCCACATCTTCGTCGAGAAGGACGGCCAGGGCGGCCTTGTCATGCGCCGCTTCGAGATCAAGCCGGGCGAACGCTTCATCGTGGCGGAGGATGTCGTCACCCGCGGGGGCCGCGTGCAGGAAACAATCGACATCGTTCGGAAGCTCGGCGGCACCGTCGTGGCCGCAGGCAGCATCGTCGATCGCAGCGGCGGCAATCTTCCCGATTTCGGCTGCCCGTTCGTCTCGCTCGTGCAAATGACGCCCGAGACGTTCGCCCCGGACAACCTTCCGCCCGATCTCGCAGCGATTCCCGCCACCAAACCCGGAAGCAAATGAAAACGCTCGTCCTCTACGTTCTTCTCGCCACGCTCGGTGCCGCATTCGGCCAGAGCCAGATGGAAATGAACGCCGAGGCCGCGGCGGAGTTCGAGAAGGCCGACCGACGCCTCAATGCGGTCTACGCAAAGGTGCAGAAGCAGCTCGATGTCCAGGGCCGCGCCAAACTCAGAATCGCCCAGCGCGCGTGGGTGGAGTTCCGCGATGCCGAAGCGGAATTGCACGCCGATACCGAGGCGCGCGGCGGCAGCATGGCGCCGCTCATTCTGTTTGGAACCATGACCCGTCTCACCGAGGCCCGGACCAAACAGCTCGAGGAATTCCTCCAGCCCGGCGAAGACCACTGACGCGGCGATGAGAGTCCCCATCGCGTTCGTCCTGGCGCTCGTCCTCTGCGCGCAAGCCCGCGGGGACGTTCGATCCGAACGGACCGGGGACGCTGTCATCCTGTCTGACGGCGGACGCGAACTACTCCGCTACCAGGCCGAGCCCGGACCGCTTCCGGACCCCGCCATCGATTCGCTCTTTCGTCGCGGCGGATATCTTCATCCGGTTCGCACGCCTTCCGGGCGAGTCGTGACCGGCGACTTCCCCGCCGATCACCGGCATCATCACGGCATCTGGTTCGCGTGGACGAAGACGGAATTCGACGGACGCACTCCCGATTTCTGGAACATGGGACAAGGCACCGGCCGAGTGGACTTTGCGGGAGTCGAAACTCTCGGTCCCAAAGGCTTCGTCAGCCGGCACCGCGCGGTGGATCTCACCTCCGGAAAACCGGTGAACGTCCTCGAAGAACGCTGGAACGTGGAATTGGTCGACGTCAGCGCCGAGCGCACGATCTTCGATCTCGAGATTTCGCAGGACTGTGCCACGGACAAGTCGCTTCACCTGCCGAAATACCACTACGGCGGGCTCGGCTTCCGCGCTCCGGAAAACTGGACCGGCAGCGACTTTCAGATTCTCACCTCCGCGGGCGAAACCTCCCGCATCCGGGCGAATGAATCCCGCGCAAAGTGGATCCGCATTTCCGGTCCCGTCGACGGAACTTCGGCAACGATTGCGATCCTCTGCCACGGCGACAACTTCCGCGCCCCGCAGCCACTCCGAGTTCATCCGACCGACCCGTTCGTTTGCTTTGCTCCCCCGCAGCTCGGCGACATGAAAATCACGCCCGGACAAAGCTTCGTTTCCCGTTACCGCATCATCACCAGCGACGAAACGCTGGAGCCGGAGGAGCTCGACCGTCTGTGGGAGGAATTTCGGTAGCACGAGGATCCTCTGAAAAATTTCAAAAAAGTTCGCGAGCAATCGCCCTCTTGTCCGTCTTCTCCCATGACGCATGGACGATCCCGATCTCATCCGCGCCGCGCTTGGCGGTGACGAATCCTCGTTCGAGGAACTCATCCGCGCCCATAGCCGCAGGCTCTACGCCGTCGCATTCGGCGTCCTTCAAAACCGCGCCGAAGCCGAGGACGTCGTTCAGGACACCTTCCTCAAGGCGTGGCGCGATCGACGCAAGATCCGCGACGCATCAAAATTCTCCGGCTGGCTGACCGCCACCGCCCGCAACCGTGCATGCGACGTTCTACGCCGCCGCCGGGGATCGCCACTTCCCGACGAGATCGAATCGCTTCCGGACGAATCCGTCCCTCCAGCCGGTGCCGACATCGACCACGCGGACCGCCGCGAGCACATCGGCGCGGCCCTCGCGAGCCTGCCCGAAACCCACCGCGTCGCCCTCTCCCTCCGCTATCTCGAAGGCATGGACTGCCGGTCCATCGAAAACACCATGGGACTCACCTCCGGCGCCCTGCGCGGCATCCTCGCCCGCGCCCTGGAACGCCTCCGCGCAAAACCCGAACTCCAGCAAAGCTGAGCCATGAACGACCTCGCTGACAAAATCGCCGCCCGTCTCCTCGACGACCTGCCACCCGGGGAATGCTCTGAACTCGACCGCCGCATCGCCGCGGATCCCGAAGCCACAGCTCTCGCCGCCGAGCTCTCCGCCATGCACGACCAGCTTGCCGCCCATCACCACTTGCACGCCGCATCGCCAACTCTCCAGCAACGCATGGTCGCCGGGTTCCGCACGGCGCGATCGCGCACCACGCTCGCCAGCCGCGTCCGTGCATGGTTCCGACTGCCTGCAATCTACATTCCCGCCACCGCCGCCGTCCTCGTCGGCATGGTGCAGCTTGGCTCCCGGTTGACGGACGAGCCGCTTTCCCGGCCGCGGTTCGATTCGGCACCGGCGGCACCGGAATCGCGGACCGATGCCACTGGCTCCATCACCCGTGCAACGGAGGGGGTGGATGACGTTGCGTTGGTGCCACGCGCTCGGGAAGCATTCGGTAACGAATCCGCTGCCTTCTCTGGCCCGCCCAGTGAGGCGACTTCTCCCGCGCCCGTAACCGGCGCAAGGGACGCGGAAATCTCCGAACAAAAAAGAGAGCAGTCGCTGGCAGGTGGCGGAATCTCCGCCCAGCAGGCGCCTGCCGATTCCGAGTCCGTTCGCAAGCTCATCCGCAATGCGAGTGCCGAAATCGAGGTCACAAACTTCGACACCGCAACACAGGCCATCACCCAGGCGGCGAACACCACCGGCGGCTATGTGGCCACGCAAAGTTCGGCACGCCTGCCCAACGGCAAGATGTCCGGCACGATCGTGCTCAAGGTTCCCCCGGCCGCCCTCGACGGGTTTCTCGCACAGCTGCGCTCGTTCGGCGAGGTCCGCAACCAGACCGTCGGATCGCAGGACGTCACAAAGGCGTATTTCGACACCGAAGCGCGGCTGAAGAACGCCCGCGTGATGGAGCAGCGGCTCGTGGAACTGCTGCGCGACACGAAGGGCAAGGTTTCCGACCTTCTCGAGGTGGAACGCGAGCTCGGCCGCGTCCGCGAGCAGATCGAGCAGATGCAGGGCGAGTTGAAGGTCTGGGACTCGCTCGTTGCCTTTGCGACGGTCACCGTGCGGCTCTCCGAAAAGAACCTGCACGAAGCTGCCGACTACCTCATCCAGGAGACGGTCACCCTCGCTCTCGCCACGGTCGATGTGGAGAAAGCCTTTGCCGCCGCACGCGGAATCGCCGAGGCGGAGAAGGCGCAGATCACGCAGTCCAATCTCACCCGCGACGGAAATGGAAATGCCACCGCCGTGCTGACGCTTCTGGTCGAGCCGGAATCCTGCAACAGCGCGATCGAGCGTTTGCGGGCGCTCGGGAATGTCCTCGAATTTCGCCGCGAATCGAACCGCGTCGCTCGCGATGGCAGCGGAGACGCACCGAATGCAAAGGTCGAGCACGAGCCTGTCCGCATCAGCCTTTCCATCCGATCGCAGGACCAAAGTCCCACGCAACGCACGCAACTCCGCCTCGAAACAGCAGCCGTCGAAAAGGCGGTGCAGGCACTCCGCGACTTCGCCGGCACTCACTCGATCGAGATAAAGGACTCGAGCTTCAATCAGCAGCCGGATGGACGACAGGTCGCGTCCCTGCGGATGATTCTTCCGATCGCCGGCAATAAGCAACTCCTCGCCCACATCGATCAGCAGGGCGCCGTGAAGGATCTGTCTGTGCATCGCACGGACGCTCCAGATGCGTCGGCCGTTTCTCCTATCGCCGAAGTTTCGATCACCGTCACTCAGCCGCCGCGGATCATATCCAGCGAAGATGGCCTGCTCGCGACGTTGCACCGCACGTTCGGACAGGCGGCGGGAGCCTTGATGTGGAGCGTTCGCATGATCGGCGTGGCACTCGCCTTCCTGGCTCCATGGATCTCCGGCGTCGCGTTGATCGTCATCGCGGTGCGGTTCGTTCGCAGCGCACGCCGCAAGACACGCTGAAGCGCACCGGCTTTGCAACAACACCGACGCAAATGATTCCTCGTCCCGAGTGCGGTGCCGTTTTTCTATCGCCCGATCCGGCGTAATGGGAGACCGCTGAGCAGGTTGGACTCGATCCTCTCCAGCGACACACCCTTGGTTTCCGGCACCAGCAGCAGGAAGAACACGATGAACGCGACGTTCAATCCGCCATAGAGCAGGAACGTGTTCCCTGCGCCGAGCTTGTCGAGCAGGGTGAGAAACGTCATGCCGACGATCGCGTTGGCAACCCAGTTCGTGCAGGTGCTGAATGTCACACCGAGGTCGCGGCCGGCCAGTGGATAGATCTCCGAGCAAAGAACCCAGATGATGGGTCCCGCACTCATCGCAAAGCCGACGATGAATACGAGCAGCGCAACGATCGCCGGATAGGCCAGCGACTTGTCGTTCTCGACGCCGATGTTGAACAGCACTCCAACGGTGAGCATCGCCACGCCCATGGTGACAAAGCCCGCATACATGATCGGCTTGCGCCCGAGCTTGTCGACGAACGCTATCGCGATGAAGGTCGCCAGCACGTTCGTGATTCCCACAATCACGGTGCCCCACATCTGCTCGAGCGTGCTGCCGAATCCCGCGATTTCGAAAATCCTCGGCGCGTAATACATGATCACGTTGATGCCGGTGAGCTGTTGAATGATCTGCAGGCCGATGCCGAGTCCGACCGCGCGGCGGAAGTTCGCGTTCTCCTGGAGGAGCTGCAGGCCGCTCTGCTTGATTTTCAGACTGTCCTCGATCGCGGCGATCTCCGCGGCGATTTCGGCCTCGTCGAGGTGCATACGGCGGAACACATCCGAGGCCCTTTGCTGGAAGCCTTTCAAACACAGCCACCGCGGACTCTCCGGCAGAAACAGCACTCCGAAAAACATGATCGCCGCCGGGATGGCGATCACACCGAGCATCACCCGCCAATGCCCGCCCTTCACGCCGTCGATCTCCGCGTAGGAAGCCAGCCAGGTGTCACTGGCAAACGCAACCACGATGCCGATCGTGATCATCAGCTGATACATCGAGATCATTCCGCCGCGCACGGACTGCGGAGAAATCTCGGACAGGTAAAGCGGCGCCGTAAACGACGCCATTCCCACCGCCAGTCCCAGGAAGAAGCGCGCGGCGATCAGGAAGTTTTCATGCGGGGCCAGCGAACAGGCGAACGCTCCAATAATGAAAACCACGGCGCTCGCGAGAATTGTCCGTCTGCGACCAAACCGCGCGGACACAAACCCGCTTCCAGCCGCGCCCACCACCGCTCCCCATAACAACGCGCTGACCACGAATTCGAGCTGCTGATCGGTGATTCCGAAGTCACGCTTGATGAACTCGTTCGCGCCGGAAATCACTCCAACGTCGAGGCCAAACAGCAGGCCGGCGAGCGCGGCCGTGAAACCGATGAAATAGACGACGAGCTTTCGCCGTCCGGAAGACGAATTGTTCATGAAAGGTGGGGGAACCTGCGTCAACGCTGTCAGCTTGCCGCGGGGAAAGCGAGCCGGGATTCAATCACCCCGCCAGTTCCGCGCAGATACGGCGGGCGTCGAGATGCTTCTCCGCAAATTCCAGCGCCGCGGCACAATGCCGATCGTAGTTCGCCGCCACCCGCAGGATCGCCGCCACGGCACCGTCCATGTCGTCGAATGCGACGACGCCCTCGCCGGACGGCAGATGCTCGCTCCAGCCGGTGTCCTGCACGATCACGGGCTTCCCGAGCGCGAGGTAGCATGCGCTGCGGCAGGAGAACCACCCGCTGCGCGATTTCACATAGCCGTTCTTCGCGATGCTCCACTCGCCCTTCGAGTTCGCCAGGAAATCGTGATACGTCGCGTAGTCGGGCAGATACACATCGGGTTCGATGATCTTCCAGCCCGCGGCCTCGATCTGCTCAGTCGGCCGCTGGCGACCCATTCCCTTTCCCATCGCCAGAACGAACCGCTCGGTGGTTTTCGACGGCAGATCGATGAACCGAAGAAATTCCACGTCCTTGTTGCCATAGGACTCGCCTTCAAATTCCTGCGGCTTGTAGCTCGCCCAGTTCATGACGGTCGTCCATGCGTCCCGCGCGATGTGTTCGGCCGTCGGTGGCAGAAGATTCTTCCGCCACCACTCCAGCGCGATGGGCTGGATGGTCGGCTTCCAATGAATTCCAGCCGTTGGCACACGGCAGCCAGCCCGTCCGACATTCAACCCGAACGTGAAATGCTCCTGATGGAGCAAAAGGTGATCGAGGTAGCCTTTTCGCTCGGGCAGCGTGAGGCCGATATGCGTGAACATTGGGTCGCCATCCACAAACAGCTTCCGCGGCACCGACGCCGTCACCTCCCGCAGCCAGCAGGCACCCGAGACATTCACCAGCAGATCCGCGCTGCGGATCACGTCGTCCGCGAACTCCGCCGCCGGCCCATGATACATGTCGGTCGCCTCGTTCCGATAGATCCATCGGTCGCCGAGGTCGAACTCGTGCATCACCCGCTCGAGGTAGTTCACATTGTGCGAGCAGTCGGCCGACGGCTCCTGCTTCACCGGATCGTAGGCCCAGGTGGCTGTGTCCTCCAGATACCAGACGTCATGCCCTAGGTCGCGAAACCCGAGCACATACTGGATGTAGTCCCAGGTGACGCCCCCGAATGCATACTGCCCGATCAATCCGGTCACGAGGATTCGCATCGCCGCAGACTACCCGGCTTCGTTAGAAATTTCCGCGTGAAAATGGTCGTCTCCGCAGGGATCTCCGCGCAGCCCTACGCCGGCGCCGGCAACGCCTGGAACACGCTCAACTGGATCCTCGGATTTCGCGAGCTCGGCCACGACGTCTGGATGATCGAGCACATCTCTTCCGATGCGTGCGTCGATCTCGCATGGAACAAGGTTCCACCCGCGGAGAGCGCGAACGTTGCCTGGTGGAACGAGATGGTTCGCACGTTCGGCATGGAGGGCCGCGCCACGCTGCTGATCGACGGCACAGCTCCGGACCTGGACGTGTTGCGCGATTTCGCGGCCGAAGCGGACATCTTTTTCAACCCGTCCGGTCACTTCCGTTCGCCCGCGGTGCAGTTCCCGAAGGCGCTGAAGGTTTACCAGGACGGCGACCCCGCATTCACCCAGATCTGGACCGAATGCTACGCGTGCGACATGAACTTCAGCGCGCACGACCGTTTCGTCACCGTCGGCACGCGGTTCGATTCCCCGCAGCGGTTCGCACCCGATTGCGGGATCGAGTGGATTCCGACCTTGCCCCCGGTGGTGCTCAAATACTGGCCATATCGCCCGCAGGAGCGCTTCGATCGCTTCACCAGCATCGCAAACTGGGAGGGCTACAAAAACGTCGAGTGGCGCGAGCAGTGGTTCACCGGCAAGCGCGAGGAATACCAGAAGCTCATTGATTTCCCGAACCGCATCTCCGCGCCAATCGAACTCGCGATGCAGGTTCACTATCACGAAGAGGAATTGATCCCTTATCGCGCCGGCGGATGGACATTCACCGAGGCTCGTCCGATCTGCGCGACACTCGACCACTACGCAAGTTACATCGGCGGATCGTCCGCGGAGTTCTCCGTCGCCAAGGGCGGCTACGTTCTTTCGCGCGGGGGGTGGTTCAGCGATCGCAGCGTTTGCTACGCGGCGATGGGAAAGCCGCTCGTCGTGCAGGACACCGGCGTCGGCGATCTGCTCCCCCGTGGCGAAGGCTGGCACCCATGGAGCACGCCGGACGAGGCACGCGCCGCATGTGAACGGGTCATCGAGGATTTCCCAAACCAGCAAAAAGCTGCACGCCGACTCGCGGAGGAATATTTCGACAGCAACAAGGTGCTCTCGCGGCTGCTTGACCGGTTGTAACGCGCGGCAAAAACCACGCGATGTCAGGCTGCGTCGGAGGTCTGCGCGTCGAGGAGCGCGCGATAGACGCGTTCAAGCGCGTCGGGAATGATCCGCACACCGCCCACCACGGGCATGAAATTGGAATCCCCTTCCCAGCGAGGGACGATGTGGAAGTGGATGTGCTCGGCACACCCCGCGCCGCCCGCCGAGCCGAGGTTGACGCCGACATTGAAGCCCTGCGCCTTCACCACTGCGCGAAGCAGCTTCTGCGCATGAATGCATAGCTCCCAGAGCTCCCCAGATTCCTGCTCAGTGAGTTCGTCCATCCATGCCACCTTTCGATACGGAACGGCCATCATGTGCCCCGCGGTGTAGGGGTAGCGGTTCAGCATGAGGAACGCGGTCTTGCGACGGGTAACCACGAAATGCTCGGAGTCATTCGCCGCGTTCGCCGCAGCGAGCAGGAAGTCACGCGGCGAGTCCGGCGGTCGTTGAAAATACTCCACGCGCCATGGAGACCACAGCGACTCGAGATGATCCTTTGGAAATCCCTCGCTCATGAACGGCCCAGCGTATCAGAACCGCCGATCGCGTCGAGAATCGCCCTCGCCGCACGTCCGGCGGCCCCTTCGCCCTGCAGCGTGGAGACAATCGCCTCGAGCTCCGAGGAGAGTTCCGATCGCGCAGCTTCGTTGTTCAGCAACCGCAGGGCTTCATCGGCGAGGGTTGCGGGCGTCGCGGCATCCTGGATGAACTCCCTCACAACGGTGCGCCCTGCGAGGATGTTCACGATGCCGAGATGATTCACCTTCACGAGCTGCCGACCGACGGCGTATGTGAGCCACGCCGTCTTGTAAACGAGCGCATAGGGCAGGCCGTAACACGCGGCTTCCAGCGTTGCCGTGCCCGAGCACACCAGGCCGGCGCCCGCGCGCTGCATGAGCTCGTGCGCCGTGCCCACCCGAATTTCAATCGGCACATCGCCGGCCATGGCTCGCATCATGTCCGCATGTGTCTCGCTTGCGGCTGCCGCTTCGAAGCGAATGTCTTCACGCGATTTCCCGACGATTCGAGCCGCGCCCACCATGGCGGGAAAGATGCGTTTCACCTCGCGCTCTCGACTTCCGGGAAACAAACCGAGCAGCAACGGATCCCGTGCGACCGGCACACGGTCTCGGTCCATTTGCTGCACGATCGGATGCCCGACAAATTCCGTCTTCAATCCCGACTGCTCGTAGAGCGGTTTTTCGAACGGGAAGATGCAAAGCATCAGGTCGAGCCATTTCGCCATCTTCGGAATGCGGCCGCGATTCCACGCCCAAACCTGCGGGCTGACGTAGTAGAGAATCTTCAATCCCGGTTGCGCGGAACGCAGTGCCTTCGCGAGACGAAGGTTGAACCCGGGATAATCGACGAGCAGCACGGCATCCGGTTTGAGCCGCGCAATGTCGGCGAGCATTCGGTCGAACTTTCTCCGAAAGTATCCGTAGTGCTTCAGCACGTCCCAAAGCCCGAGCACGCCGGCCTCGGCAATCCAGTCGTCAAACGGTTCCGCCGCATGCGGCCGCATCTTCGGACCGCCTGCGCCGATGAATTCCACGGAGGGATCGATCGCATGGACGGCGCGCATCACCTCGGCGGCCCGCGCGTCTCCACTCGCCTCACCGGCGACGATCCAGATTTTCTTCATCCGCAGGCTACGCCGACTTCCACAAATCGCCGCCCTTTTCGACCATCTGCGCGAGTTCCGGGTTTCGTTCCTTGCGCGGATCCGCAGCTTCGATTTGCCGGGTGATCTCCAGCGCAATCTCGAGCGCACGCGCCGCCTCCTGCCCGGAAACGCGTGGCTGCAAGCCGTCGCGGGCGCATTCCAGAAACGACGTGAGCTGGCGTCTCAGCGCATCACCCTTTTGCACCTCGACCTTTTCCCGGGCGATTTTCTTTCCTTCGAGGCGAAGCATCACGCCGTCCTGCTTTTGATAATCGAGCGAGAGATACGCATCCTCCTGGAAGACGCGGATCTTGCGCAGGCGATCCATGCTGATGCGGCTCGCGGTGACGTTGGCCACGCAACCGTTTTCAAACCGGAAGCGGACGTTCGCGATGTCCTCGCCCTTGCTCAGAACCGCAATGCCGACCGGGTCCATACTCACGATCGGAGAGCGCACGAGATGAAGAATGATCTCGATGTCGTGAATCATCAGGTCGAGCACGACACCGATGTCGGTGCTGCGGTCGGGATATGGCGAGAGTCGCGTGACCTCGAGGAAGCGGGGATTTTTCAACTTCGCCTCGAGCGCGGCCAGCGTGGGATTGAAGCGTTCGATGTGGCCGACCTGCAGCACGCAGCCACGTTCCTGGGCGAGACGCGCGAGTTCCTTCGCGTCCGCGGCATTCTCAGCAATCGGCTTTTCGACGAGCAGATGCTTCCCGCGTTCGAGGAGGAATTTTCCAATCTCGAAGTGCGTGACCGTGGGCGTGCAGATCGTCGCCGCGTCCACCATGTCCGCAAACTCCTCCAGCGATCCGGCGACCGATGCTCCAAACTTCTTCGCCGCGGCGCGTGCGGCATCGGGGTTTGCATCGTAGACGGCCGTAAGTTCGCAGTCGGGCAGGTCGGCATAGGCGCGCACGTGGTGCATTCCCATGTGTCCCGTGCCGACGACTCCTGCGCGCATCTTCTTCATTGCTTCACTCCAAAAAGGGTCAATCCCCGCTTCTCCGCTGCGGCGGCGACCGCGTCGCGATCCAGCAACAGCACCGCTCCTGCCTCCGGCACAATTCCGCGAAGGCCCGCGTTCGCAGCCACCTCCACCGTCGTCTCGCCGACGACAGGCACGTCGAACCTCAGGTCCTGACCCGGCTTCGAAACTTTCACCACGAATCCGCCACCGCGTCCCACGCGTCCGCCTCGCTCGATCGCCTCGTTCGTTCCCTCGAAGGCCTCCACAGCGAGCACGGTTCCGTTTTTCACCACGACCGTTTGTCCGATATCGAGCCGGCTGGTTTCCTTGGCGATTCGCAAACCGAACGCCGCATCCTCGATTTCGCGCGCCTTGAGCCTGGGCCCTGCAATCTGTCCTTCCGGGGCAAGCTGGTCTTCGAGAAAGGTCGTGGCCGGCAGCAGCTCGACGCCAACTTTCCCCAGCGCCCCGGCGATCGCGCCAAACAGCGTCTCCGCATTCCGCTCCTTGATCGTCGCGAGCAGCATCAACGCCCTCACATCGGGGCGCAGATCGAACAGATTCTTTGGCGCGATCTGACCGGCCATGATCGCTCCCGACGCTCCGGAGGATTTCGCCGCGTCGAGCAGTCTCCCTAGCTGGCCAACACGCATCCATGTCACAGTGTCCGCCAGATCCGCGGTGGCCTGCTCGGTCTCTCCTTCGAACGCCGCCATCGCAACATGGCCGACGCCGGCCCGGCGGGCAGCCCGTGCGACCAGCGCCGGATACCGGCCGCTGCCGGCGATGAGGAAAATCGATTTCGGCGTGTCCAAAGTGAATCTCCATTCGTATCAATCCGGAATCCCAAATCCAAAATCCAAAATTTGAAGGTCGCCATCCACTGGTTCCGCCGCGATCTCCGGATCACCGACAACACGGCACTCGCCGCCGCCGCCCGCGCTGCAGAGTTCGTGATTCCCGTCTACGTGCGGAGAGACTGGCGCGGCAACCACCGATGGACCGGACCGCACCGGCAAGCCTTTCTTTGCGGCAGCGTTCGTTCCCTGGCGGAGAATCTCGAACGGATCGGAGGCCGTTTGATTGTGCGA
Organism: uncultured Spartobacteria bacterium; assembly: GCA_937901895.1. GTDB lineage: Bacteria > Verrucomicrobiota > Verrucomicrobiia > Chthoniobacterales > JAATET01 > JAATET01. The sequence continues at coordinate 43,751 of CALGTD010000022.1, read as the reverse complement.
AGCGGCGACGCCGTGGAAGAGCTGGAGCGGCTCGCCGTCGAGACTCGCGCGGAGGCCATCTTTTTCAACCGGGATCCGGATCCGTTCGGGCGCAAGGTGGAGGAGCGGCTCGCCGCAATGGCGCGACGCATCGGCGTGAAGGTTTACGACTTCAAGGATGTCTGCATCCACGAGCGCGACGAGATCCTCACCGGCAAGGGGGAGCCCTTTCGCGTTTTCACGCCGTATTCGAAGGCATGGTTGAAGCTCGATCATCCGCGCCCAACCGGACGCCTGCGCAAACTGCGCACCCCGGAGTCCAGCGTGACAGATCCCCTGCCCTCGCTCGCCGGTTGGGACCTCACATCTTCCGGCACGATCCGCGAACCCGGGGAACCCGCCGCCCGCAAACGCTTGAAAGCGTTTCTCGCGACGGACATCGCGCGCTATGCCGACTGCAGGAACAACCTTGCCGCTCCGGCGACTTCTCGACTCTCGCAGGACCTGCGGTTTGGCCTTCTGTCGATTCGGGAGGTGTTCGAGCGCTGCCAGGCCAGCCTCTCCGACCTGCCTGCCGACGAACGCAAAGGTGTGCACGCGTTCATCAACGAATTGATTTGGCGGGAGTTTTCCATGCAGGTGCTCTGGCACTGGCCTCAGGTGCTCGAGCAGGATTTTCAGCCGAAGTATCGTGGCGTGCGGTGGCCGGGCACGGAGGCGGATTTTGATCGCTGGAGAAACGGCGAGACCGGCTTTCCGATCGTCGATGCCGCGATGCGCGAGCTGCGGGAAACGGGTTTCATGCCCAATCGCGCCCGCATGATCGTCGCGATGTTTCTCACGAAAGACCTGCACGTTCACTGGCGTCAGGGCGAAAGCTGGTTCATGCAGCAGCTCACCGACGGCGAGATCGCAATCAACAACTTCAACTGGCAATGGTGCGCGGGCACTGGCGCCGATGCCGCGCCCTACTTCCGCATTCAAAATCCCTGGACGCAGGGCAAGCGATACGACCCCGATGGAGCCTACATCAAGCGCTGGCTCCCGGAGATGCGCGACGTAAGTGCCACGCGTCTTTTCGCGCCTCCGCCGGACGGCATGTCGCTCGTGAGAGGCTACCCCCTCCCCATCGTCGATCATCGACAGGAGCGGGAGCGGACCCTTCGACGGTTTCGCGGCAAGTAGGCCATCCTGAATTCGGCGGCGGACATTTGTCTTGCGAACCGGGTATTGTATGAAACTTGTAGAAAGGCTCCTGAAATTATGACTTCTGCGAAAACTGCCGGTTTCCTCACTCGTCTGCTTCCTCTTTCCGCGCTCCTGGCAGTTGCTCAAACGCACGGTCACGATCTCCGCTCCCTCGGTGATGCCTACAAATCCGCCCGTCACAACATCACCTCGGTCGGGGATGGGCATCGCACGCGAAATGTCCGTCAGAGCTGGACCATCGAATTCGACGGACGGGGATTCTCCACCAGCGAAGCCTGGGGCTTGGAGCTGCTTTCGGTCGGTTTCGAAGATTCGCCCGAGCTTCCGAAGTCCGAGGTCGCCCACCCTTCGGCGGACGCAAACCGCCTTGTTTACCGATGGAGTGAGGATGTCCGCGAATGGTTCGTGAATGACGACCGCGGGCTGCAGCAGGGCTGGACCATTGTTCGACGCCCGGTGGCAGGGACCTCGACCCATTTGACGCTCCGCCTCGCGATTCGTGGCGACCACAAACCCGAGGTGAATCCGGACCTCCGGAGCGTAACATTCAAAAGCGCGGACGGTCGCAGCGACATTTCCTACGGCGGTCTGCTGGCGTGGGATGCGGAGGGACGGGTCCTCCCCGCGACATTCGCGCCGACGGACGGGGGAATTCAGATTTCCGTGGACGAGCGGGACGCCACGTATCCGATTACCATCGACCCAGTGGCGCAGAACGCCTACCTGAAGGCATCCAACACAGGTGTGAACGATTTGTTTGGCACCTCGGTCGCCGTTTCCGGAAACACGGCGGTGATCGGCGCGCCCGAGGAGGACAGCAGTGCCGTGGGGGTGAACGGCAACGCCGCGGATAACTCGGCAAACAATGCCGGCGCGGCCTACGTGTTCATTCGGGAAAACGGAGTCTGGTCCCAGCAGGCCTACCTCAAAGCCTCGAACACCGGCGCACTCGACAATTTCGGCGAAGCGGTGGCGATCTCTGGCGACACGATCGTCATTGGCGCGCCTGCCGAGGACGGCAGCAGCACCGGCATCGATGGTCCAGACAACGACGGCGCCAGCGCATCCGGCGCGGCTTATGTTTTCCATCGCGTAGCGGGAGTCTGGTCGCAGCAGGCCTATCTCAAAGCGTCGAATACCGGCACCGGGGACCGCTTTGGGGCATCAGTAAGCATCGACGGTGACACGATCGTTGTCGGAGCACCTTTCGAGGACAGCTCGAGCACGGGAGTGAACGGAGGGAACAACAACCTCGCGGCCGAAGCTGGAGCCGCATATGTGTTTCACCGCGTGGCCAACGCCTGGTCGCAACAGGCCTATCTCAAGGCGTCAAACACGGGAGCGGACGACCGGTTTGGCATCGCGGTATCCGTGTCCGGTGATCGTGTCGCGGTCGGCGCGTATCAGGAAGATACCACCGCCGCCGACTCGGGAGCGGCCTACACCTACTCGCGGGCAGGTGGAGTCTGGAGCTTCGATCAGATGCTCAAGGCCTCCAATGCCGGCGCCGGTGATGAATACGGGACAGCCGTTTCCGTTTCCGGCAATTCCCTCGCGGTCGGAGCTCCGTTCGAAGACAGCCCCACGTCCGGCGTGAACGGCAGCCAGGGCGATGGAACCGCCAACTCCGGCGCGGTGTATGTGCTCGTCCGAGGTGCGGCAAACTGGACGCAGCAGGCTTATTTGAAACCCTCGACGAACAGTGTCGGAAATGAGTTCGGCGACGCTCTGGCACTCTCCGGCAACGCCTTGATCGTCGGAGCTCATTTCGAGGATAGCGACTCCGTTGGCATCAACGGCAGCCAGGAAAACCTTGGGGCCTTGAGCTCCGGGGCGGCCTACGTGTTTCAGCGAAACGGCACGACATGGTTCCAGGAGGCGTATCTCAAGGCGTCAAACACCCAGTCCAACGACCGCTTCGGGTGCAGCGTCGCGATCGATGGAACGCTGGCTCTCGTCGGCGCTCGCTTCGAAGACAGCAGCGCCACCGGCATTAATGGAGACCAGGCCTCCAACGCCGCGCTCGACTCCGGGGCGGCTTACGCATTCATCGTCACGCCGAGGGAATTCGTCGCACCGACCCTCAAGGTGAACGGAGGAAAGACCATCCGGACCAGCGCCCGCAAGGTGGTCATTCGCGGGAAGGCATCCGACGCTTCCGGAATCGCACGCGTGGAATACAAGGCCGGCAAGGGGGGATTCAAGGCGGCGAAATTCAATGGCTCGACATGGAAGGCCGTGGTCCGGTTCAAAGGCAGCAAACGCCGCGTGGTGGCACAGATCCGCGCCGTTGATGGTCACGGCAATTTCTCGAAGATCGCGCGAGTGAAGGTCCTCCGCCGCTGACGGCCGTCATCCGCGTTCGATGAACAATCTCCCCTTGCTGCGCCGCACGTGCCAGCCCAGAGGGAGGTTGATTTTCGCCACTCTCGCGCCTTCCGCGATCAGATCGAGCACTCGTTCCGTCCGCTCGAAGCCCGGTTCGGGCACGCCTTCCGCTGCCAGCCATCGGCGCACTGCCCGACGGCGCAGCGCCAACGGCATCTCGCGCAGCACCCGCACCTGCGGCTCAACGTCGAGTTCGGGCGTCAGCTCCTCCAAAAAATCGTCCTCTGCCGAGAAAATTCTCCCTGCCCTCCGGATCGCATGCGCTGCGGAGGCACCCATGATTCCGCGAATCACCGGTAGGAGCTCGTGGCGGATGCGGTTTCGTGTGTGAGCCGTGCTGCGATTCGACGCGTCCTCCCGAAAGCGCAGATGATGTCGTGTCAGGAACGCGTCGATCGACTCCCGCGAAATTTCCAGCATCGGACGGAGCACGGTGATCGTTCTCCCGCCGACGGACATCTTCGAAACCGATCGCATGCCACGAATCCCGGCCGGTCCCGATCCGCGGAGAAAGTGGAACAAACACGTCTCGACCTGATCGTCGGCGTGATGTGCGAGAAAAAGAAACCGGCACCGTTCGGTCGCGACGCACCGGGCAAAAAACACATGCCGTAATTCCCGGGCGGCCGTCTCGATCGACAGCCCCCGCTGCTCCGCATACTCCCGGACATTTCCCCGACCGCAGATCGCCCGCAATCCGAGCCGTCCCGCGAGCGCACGAACAAATCTCGCGTCTCCCGTCGACTGACGCCCGCGCAGTCGATGGTCCAGATGCAGCACGACAAGCCGTTGGAATCCCAGCCGTTTCAACCCATGCAGGAGCGCCACCGAGTCTCGACCCCCGGAAATCGCGATGAGATACTTTCGTCGTCTGGAGAGACCGGACGTCGCCTTCTCCAGCTCCGACGGAAACAAATCAGCCGATACGGTCGCTTCCAAAGTAGCGGTGCAGCGGCTCCGGCAGCCGGATCGAGCCGTCCGGCTGGAGGCCGCTCTCGATGAGCGCGACATAAAGTCGGGCAAGTGCGGTGCCGGATCCGTTCAACGTGTGGCAGAAGCGGTTTTTGCCCTCGGCGTCCTTGAACCGCAGGTTCATCCGGCGCGCCTGATAGTCCCCGAAATTCGAGCAACTCGAAACCTCGAGATACGCCTGCTGGCCCGGCGACCAGACCTCGATGTCGTAGGTTTTTTGCGAGCCAAAGCCGAGGTCTCCCGTGCAAAGTTCGATGACGCGATAGTGCAGACCGAGGAGCTGAAGCACCCGCTCGGCATCCGCGGTGAGCGCCTCCAGCTCGGCGGCGGAATTCTCGGGGGTCGTGATCTTGACGAGTTCGACCTTGTCGAACTGGTGCATGCGAATGATCCCCCGCGTCTCGCGTCCGGCCGATCCCGCTTCGCGCCGGAAGCATGGCGTGTATGCCGCGTATTTGATCGGAAGCTCCGCGACCGCGAGCAGTTCCTCGCGGCGCAAATTCGTCACCGGGACCTCGGCGGTCGGAGCGAGGAAAAGATCATCCACGCCATACATGTCTTCCTCGAACTTCGGCAGCTGGCCGGTGCCGATCATGCAGTCGCGGCGCACGAGGAACGGCGGGCTCACCTCAGTGTAGCCATGCTCCGTCGTGTGCAGATCGAGCAAAAAGGAAAGCAACGCCCGCTCCAGTCGCGCACCCGCGCCGGTGAAACAGGTGAATCCGCTGCCGCTGATTTTCGTCGCGCGATCCAGATCCATCAACCCGAGCCGATCCACGATCGTCACGTGGTCCTGCGGCTCGGCGATCTCCGGTTTCGTGCCCCATTCGCGAAGCACGGGGTTGTCCGCGGCATCCTTTCCGACGGGCACCGATGGTTCCGGTAGATTCGGAATTCGCAACAGCAGGTCCCGCTGCTTCTCGTCGTAATCCGTGGCCGCGCGCTGCAGCGCATCCATGCGTTCGCCGAACGACTTCACCTCCGCCTCGATGCTTGAGGAATCCTCGCCCTTCGCCCGAAGCGCTCCGATCTGCTTGCTCAACCGTTTGCGTTCGGCCTGGAGATTCTGAAGATCCGTCTCGGATTTGCGTCGATGCGTGTCGCACGCCAGCACGGCGTCGATCTCCGCGGAAAAATCCGCGCCGCGGCTGGCGAGGCGGGATTTGACTTCGTCGGGTTGTTCGCGAATGAGGCGGATATCGAGCATGGAAAATGAGTCAGAATCAGAGCCTAGAAGGCGGAGATGGCCGAGACAATGAACAGAATTGACGGAATTGGAATCCAACGAATTTTGTAAATTCTGCTAGTTTTCTCCAATGCCTGTTCAATTCCGCGACTACTACCAGACGCTCGGCGTTTCGAGGACCGCGAGTCAGGACGAGATCAAGAGCGCTTTTCGCAAGCTCGCACGGAAACATCATCCGGACACCGCAACAGACAAGAAGGCCGCGGAGGAGAAGTTCAAGGAAATCAACGAGGCCTACGAAGTGCTCGGGGACCCGGAGAAGCGGCGCAGATACGACGAATTCGGCGCGAACTGGGAACACGGCGCCGCCCAGCCGCCGCCCGGCTATTCATGGGACTCCGCGGCTGGCAGCGGGGCTCGCGGATTCGATTTCGGAGACGACGACGGTGTCGAGTTCGAGTTCGGCGGAACGGGTTTCAGTGACTTCTTCGAACAGATGTTCGGCGCACGACGCGGGGGATTTGCGCGAAGCGGATTCACGAATGTGCCTCGGCGCGGAAGCGACATCGAGGCGGACATCATGGTCACTCTCGAGGAGGCGTTTCACGGCTCGACGCGGCGCATTTCGTTCCGCCGCTCGGAATCCGGCGAGGTGCAGACCTACACTGTGAAAATCCCCAAGGGCGTGCGGGAAGGTCAGCGCATCCGGCTCGCTGGTCAGGGAGGAAGCGGCTCCGCGGGCGCGGGGGATTTGTATCTGCGCGTCCGTTTTCAGAAGCACCCCGACTACGAGGTGGAGGGCGCCAATCTGCTCCGCGAAGTAAATGTGCCCGCCTGGAAATGTGTTTTGGGCGGCGAGGTTGAGGTGGATACCCTGGACGGGCGAGCCCGACTGAAGATTCCCGCCGGAACGCAAAACGGGCAGAAGTTCCGTCTCGGTGGTCGGGGATTGCCTACAGCGGGCGGTCGAGGAGATTTTTTTGCCGTGGTTACCGTAGATCTTCCGCGGTCCGTCTCCCCCTCCGAACGCGAGGCATGGGAAAGGGTCGCAGGAGCCGCTCAAAATGGCTGAGGACTTCCGGGCGCACCTCGCCCGTAGCCTCATCCCGGATTGACCTGACTTTGCGGCAAAAGAAAGGGCGGGACCAATCGTCCCGCCCTTGCTTCGAAAGAATCCGATCCGTCGCTCAGGACTCGGGCACGACGCCGGTAATCTGGGCCACTTCCCTCTGGAGGGTCGCGAGATCGTCCGGTGTTCCCTTAAGCTTGTTGTTGTTTTTCTTCAACTCGTCGAACCCTGTCTGGATGATCGACGGATTGCTCCGGGCCGCCGGCGGGAGGAACTTGAGCATCGTTGACAGAGCCTGGTTGAACTTCTTGTTCGCAGGATCGTAAGCGATCTTGCCCTTTTTGAAGTATTTGAACATCACCTTGCTCGACCACAGCTTATTGTAGGTCTCAAAGGCTTTTCCATCCGTCTTCGAGATCAGTTTCTTCAGCGACTTGTTCGCCAGCTGGGTGAAGTTCTTGATTTTATTCGGGTCGCCCTTTGGCTTCGCAACTACATACTTCGCGATCGTGTTGGCCGCGGCTTTCGCAGCTGCAGTGCCAGTCTTTGATCCCAGCTTCTTCGCCAGTTCCGTCTTGAATTGCTTGGTGATGGACTGCGCCTCCGCAACAGGGGTGGCGGCGACGGCGAGGGCAACAGTGAGCGGTAGTAAGTATCTCATTTTCTAGGGGGATGCTACCGAAAGGTTATGGGCTGGCGATCGCGGAATCAACTCCAATTTTCCCATCACGCGATCCCATCAAGGCACAGAAAAGGCGGAGCTTTCGCCCCGCCTTTTCTCGAACAACTCGATTCCCGAGTAAATTTTTATGATGCCGGAGTGACCTTCGAGGCTTTTGCGACCTCTTCCTGAAGGACAGCAAGGTTGGCATCTACAGTGGCGGCCGTGCTGAGCTTCTTGTTATTGGTCTTCAGCTGTTTAAAGGCCTGTTTCACTGCAGCGTCGTTCTTTTTGACGCCCTTGAGTTTGTAAACAAGATTGAGCGCCTTGGCAAACTTCTTATCGGCGGGATCGTAAGGAATTTTGCCCTTCTTGAAGTAGTTACCCGTCACAAACTTCGACCAGAACTTCGCGAGCCCGGCGTTCGCATTGGCCTTCTTGATCGATTTAATGCCGAGCTTCGTGAAATTCACGATCTTCCGCGGATCGCCTTTCGGAGCGGCCACCACATATTTCGCGATGGTTTTCGCCGCGGCCTTTGCGGCGGCGTTCCCTGTCTTCGTGCCCACTTTCGCCGCAAGTTCGGCCTTGAACTGCTGGGTGATGTTCTGGGCGTGTGCGACCGGCGCGATGACGACGGCAAGGGCGATTCCGAGTGGAAGAAGTGGTTTCATCGTTTGGAAGGTTCGTTGCAAACGTAGTGCAATGAAAATTCCATGCAAGAAGTTTTCTTCTTCGTAGCAAAAAAAGAGGCGGAGCAGATGCTCCGCCTCTTGAAGATTGAGAATGAAGATCCCGATTAGGACTCGATCGTCACCTTCGTGATTTTCGAAACCTCATTCGCGAGGCTCTCCAGATCCGAGCCGGTCACCTTCGTGGTCTTCTTGAGCTTGTCAAAGCCCTTCTGCGCGAGCGGCTGGTTCTTCTGGGCGAGTTTGTAGGCCTTCTTGAGAGCAGCCTTGAACTTCGAATCGTTCACGTTGGTCGTCTTGATGCCCTTCTTGAAGTAATCCTTCACCGGCTTGTTCGACCACTCGACAACGAAATCGGCGTCCGCGTTGAGGCCCTTCAGCTTCTTGATGGCGAAGCTCGTAAAGCTCGCGAACTTGGCCGGATCGCCTTTCGGCTTCGCGACGACGTATTTGGCGATCGTCTTGGTAGCAGCCTTCGCGGCGGCTTTACCCTTCTTGGTGCCGATCGCTTTGACGATCTCGTCCTTGAAGAGTTTCGTAACGCTCTGCGCCTGGGCGACAGGAGCTGCGGCCATTGCGAAAGCAACCGCCATCGCGGGAAGAGAAAGAGCAAGTCTGTTCATGGGAATACGTTGTTCGGTTACGGTTCTATACATTCGCCAGAGGCGTTGTCCATTGTTTTTTTCCGCAAAAAACAGATTTGTCACATTTTTCTGGCATCTGCGGATAAACCACAGGTTGAGCAAGTCCCGGGCCAATCCTCACACACCGTATCATCCTGCTGAAGTGCGGATCTTCAATGCGGCCTGCCGCAACTCGATGTGAAGAGGCCACTGCTCCACGGGCGTTCCATCGCGATGCGCGGGGAGAGGTTTGTCTCCGCGGATCGAGACCGCCGCGCACCGAAACGAAAGCAGCTCCGGTGAATAGGCGCGACGACCGAAACTGATGGATAGAAAGTGGCGCCACAGGGCGAGCTTGTTGAAACGTTTGAAGACCCCGACGGTAACCAGCCCGTCGTCCATTCGCTCGTGAGGAGCGATCGCGAAGTTCGCGCCGTAATACGGGCCGTTCGACACGGTGACCAGCAGCGCGCGAATGCGCAGGCTGCGTCCGGCGAGTTTCCGGAGGTGACGGCGGCGGTGGTGCTGTTTGGGATCCGCGCTCATTAATGCGTCGCCGGCGGGCCGGTCGAACTCAATCTCGAAGTGGCTCCGCCTGTAGCGATACGCGCGGCGGAAAAACTCGAGCCAGCGCAGCACACCGCCCGATTTGATTTCCTCGCTGACCGGGAAAAGCTCGGCGTCCAGTCCGACGCCGACGCATTCGAAGAATGGCTCGCCATTCACGAATCCCACGTCAATGGCACGGACGCGTCCGGTCGCCGCGATGCGGCACGCCTCCGGAGGATCCAGCGGAATGCCAACGCTCCGTGCGAAGTTGTTGAACGTCCCGCAGGGGATGATTCCGAGCGGGATATCGGTGCCGATGAGAGCCGCCGCGGCGGCCTCGATGGTTCCGTCGCCGCCGGCGACCGCGATCCACTTCGCTCCACGCGCAATGGCCGACTCCACCAACTCCCGCGGATCGTCGCCTTCGCGGAACTCGTGGAGTTCCACCTCGGAGCCGCTTTCGCGCAGGACCTCGAGAAGGCTGGCGGCGGAGTGCTTCGCAGCGGAGCCGGCGGACGCGTTGTAGAGGAGGAATCCCGGAGCCGGCATGGAATGCAACGTAGCACAGCCACCCGGTTCGTGATCGCTGGAATCGCGAACCGGGCGTATGCGCGTTACTCCACGCCGAGACGCGCGTTCACCAGGGCGGCGACGCGGGCGCGCAGCGTCTCGTTGTCGAGGCGCTCGAGCAGCGAGTGGAAGAATCCCGCCACGACGAGGCGACGGCCGAGGTCCGGTCGGATGCCGCGTGCCTGCATGTAGAACAGCTCGTCCTGGCTGATGCCGCCGCTGGTCGCGCCGTGCGTGCAGCGGACGTCGTCGTTGAGAATCTGCAATCCGGGCATCGAGTGGGCGACGGCGTCTTCGCTGAGCACGAGGTTCTCGACCTTTTGATAGGCGTCGGTCTGCTTGCTGCCTGGCTCGACACGGATGAGGCCGGAGAAGATTGCCTGCGATTTGTCGTCGAGGCTGTTGCGGTAGAGCAGGTCGCTGGTGGCGTTCGGCGCGGCGTGGTCCTGCAGCGTGCGCTGGTCGACGTGGCGCTCGCCATCGAGCGGATTGATGGAAAGCATCACGCTGCGGCTGCCTTCGCCGGCGAGCTTGCTGAACGACTCGCCGCGGATGTGACGGCCGCCAAGATTCGCCACGAGCGCGGTCGACGAGGAATCGCGGTCGCAGACGGTGGAGTTGATGTGGAACGCGAGCGTGTCGGCGCTCCAATCCTGAATCGCCACGTAGTCGAGCTTCGCGCCGCGGCCGAGGTGGAAATCATTGATGCCGCACGCGAATGCGGGCGCGCCATCGGCGGACTTGAAATGATCGACGACGGTGACCTTCGCGTTGTCGCCGAGAACGATGAGCGTGTGCGGAAAGACGGAGGAGTTTGCACCCTCCACCCAGTGGTAAAGTTCGATCGGCAGGGCGACCTCGACGTTCGCGGGAACGTGCACCAGCACGCCGCCGCTGAGCAGCGCCTTGTGCAGAAGCGCGTATTTATGCGAGCCGAGTTCGACCGGCTGCGAGAGGAAATACTGGCGGAACAAGGCCTCGTTCTCGCGTGCGGCAACGTCGAGCGGCTGCACGACGACTCCCGCAGGCAGGCCGTCGGTCTGGCTGTGGACGAGCGCATTGTTGCCGAAGACGAGTTTCGCGGCGATCGCCTCGAGCCCCGTCGATGCGTTGATCAACTTGCCTTCGCTCGCAATCGGCGGCGCATTCCGGAACGCGGAGAGATCGAGCGCCTTGATATTCGCATAGCGCCACGTCTCGTCCTTGCGCGTCGGCGCTGGCGTGGCGAGGTATTCATTCCACGCGTCCTGCTGCGCGGAGCGGAACCAATCGGGCCAGACGGGCGATGGAGTGAATTGCAGGCCATCGGTCGTCGGCGTTTCGGGGTTCATCGTAGTTACGGACATTCTTTCAAAGTTTCTGCGTTCGCGGATCTGCCGGCTCTTTGCGGAAATCGGCTCATCCGTGAGGGATTCCTCAGCCGACGCTTCCTTCCATTTCGAGGTCGATGAGGCGCTTGAGTTCGACCGAGTATTCCATCGGGAATTCGCGCACGAGGTCGTTGACGAATCCATTCACCGCGAGGCTCATCGCCTCGCCTTCGCTCAAGCCGCGCTGCTGCATGTAGAAGATCTGCTCGGCGCTGACCTTGCTCACGCTCGCCTCGTGCTGCGTGGCGTTCTGGTTTCCGCGCACGACCACGGCCGGATACGTGTCCGTGCGGCTGTGCGTGTTGATGAGCAACGCGTCGCACTCGGTGTTGTTCTTGCAGCCCTTGCGGTGCGGCGGGATGTCCACCAGACCGCGATAGGTCGCGATGCCGCTGCCGATGCTGATCGACTTCGACACGATGTTCGACGTCGTCTCGTCGGCGGCGTGAATCATCTTCGCGCCGGTGTCCTGATGCTGGCCGTCGCTGGCGAGCGCAATCGAGATCACCTCACCGCGGGCCTTGCGGCCTTTCATGATGACGCCGGGGTATTTCATCGTGAGACGGCTGCCGATGTTGCAGTCGATCCACTTGATCTCGGCCTCCTCGTGCGCGAGGCCGCGCTTGGTGACGAGGTTGAAGACGTTCGGCGACCAGTTCTGGACCGTGACGTATTGGATCTTCGCGCCCTTGAGCGCAACGAGCTCGACCACCGCGCTGTGCAGCGTGGACGTTTCGAACTTCGGCGCGGTGCAGCCTTCCATATACATCACTTCCGACCCTTCGTCGGCGATGATGAGCGTGCGCTCGAACTGGCCAAACGATTCCGCGTTGATGCGGAAGTAGGCCTGCAGCGGGTGCTTCACCTTCACTCCGGGCGGCACGTAGATGAACGAGCCGCCGCTGAACACGGCGCTGTTGAGCGCGGAGAACTTGTTGTCACCGGTCGGGATGACCTTGCCGAACCACTTGCGGAAGATCTCCGGGTGCTTGTGCAGGCCCTCGGTCGAGCCGACGAAAATGACGCCCTGCTCGCCGACCGCGGCCTTGATATTCGAATACGCGGCCTCCGAGTCGAACTGAGCCTCCACGCCGGCGAGGAACTTGCGCTCCTGCTCCGGGATGCCGAGACGCTCGAACGTCTGTTTCATCTCCTCGGGGACGTCGTCCCAGGAGCGCTTCGGCTGCGTGCCCTGCGAGAGGTAGTAGCGGATGTTGTCGAAGACGATGTTGTCGAGGTCGTGCGACGCCCAGTGCGTGGGCATCGGCTTCTCGAGGAACTTGCGCAGGCCGTCCTTGCGGAACTCGCGGATCCAGTCCGGGTCGTTCTTGACGTCGCAGATGTAGTCGATCGTGGCCTCGGTAAGGCCGACGCCGGCATCGTATTGATATTGGACGTCGTAGCTGAAGTCGCCGACGCTGCGATCGAGATTCAGGTCGGGCTTTTCGGTTTCTTCGAGAGCAGGCATTTTCAGTGCGGGTTAGCCACGAAATCACGGACCTCACAAGGGCTGACGGTCGTGTTCATGGCGGGTTTCATTCAGGCGGTGGCGAGCTCTCCCTCGGTCACCCAATCGTAGCCCTTGGCTTCGAGCTCGAGCGCGAGGTCCTTGTCGCCGGTCATCGCAATGCGGCCGTCCACCATCACGTGAACCTTGTCCGGCACGATGTAGTTGAGCAGGCGCTGGTAGTGGGTGATGACGAGGAATCCGCGATCGGGCGAACGCAGGGCATTCACGCCATCGGAGACAATCTTCAGCGCGTCGATATCGAGGCCGGAATCCGTTTCGTCGAGCACGGCGTATTTGGGCTCGAGCATTGCCATTTGAAGAATCTCGCAGCGCTTCTTCTCGCCGCCGGAGAAGCCTTCGTTGACCGAGCGTGAGGTGAAGGCGCGGGGGATCTTCAGCGCGTCCATCTTGGCGTAGAGATTCGCGTAGTAGTCGGTGGCCTCGAGTTCCTCGCCCTCGGGCAGGCGGGCCTGAACAGCGGCGCGAATGAAGTTCGCGATCGTCACGCCGGGAATCTCCATCGGGTATTGGAACGCGAGGAACAGACCGGCCCGCGCACGCTCGTCCGGTTCCTCCATGTCGAAGAGATTCTCGCCGTCCATGAGCACCTCGCCACCGGTCACGGTGTAGTCGGGATGGCCGGCCATGATCTTCGCGAGCGTGCTCTTGCCCGAGCCGTTTTTGCCCATGATCGCATGGACTTCGCCCTTGGGCACTTCGAGGTTCACGCCCTTGAGGATTTGCTGGTCGCCGATGTTGGCGGTGAGATTTTTGATAACGAGGCTCATGAGTAGATAAATCAGGAATTCTTGGTGCAATCCGCGCATGTTCCGCGCAGCGAGATTTCATGGTGGGTGACGGTGAACCCCTTGGGCAGTTTCCAGCGCGTGGCCGGGCCCTGGGAGATCTCGATGTCGAACACCCTGCCGCACTTTTCGCAGACGAAATGCCCGTGCTCCTCCAGGTTCGGGCAAAACCGCGTGGGTTCACGGTCGATGTGGACCTGCTTCACGAGCCCGCAGGCCACCAGGGCCTCGAGGCTGTTGTAAACGGTCGCGAGCGAAATGCTCGGCATCGCCTTCTTCGCGCGCATGAAGACCTCGGTCGCCGTCGGATGATCGCGGTTTCCGAGGAGCAGATCGTAGACGTGCCGTCGTTGCGGCGTGTCACGCAAGGCGCCGCCGCGGATGGTCGCGTCGTAATGATCGTGGTTGTTCTTCACGTTCCTCCAACCTGCCATATCCGCGAACAAGATCAAGAATCATTCTAAAACGAGAACGGTTCTCAGGCAAAGAGGCCCCATTGCAATGGGTCTTCGCCGGCCGCGTTCAGGACACGACCGGCATCGGCAGACTACGGGAGACCGGCGGGCGCTCGCGCCGCCTTAAAACAACATGAGCGCCGGATTCTCGATGAGCTTGCGCAGCGCGGCGAGATATTCGGCTCCGACCGCACCGTCAACGACGCGGTGGTCTCCACTGAGGGAGATGGTCATCCGCTCGCCGACAACGATCTCGCCCTTTGCGTTGACGACAGGCTTTTTCACGATTGCGCCCACGGCGAGGATCGCGGCCTGCGGCGGATTCACGATCGCATAGAACTGCTCGACGCCATAGGCGCCGAGATTCGAGACGGTGATCGTGCCGCCGGCATATTCTTCGGGCTTGAGCTTCTTGTTGCGGGAGCGGCCGGCAAGGTCCTTCACCGCAGCGCTGATTTCCTTGAGCGAAAGTTCCTGCGCATTGCGAATGACCGGGGTGACAAGGCCGTCATCGACGGCGACGGCGACGGAGATGTTCACGCTGCCGTATTCCATCACGTGATCGCCACCCCATGCTGCATTGACCTTCGGGCACTGCTGGGCGGCGCGTGCAACGGCGAGCAGGACGAAATCGTTGACCGTGACCTTTGGCTGGCCGGCGGCTTCGTTGGCCGTATTGACCTCCTTGCGCAACCGCATGAGCGGCCCGGCATCGACCTCGACGGAAAGATAGAAATGCGGAATCTGCGTCTTGCTGGCGAGAAGGCGCTCGGCAATGACCCGACGCATGCCGGAGAGCTCGACGCGTTTTTCTTCGCCGCCGGTGTTTTCCAGCTTGATGGGCGCCGGAGCTAAGGCCTTCGAAGCCGAGCCGGCCGCGGGAACGTCCTTCGCAACGATCCGGCCGCCGGGGCCGGTGCCTTGAACGCCCTGGAGATCCACGCCGCGCTCGGCGGCAATCTTCTTCGCGAGCGGCGAAGCCTTGACCCGGTCGTTCGACACCGGAGCGGGTTTGCCCCCGGACGCCGGGGCGGCTTTCGCGGCCTCAGGGGCGCTCTTTTTCTTGTCCTCTTTGCCCTGGGCCTTGTCCGTCGCCGGAGCCGGTTTCTTTTCCTTCGGAGCGTCTTCGGTCTCTCCCTCGCCGAGAATGAGGGCAATCTTCGCGCCGATGGCGGCCTTGCCACCTTCCTGAACGTAAATCTCCTTCAGGATGCCGTCATCGAACGCCTCCATCTCCATCGTCGCCTTGTCGGTTTCGATTTCAGCGAGCGCGTCGCCCATCTCGACCTTGTCGCCAACTTTCTTGAGCCATCGAACGAGGGTGCCCTCGGTCATGGTGTCGCTCAATTTGGGCATCGTGATGGTCGGCATGGGGATGGGAAGTCTGAGTGTCTAGTGGTCGGCGTGTCGCCGGAAAAACGCGAACGTTAGAGGATCGAGAGCGCCTTGGCGAGGATGCGCTCGACGGTCGGGAGCTGGAGTCTCTCGACGGGCGGGCTGTAGATCGCCGGAGCGTCGAGGGTGCACACGCGACCGACGGGGGCGTCGAGGTCGTCAAAGCATTTTTCCTGAATGATCGAGGCGATCTGCGCGGAGACGCCGCAGAAAGGCTTGTTCTCGTCGACGAGCACGACGCGGTGCGTCTTGCGGACGGAATTGAGAATCGCCTCCTCATCGAGCGGACGGATCGAGCGGATGTCGACCACCTCGGCGCTGATGTTGTGCTCCGTTTCGAGCACCTCGGCGGCCTTGAGTGCGGTGAGAATCGCGCGGCCATGGCCGATGAAGCTGATGTCCGTGCCTTCGCGCTTCACATCGGCGACGCCGAGCGGGATGAGGTATTCCTCCTCCGGCACCTCCCATTTCTCGCCGTAGAGCAGGGTGCTCTCCATGAACATCACCGGATCGTTGTCACGAATCGCGGTCTTCATAAGGCCCTTCGCATCGTAGGCGGTGGCGGCGCAGACGACCTTCAGGCCGGGAATCGCTGCCAGCCAGTTCTCAGGCGTGTGCGAGTGTGTGGCGCCGACGCCGGTGCCGCCGTTCGCGGGACCCCGGATCACGATCGGGCAGTTGATGAGGCCGCCGCTCATGTAGCGGATCTGGCCGGCATTGTTGACGATCTGGTCGTAGGCGACGGTCGCGAAGCTCCAGAACATGAGCTCCATCACGGGACGCAGGCCGAGCATCGAGGCTCCAATGCCCATCCCGATGAACGCCGCTTCACTGATCGGCGTATCCACCACGCGCTTGTCACCGAACTTCTTCCAAAGGCCGCGCGTCACCTTGTAGGCGCCGTCGTATTGGGCGACCTCCTCGCCGATGAGGACGACGTTGGGGTCCCGCTCGATCTCCTCGGCAAAGGCCTGGTTCAGCGCGTCGCGGTATTCAATCAAAGGCATGTTCGTCGGAAATGGCTGAAGTCTAGTCGTTGAAGAAGTGGCGCCCGGTGCGGCCGGCTTCCGTCTGGCGGTCGACCTCGAAGTAAACGTCGTCGAAGAGGTCGTCCACGGTCGGGAACGGACTCTCCTCGGCGAACTTCGCAGCGTCGTGGGCCTCCTTCTTCGCCTCCGCGTCGATGGCCTCATACTGCTCCTCGGTGAGGAGCTTCTGCGCAACGAGGCGGTTCTTGTAAATCTGGATGGGATCGTGCTCGCGCTTGTAGCGCTCGATTTCCTCCTCCTGGCGGTAGCCGCCCTTGTGCTTCGAGTCGGCGACGCTATGGCCGTAGTAGCGATAGGTGTCGAACTCGATCACCATCGGCTTGGAGGTCTCGTGCGCCCGCTGGATCGCCTTGTGCGTCACGGCGCGAACCTCGCTGATGTCCTCGCCGCCGGCCTGCGTCCATTCGATGCAGAAGGCCTCCGCACGCTGGGCGAGGCATTTGTCGATCACCGACGAGCGCTCGAGACTCGTGCCCATCGAATACTTGTTGTTTTCGATGATGTAGATGACGGGCAGTTCGAAGAGCGCCGCCATGTTCAGCGATTCGTAAAAGCAACCCTGGTTCACCGCACCGTCGCCCAGGAAGCAGAGGGCCGCGCCCTTGATGCCCTTGTATTTGAGGCCGTAGGCGAGGCCGAGGCCGAGCGGGGTCTGGCCGCCGACGATGCCATGGCCACCCCAGTAGTTCTTGTCCGGCGCGAAGTAGTGCATGGAGCCGCCCTTGCCCTTCGAGCAGCCGGTGGCCTTTCCGTAGAGCTCGGCCATGCACTCGTTCATGCTCATGCCGACGGCAAGCGCGTGCCCGTGGTCCCGGTAGGCGGTGATGCAATGGTCGTTGTCTCCCATCAGCGACACGGTGCCGACGGCGACAGCCTCCTGCCCGATGTAAAGATGGAGAAAGCCCGCCATCTTGCTCTGGTTGTAAAACTTGAGCGCCGTTTGCTCGAAGCGGCGGATGCGGACCATGTCACGCAGCAACCGGATCTGTTCCTCGCTGGGGAGCGAGGCGTTGATCGGGTCCTTGGAGTAGTCCACCTGCCCGGCTTCGGTTTTGGCGGCGATCTGAGACATGCGATGGATGGCGGTTGAGCGGTTGTTAAGGAATGGGCACCGTCTCTTTCCGCTGGGCAGACTTGATCCGGGCCAAGCCCTGAATATTTCCCGAGCCGCGGAAACTTGGCAACAGGGAAATCGGAGCCCACCGCCGGCGCCCGGAAAGCCTTGCGGTGTGCGTGGTTTCCTCCGATTTGCGTTACATGAAATTGAGAGCAATACCGTGGTCGCCCTTCGTCCAACACAGCCGATCATCCGGGATGCTTCCGTCAATCCACACCCGTTACCGCAACGGGAGAGGGTCCTCATGAACGCGCTCGACCCGAAGATTGGGATCATCGACCTGCCGGAACTCGATCCTGCAAAAGCGACCTTTTGTGTCGCGGATCTGCACCGGAGCGATCCGGAATCAGCCTTTTGCGTAGATGGCGCGAATCTTTTCCGCGTAGTGGTCGGTCACCACGTGGCGGCGGAGCTTCAGAGTGGCGGTGAGTTCCTCGCCGATCTCGAAGGGCTTCGGAATGATCTCCCAACCGCCGATACGCTCGAAGGGCTTGAACCCCGACTCCGCGCTGACGAGCCGGCGGATCTCGGAGTCGAGCAAACGGGAGGCCTCTGGATGCGAGGCAATTTCGGTGGCGTCGGCGACATTCGCACCGGCGGCCCGGAAGGCGTCCAGATTCGGAACAATGAGCGCGGACAGAAACTTCTGGTCCTGGCCTACGACCATGCACTGGTCGATGAGTGGCGACTCGGTGAGCCGGTGCTCGATCGGGACCGGCTCGACGTTCTCGCCGCTGAGCAGGACGATCGTGTCCTTCGAGCGGCCGAGAATCTTCAGGCAGTCGTTGAAGGTCACCATGCCGATATCACCGGTGTTCAGCCAGCCATCGGAGAGGATGCGCGCGGTGCCCTCCGGATCCTTGTAGTAGCCGGCCATGATCTGCGGACCTTTGGCGTGAATTTCCCCACGCAGGCCGCGACCTCCGCCGGGTCGCGAAGGATTCGGGAAAAGAATCTCCCCGGTGTTCAGGTCGACGATACGGATCTCGGTCCCTGGATAAACCGGTCCGACCGTGCCGATCACCAGATTGTCCCAGGTCCGCACCGCCAGCACCGGCGAGGTCTCGGTGAGGCCGTAGCCCTCCAGAACGGGAATGCCGATGAAGTTGAAAAACTCGTCCACGTGCGGCTGAAGCGCGCCACCTCCGCTGATGGTGCCTCGAAACTCGCCGCCAACGACGTCGCGCAGTTTCTTGAGGACCACGCCGTCGAGGACCAGATACGGAATCGTGAAAACCAGGAGATTTCCAATGTGACGGAGCAGGAGCCCGGCAGACTCCGCCGGACCGCGTCCGGTGGTGTCGAGCTGCTGGCCCATGAAAAAGCGCCGGGCTCGATGGACGCGAACCGCGCTCGTGTAGGCAAGTTCGAAGAGCTTCCGTCGCAACGGCGGGGCCTTCTCGACGTTGGCGAAAATTTTCAGGTAAAGGCTCTCCCAAAGCCGCGGGGCCGAGCACATGATCGTCGGCTTCACGGATTTGAGGTCGTCGCCGACGTGGCGGATGCTCGTGTAATACGTCGTCACGCCGGAGCTGATCGCGAGCATCTCGAACACGCGCTCGTAGCTGTGCCAGACCGGCAGCAGGGAAAGGGCGCGTTCGCCGGGAAGCAGGTCGAACGGCAGATTCCGGACCTGCGAGACCATGTTCGCGTGCGTGAGCTGGACCCCCTTCGGGGTGCCGGTCGTGCCCGAGGTGTAGATGAGTGTGAATCGATCCTCCGGCCGGATGGCCTCCATCCTTTCCTCAGCCCGGCGATCGCCCTGCGCGCGAAGCTCGCGTCCGCGGGCCTCCACATCCACCATGCGCAGAGCATCGCCGTCATAGGCGGCGCTCATCACGATCGCGCGGCAGCTTGCGCCGCTGGCCGAGAGCTTCTGCAACACACCGGCGTTTTCGACGAATGTGAGGCGCGAATCGGAATGCTCGAGGATGTATCGGACCTCCCCCTCGGTGATGTCCGTGCCGCGCGGCACATCCGCAGCGCCGCAGATCTGCACGGCGCAATCAGCGACGATCCATTCCAGGCGGTTGTCGGCGAGAAGTCCGACATGATCGCGGGCTTGGACGCCGAGGTCGATCAGACCGGTTGCGAGATTCAATCCGCGTTCATAAAGCTCGCGGAAGCTCGTGAAAACAAAGCCGCCGCCCTTCTGCCGCGACCCGAATGCCGGTAGATCCCCGTAACGGGCCGCCGCTTCGCGGAAGAGATCCGCAATGTTCCGGGGGACGATGCGGCCGGGCATCGAAGCTACTTCCGACGCGGCTGCCGGGGAGCGCCGGCTTCCCGGAAGGTGATGCGGGCTTTGGAAAGATCGTAGGGGGAAAGCTCCACAGTCACCGCGTCGCCGGGGACGATGCGGATGAAGTGCTTTCGCATCTTTCCGGAAATGTGTGCGAGCACCATGTGGCCATTGGGGAGCTTCACACGGAACATGGTCCCGGGCAGAACATCCGTAACGACTCCCTGGCTGACGATGGCTTCTTCTTTCGGCATGAACCGCCTCCTCTACGCGGGATTCGGCTCGAAATCAACCCATCTTGCGAGATTGGCGAGATTCGGCAGGCCCTCCGCGTGCCACGAGACCGGGGGAAATTGCATCCGCCCGAGCGCGCAAACGCGGGATGCGCCGAGTTTCGCAACCCGGTCCGCATTCACCACGGACGCCGGCCAGATCCCGATCGCGCCCAGCCATTGCCTCACCGGAGCCAGCACGGTCGCGAGGTCGGACGGCAGCGGCTTCACGAAAATGAACCGGTCGAGCGGTGACGTCGCGAACCACGGGTCCTCCTCATAGACCACCGTCCAGTTCGTCGAGCCTGCGCTCTGCCAGATCTGCACACGGGTGTCTCCCGCAGCGCGAAACGCACAGCTCGCACGAAGGTCCGCAATGGCTGCAGCCTCGCCGATGCCCAGCGGACGTCGCGGCGAATCCCGGTCGAAGGCCTCCATGGCCTCTGCGAGCCGCGCCGCGTAGCTGCGGGCGGACAACCCCGACGACTCGTCCACATAGATGTCGTGCGGCGAAAGACAGCCGTGCTGGTCGAAGAGCGAGACGTCGCGCGCCGCAGCCACGGGCGAGGAACCATCCGTGTCCTCGAAGACAATTCCCAGACTCACGCGGTGACCGTGCGCCTGAAACGGCACGCCCGCAGGGACCCGTGAACGAAGGCTGGCGATGGTTTCGTCGCCGCCGTAGACGACGACCGCGTCCGCTCCGGTCAGCCATTCGTCGGGCAGCGACGCGGAGGTTTCGACACGCGAGGCGAGGGCGGGCGGGAGTTCCGCGCAAAACGCGGCGACCTCCGGAAGTCCGTTCGATGGAAGTTTCACGCGGTTGTGCGAGCCGAGCAGAAGCCCGCGCATGAGGCTCTGGAGCGCGGCGTGCGGCGTGTTGCCGCTCACGACGTGAACGATTGTCTCCGGCGCGATCGCGCGGCAGAGATGCCCGCCATACGGGCGGAAGCCGTCGAGAATCTCCGCATGACCGAGTTCCAGCCGCACCAGCTCGAGCAGGTCTTCCGCCTCGACATTGCCCAACAAGGATTGGAACGGACGGGCGGCACGGGTGATCGCAGCGGCGCGTTCGGCGGTGATCATGCGAAAGATCTAGGAGGAGCCCGGGATTTTTACAGGCACAAACCGGGGGCCTTTACAGATCGGCCTCCACGGCGCGAGGATCGGGCAGCATGAGAATTCTCCCCACGCTCGTCGCACTTCTTGCCGCCACGCTTCCGGCCGCATGGTCATTGGATGTCACGGTCATGTCGTTTAACATCCGATGGGCGACTCCGAACGACGGAAACAACGTCTGGGCGAACCGCAAGGCGATCGCCACGGAAACGATCGCGCAAAGCGGAGCCGATGTCGCGGGATTGCAGGAAGTGATTGCCTCGCAGCTGGCGGATTTGAAAGCGGCCCTTCCGAAATTCGCCGCGATCGGCGTGGGCCGGGACGACGGCAAAAATGGCGGGGAGTTCAACCCCATCTTCTACAACACGGAGAAGTTCGACGTGGAGGCGAGCGGCACATTCTGGCTGTCCGAAACCCCGGACAAGCCTGGAAGCATGAGCTGGGAGACCGCCTGTCCCCGGATCGGGACATGGGCCATTTTCCGCGCGAAAAGCGGTGGCGACCGGTTTCTCATGCTGAACACGCACCTCGATCACCGCAGCGCGAAGGCCCGGGAGGAGGGGGCGAAGCTCATTGCGACCAGGCTGCGCGAACTCGCCGCCGACATTCCGGTCGTTGTAACGGGCGATTTCAATTCGTTGCGCGAATCCCCGCCACTGCGAACGCTTGCGACCCCGGGCCCATTGCACCACGCGCGGGAACTCGCGAAACTGGAGGCAGTCCCTACCTTCAACGGATTTGAATCAGAGCGCAAAGGTTCGGAGATCGACCACATTCTGGTCAGTCCGGGAACCGAGGTGAAGGACTTCAAGGTCCTCAATGTCCAGAAGGACGGTGTCTTCATCTCGGATCACTGGCCGATCGTCGCCACGCTGCAGATTCCGTAAGGGCCTCGCAACGGCGTCCGCCGGCGTCTCGCGCCGCGTGAAGTCCGAGGAAGAGGTCATCAAACCGAAACGCCTCCGACACGAGCGGAAGCTCGGCCGCACCATCCATTTCGCCGGCGCAGGACGGTTCTCCGCGTGCCACCGATCGTGTATGCTCGGCGGATGAACCGCTCCTTCCGACGCATTGCGGACCGCTACCTCGCCGAGACTCACGCGCGTTTTCCCGAGGAGGCGAGCGCGCTCGGCATCTCGAAATTTGATGCCGCGCTCAGCGACAACTCCGCCGACACGCACCTGGCGCAATGCGCGCTTGTCCGCGAAACCCTCGCCGCTGTCGAGGCTCTGCCCGAGGCTTCGTTTGCCGGGGACGACTACCTCGATCGTCGGGGCTTGCTCTCGATGCTGCGCACCCATCTGTTTTTCGAAGAGCGGCACGCGCGCTGGCGGACGAATCCCCAGCGCCACGTGGACGGCGCCGTCCACGCGATCTTCGATCTCGTCGTCCGCAACGCACATTCGCTGAAGCGGGCGCTTCCCGCGATCGAGTCTCGCCTCGAGAAACTGCCGGACTGGCTTGCATCCGGCGCGCGCAACGTGCGCCAGCCGGTTCCGCTCTGGACGAAACTCGCGTGCCAGTCCTGCGACGGCGCGATCGAGTTTCTCGGCGGACTGGAGGCGGAACTTCGCGCAATCTCGCTGAAACCGGGGCGCACATCGAACCTGCTCGCGACCGCGAAGCAGGCGTTTGCGGACTATGCATCGGCGATTCGCAGGAAGCCGCAGGGTCGGCCAAACGGGTTCGCCATCGGACGCGACGGGTTCGAATTTCTCATGCGCGAAAGGCTTGGATTCGACCAGTCACTGCCGGAAATCCGCGCCAATGGCCTCGCGCTCGTCGAACAGCTTCGCGACGAATTGCGCGCCGAGGCAAAGCGCTGCGGATTTCCCACCGCAGAAGCCGCCCTCGCCGCGGAGGCCGGCAAATGGTCACCCGATCGCCCGCTCCTCGACCTCTACCGGGAAAAGACGATCGAAATCCGCGACCGCGCCCAGGAACTCGGACTGGTCACCATGCCGGCGGGCGAATCGCTCGACGTGCTGCCCGTGCCGGCGTTTCTGCGTCACCAGTTTCCCACCGCCGCATATCACCAGCCGCCGCCGTTTTCGAAGCGGCAGGTTGGCATTTTCTGGGTGAATGACCTGAGCCTTCTGCAGAACGACCCCGCGCGAAAACTCGCCGAGATCCGCCAGCACCACGGGCTGGAACTCACCGCTGCGCACGAGGCGTATCCGGGACATCACCTGCAGTTCGCGATTCAGAACCAGCATCCGAGCAAGCTCCGCCGGCTTTTCGCGCACTCGATCTTCTACGAGGGCTGGACGCTCTGGTGTGAAAAGATGTGCGTCGATCAAGGCCTCGTCGACCTGCCGATGGTCCGTCTGCAACAGCTTCACGACGCCCTCTGGCGTGCGTGGCGCATCGTCATCGACTGCGGCCTCCACGACGGCTCGCTGAGCTATGCCGGCGCCTGCCGGATGCTCATGGACGGCGTGGGATTTACGAAAGCCCGCGCCCAGGGCGACGTGAATTGGTATACGTCGTCGCCCACGGTGCCGATGAGCTATCTGCTCGGTCGCCTCGAGGTCGAGCGGCTGCACGCCCACTTCTGCGGACGGGAAGGCTGGACACTCCGCCAGTTCAACGACTGGATGCTCAGCCACGGTGCATTGCCGTGGCGGTGGATTCTCGAGGCGCGGATGCGCGGCTGACGCGCATCCGCTCCCGGGATGGTTTCGGCAATCCGGAACGGGCGGAAATGCTCCGCCCGGCGTCCGGAGCCCGTGTTTGAGCCTCAGTAGCGGTAGTGGTCGGGCTTGTAGGGGCCTTCGACCGGCACGCCGATGTAGTCGGCCTGCTTCTGCGTGAGCGTCGTGAGCTTGACGCCGATCTTCTCGAGGTGGAGTCGGGCGACTTCCTCGTCGAGTTTCTTCGGCAGCACGTAGACGGCGGGCTTGTAGACGTCCTTGTTCTTCCAGAGGTCGAGCTGGGCGAGCGTCTGGTTGCTGAAGCTGTTCGACATCACGAACGACGGGTGGCCGGTCGCGCAGCCGAGGTTCACGAGGCGGCCTTCGGCGAGCAGGAAGATCGCGTGGCCGTCGGGATAGGTGAACTTGTCGACCTGCGGCTTGATGTTTTCCCGCACGATGCCGGGCGTCGCGAGGAGCTTGTCGACCTGGATCTCGTTGTCGAAGTGGCCGATGTTACAAACGACGGCCTGGTCCTTCATCTTCGCCATGTGATCGGCGGTGATGACGTCGACGTTGCCGGTGGTGGTCACGTAAATGTCGCCGTAGCCGAGCGTGTCCTCGATCGTGGTAACCTCGAAGCCTTCCATGGCGGCCTGCAGCGCGTTGATCGGGTCGATCTCGGTGACGATGACGCGGGCGCCCTGGCCGCGGAGCGACTGCGCGCAGCCCTTGCCGACGTCGCCGTAGCCGCAAACGACGGCGACCTTGCCGGCGATCATCACGTCGAGCGCGCGGTTGATGCCGTCGATGAGCGAGTGGCGGCAGCCGTAGAGGTTGTCGAACTTCGACTTCGTGACGGAGTCGTTCACGTTGAACGCCGGCACGAGCAGCTTGCCCTGCTCCTGGAGCTTGTAGAGGCGATGGACGCCGGTGGTGGTTTCCTCGGAAACGCCGCGCCATTCCTTCACGATCTCGTGGAAGATGTAGGGATTCTCGGCGTGGATTTTCTTGAGGAGGTTCTTGATGACCTGCTCCTCGTGCGAGGACGACTCGGTGTTCACCCAGCCGTCGCCTTCCTCCATCTCGTAGCCCTTGTGGAGGAGGAGCGTGACGTCGCCGCCGTCGTCGACGACGAGCTGCGGGCCTTTGCCCTCGGGGTTGAGAATCGCCTTCCATGTGCAGTCCCAGTATTCCTCGAGCGTCTCGCCCTTCCAGGCAAAGACGGGCACGCCGGCTTTCGCGATCGCGGCGGCGGCGTGGTCCTGCGTCGAGAAAATGTTGCACGAGGCCCAGCGCACGGTCGCGCCGAGATCGACGAGCGTCTCGATGAGGACGGCCGTCTGGATCGTCATGTGCAGCGAGCCGGTGACGCGGACGCCGGCCAGCGGCTTCTCGGCGGCGTATTTCTGACGGATGGCCATGAGGCCGGGCATCTCGGCCTCGGCGATGGTGATTTCCTTGCGGCCCCAGTCGGCCAGATTGATGTCGGCGACCTTGTAGTCGGCCGTGTTTTCGAGGGTCGTGCTCATGTTGATGGATTTCTGTTATTTGACGCCGGCGGCCTTCTTCAGCGCGGAGACCTTGTCGGTCTTCTCCCACGGGAGATCGAGGTCCTCCTTGCCGAAGTGGCCGTAGTTCGTGCTCTTCGAGTAAATGGGGCGCAGCAGGTTGAGCTGCTTGACGATGTCGGCCGGCTTGAAGCTGAAGACCTTCTTCACCGCGGCTTCGATCTTCTCCTCGGCAATCGTGTTCGTTCCGAAGGTGTCGATGTGCACGCTCACCGGGTGCGGGTGGCCGATCGCGTAGGCAAACTGGATCTCGCACTTCGCAGCGAGACCGGCGGCCACGACGTTCTTCGCGACGTAGCGGCCCATGTAGGCGGCGCTGCGATCAACCTTCGACGGGTCCTTGCCCGAAAAGGCACCACCGCCGTGACGGCCCATGCCGCCGTAGGTGTCGACAATGATCTTGCGGCCGGTGAGGCCCGAGTCGCCCTGCGGTCCGCCAATGACGAAGCGTCCCGTGGGGTTGATGAGATACTCGGTGTCCTTGGTGAGCATCTTCGCGGGCAGAACCTTCTTGATGACCTGCTCGATGCAGAATTTCTCGATCTCGGCGTGGCTTACGTCGGCCGTGTGCTGCGTGGAAATGACGACGTTCGCAATGGCGACGGGCTTGCCGTCCTCGTAAACCACCGACACCTGGCTCTTCGCATCGGGGCGAAGCCATTTCACCTTGCCGCTCTTGCGCAGGCGGGTGAGCTCGCGGCCAAGGCGGTGTGCGAACATGATCGGCGCAGGCATCAACTCGGGCGTCTCATCGCAGGCGAAACCAAACATCAGGCCCTGGTCGCCGGCGCCCTGCTCGGCGGTCTTTTTGCCCTCGGCCTTGCGGGCATCCACGCCCTGCGAAATGTCCGCCGACTGTGCGGTGAGCAGGTTCGTGATGAACACGGTGTCCGCGTGAAAGACATCGTCGTCGTTCACGTAACCAATGCCGCGAATCGCGTCGCGAATGACCTTGTCGACGTTCAACGCCTCGTCGATCGGCTTCGTCCTGCCGGTCTTCTTGTCCTGCAGCTTCGGCAGGGTAATCTCGCCGCCGACGACCACCGTGTTCGACTTCACGAAGGTCTCGCAAGCCACGCGCGCGGTTTTGTCGAAGGTCAGGCAGGCGTCGAGGATGGCGTCGGAAATGGTGTCGGCGACCTTGTCAGGGTGGCCTTCACCAACAGACTCGGACGAAAAAATATAACGGCGGGACATGGCGGAAAATGGAACTTATTAAGATATCAGCATGTCTTCATAGGTTGCCTTCAAGGGGATGTCAACCTGCCGGGAGTTGCCGTGCCGGCAGCCGGAACGGCCGATGAGCCTCAAAAAGTCGACGTTTGACGCGGTAACGAACCGACCGGGGCAGGTCAGCTTTTCCCGCCAAGGATGTCCCGGGCACGGGCGAGGGCGGCGTCGAAGTGGGCGCAGAAATTTTTCCGGCCGATCGTGTCGATGAAGCCCGCCTGCCGGAGCATCGCAAACGGCTGCCGGTGCAATCCGCTTAAAATGACCTGCCCATTATGGTGGTGGAACCGCTCGACAATGCTTTCGAGGACATTGAGCGCCGTGGCGTCCATCGCCGTCACGAGGTGAAGGCGCAGGATCAGAACCCGCGGCATTTTTTCCATCCGGCCAAGGGCGTCCTCCATTTTCTCCGCCGCTCCGAAGAGGAACGGTCCAAAGATCCGGTAGACGACCACCCCGTCCGGGATGTCCTTGCCCTGCGCGAGCTGCTTGGGTGACTCGAGCTCGTCGTTGGAGAGCACGCGCGAGACCTCGGTCGTCTCGGAGACGCGTTTGATGAAGAGGATGGCCGCGAGGACCATGCCGACCTCGACCGCGATCACGAGGTCGAAGATCACCGTGAGCGAGAACGTCGTGAGAAGCACGATCGCGTCGCTGCGGGGCATGCGGCGGAGGCGACCCAGCTCGTGCCATTCGCCCATGCGCAGCGCGACCATGAGGAGCACGGCCGACATCGCCGGCACCGGCACAAACACCGCCCAGCGCGCAAAGAGCAGCACGATTGCAAGCAGCGTGAGCGCGTGAACGATGCCGGCAATCGGTGACCGCGCGCCGGAGGAAATGTTTGCAGACGTGCGGGCGATCGCGCCGGTGGCTGGCAGACCGCCGAAGAAGGGGCACACGATGTTCGCGACGCCCTGGGCGATGAGCTCGGTGTTGCTGTCGTGCCGGTCGTTGGCAAGGCCGTCCGCAACCACGGCGGAGAGCAGCGACTCGATTGCGCCGAGCATGGCAATCGCGGTGGCGGGTCCGATGAGATCGCGCAGCACGGCGAGGTCGAACTCCGGCCAGCGAATGGGCGGCAGTCCGGCCGGGATCGCGTGTTCGCCAAACTTCGAACCGATCGTCGCGATGCCCGCGCCCTCCTGCAGGCCAAACACGGCGACCACACCCGTCGCGCCAAGCATGGCCACGATCGAGCCGGGGATGCGTTTCAGACCGAGCCGCGGCCAGAAGGCAATGACCGCAACACAAGCGGCGGTAAGAAGGGTGCTGGGGAGATGAAATCCGCCCAGATTTTCCCACAGCCAATGCACGCGCTCCAGAAATTCGCGCGGCGGCGCGGTCTCCGCGCGGATGCCGAGCAGATCGCCCGCCTGCGTGGCCATGATCGCCACCGCAATGCCCGTGGTGAACCCGCTCGTGACTGGCCACGGGATGAACTTGATGAGGGTTCCAAGCCGCGCGAACCCCATGATGACAAGGATCACGCCGGCCATGAGCGTCGCGAGCACGAGTCCGCCATAGCCGTGCTTTTCGACAATCATCAGCACCACCGGAATGAAAGCCGCCGTCGGGCCGCCGATCTGCACGCGGCTGCCGCCGAGGGCGGAAATCAAAAAGCCGGCGATGATGGCCGTGAAGATGCCGAGCGCGGGTGGGGGATACGGCGTGGCGACGCCTTGCGGGATGCTTGCGATGCCCAATGCGAGCGCCAGCGGCAGCGCGATGAGGCCAACCGTCACACCGGCCATCGCGTCGGAGGCGAGATCGGCGGGCCGGTATTTGCCGGATAACAACTCGAGTGACCGAGGATAAAAGAGCTTCCTGGACGTCATGTCCTGCTCCCACCTATCGAAGCGGGAATCGTGCCGACGTCCAGAAATCATTCGTGAGCCGCCTCACGCCGCGCAGCGAAGGGTTTTCCGATTCGCAAAAACCTGCGATGTTCCCGCCCGTTCCCATGGCGTCGCTCCTCAAGTCGTTCCGCGTATTGTCGGATCCCACCCGTCTCCGGCTGCTTCGGCTGCTGCGTGACGAGGAGCTTACCGTCGCCGAGTTGCAGGAGATTCTCGGCATGGGCCAGAGCCGCATCTCGGCCAGCCTCGCGCTCGTCAAACGCGAAGGTTTCGTGACCGACCGGCGCGTCGGCAAAAACATTTTCTACCGCGCCACGCTGCCCAAGGGTCTGGAACTCGCGAACCTCGTGCAGCTCGCCAGCGAGGAGATTCCCGAGGTCCGGCGCGACCAGGCCGCGCTCGCGCTCGTGCTCGCCCGGCGCAAGGATCGCGCGGCGGAGTATTTCAACCGGCTCGCCGGAAAATTCGGCCGCACCTACATTCCCGGCCGCTCGTGGCAGGCGCTCGCGCACGCGCTGCTGCATCTGCTCCCCCCCATGGTCATCGCCGACCTCGGCGCCGGCGAGGGCACGCTTTCCCAGCTCCTCGCCCGCCGCGCGAAGAAGGTGATCGCCATCGACAATTCGGAAATGATGGTCGAGTTCGGCTCCAATCTCGCCCGCGAGCACGGTTTCACGAATCTCGAATACCGCCTTGGCGACATCGAGGCGCCGCCCATTGGCGACGGCGAGGTGGACATCGCGCTGTTCAGCCAGGCGCTGCACCATGCGTCGAGTCCATCGGCCGCGATCGCCGAAGCGCACCGCATCCTCCGCCCCGGCGGCCGCATCGTCATTCTCGACCTTGCGAGCCACAGCTACGAGCAGGCGCGCGAACTCTACGCACACGTGTGGCTGGGCTTCTCCGAGGTGGAGCTCGACCAGATGCTCAAGTCGGCGGGATTCCGCGACGTGCAGATCTCGACGGTATCCCGCGAGAAGCAGGCGCCGCACTTCCAGACGATCCTCGCGATTGCCAACAAGCCGTAGAGCGAACCGCTTTCGCCTTCGGAACTTCTACGCAACCGCGCGGCCGCCTCCGTCGAGCCACTCGCAGTAGGTCTTTACGAGGGCATCGGAGATCTCGATCAGCCGGAGCTGGGTGGCATCGAGGTATTCGTGCAGGCCTCCGCGCATGATGCCGTCGATCGTTGCGTAGTCGATGCTCGCCCGGAGCATGCCGGAAAGGCGCTCGGTCTCGTTGTGGGATCCCGCAATGCGGCTGCCGGAAATGCGGTGGATCGCGCGGTCCATGCTGTCGACGCAGAAGCGGATCGACCGGGGAAACGTCGGGTGCAGGATCAGGAATTCCGCGACATCCCACGCGGACACGTGCCCCACGCGAATCTTGAGATACGCCTCGAACGCACTGCACGAACGGAGCACGGCCATCCACTGCGTGAGGTCCACATTGCCGCCGACCATTTCCCCGTGCGGCAGGAGGATGTGGTATTTGATGTCGAGCACGCGGGAGGTCGAATCCGCGCGTTCCAGGTATTTGCCGACCTGGATGAAATCCCAGCCCTCGCCGTGCGTCATCGTCGCGTCGGTGATCCCCTGGAAGAGATGCGAACCGTCGACGATGCTGCGGTAAAAATCGTAGGGAGCCTGGCGGTAGTCATGCCGCGCCTGCTCGCTGCGCAGGTAGAGGTAGAGCGTGTTCAGCCGCTCCCACATTTCGCTCGAGATCTGTTCGCGCACCGTGCGCGCGTTCTCGCGGGCCGCGCAGATGCAGGAGAAGACCGAGTTCGGATTCTTCTTTTCGAAGGTGACAAACTCCATGACCGACTCGGCCGAGACGCTGTCGTAGAGCTCATTGAAGAGCTCCTGATCCTCGAGCGTGGCAAGCACCGGCTCCCAATGCCGCTTCACCGACGTCGTGTCGGCATCCTCGAGATCGAGCATGAGCGCCATGTTCACATTGAGCAGGCGCGCGTTGGTTTCAGCCCGCTCGATGTAGCGGCTCATCCAGTAGCAGGAATCGGCGACGCGGCTCAGCATGGGAGGAAGGAAAGGAATGGGCGGGGGAGGGCGGGGGCATCGCCGTTCACCTGCTTCGACTCTCTGGCATGGAATTTCGAACCGCTCATGGCGTCCGGGACTGGCTTTGGAATTGCAAGGGCTCGTCTTCGCTATCGAGCACCCAGGTGTCCTTGCTGCCGCCGCCCTGCGACGAGTTCACCACGAGGGACCCCTTGCGAAGCGCGACGCGGGTGAGACCGCCGGGAATGATCGTGGTCTTCTCCCCGCACAGCACATAGGGCCGCAGATCGATGTGCCGGCCCTCGATGACTCCATCGCAATACGACGGCGAGCGCGAAAGCGAGATGACCGGCTGGGCGACATAGCCGCGTGGATCCGCAATGATGGCCTGGCGGAATTTCTCGATCTCTTCCTTCGTCGCCTGCGGGCCGATCAGCATCCCGTAGCCGCCGCTCTCGTTGGCTGCCTTGATGACGAGATTGCCGACGTTTTCGAGGATGTATTTCCGGTCGTCCTCCTCGGCGGACAGCCACGTTTGCACGTTCGGCAGGATGGGTTTCTCGCCGAGATAAAACTCGATCATCCGCGGGACGTAGTAATAGGTGACCTTGTCGTCGGCCACGCCGGTGCCGATCGAGTTTGCAAGCGCGACATTGCCGGCGCGGTAGGCATCGACGAGACCGGGCACGCCGAGGACGGAGTCCTTCCGGAAGACCTGCGGGTCGAGGAAATCGTCATCGATGCGCCGGTAAATCACGTCCACCTGCTGGAGTCCGCGCGTCGTTTTCATGTAGACGCGGCGGTTTTCCACAACGAGATCCGCTCCCACGACAATCTCGATACCCATCTCGCGCGCGAGGAACGAATGCTCGAAATACGCCGAGTTGTAGATGCCGGGCGTAAGCACGGCGCAGACGGGATCAGGTTTGCCGCCGGGTGCGATGTAACGGAGCACGGACAGCAGCTCCTGCGGGTAGCGGTCCACCGGACGGACGGGATATTTCGAGAAGAGCCGCGGGAAAACGCGTTTCATCGCCTGTCGGTTTTCCAGCACGTAGGAGACGCCGGACGGGCATCGACCGTTGTCTTCGAGCACCAGATATTGGCCGCTGTCGTCGCGGATGAGGTCGGTGCCGCAGACATGAATGTAGATGTTCTTCGGCACGTCGAAGCCCATGAACTCGGGCCGGAAATGCTTCGCGCTGCGGATGACCTCCTCAGGAATGACCTTTTCCTTGAGGATGCGCTGGTCGTGATAGATGTCGTGCAGGAACATGTTCAGCGCGGTGAGCCGCTGCTCCAGACCGCGCTCGATATGCGCCCACTCGTCCGCCGGAACGATCCGCGGAATCAGGTCGAACGGAAAGATGCGCTCCGTGCCTTCATCGCCACTGTAGACGGTGAACGTGATGCCCTGGCTCAGATAGGAATTCTCCGCCATCGCGACCTTGCGCTGAAACTCGGAGTGCTCCATCGAGGCGAATCGCTCGAGCAGGGGCGCATAATGGGGGCGAACCTCTCCGGCCGGGGTGAACATCTCGTCGAAGAACCCCCCGACGTCGTAATCCGTAAACATCCCCTTTTTCACTAGCTGGAAAAGTGCCAATCGCGCAGGGCTTTGCAAGATTTAGCCGCACGGCGCGCACGCACACTCCCTCTCCACGGGTTCCCTCCGGCCGGATGCGTCGCTCCCGGCCGTGGGAACCGCCCAAGATGAGCCGGGCGGCCTACAATGCCGTGCGCGGATAGCTGCCGAGCACTTTCACGGCGCGGCAGCGGCGGGACAGGTCGCGCAGGAGCTCCGCAAAGGCTTCGTCGCGGCTGTGCCCATCGACCTCGACGAAGAAATACACGTCGTCGCTTCCCTTTGCCGCCGGCCGGCTCGCGAGGTGATTGAGATTCAGCTCCGCGTCGCGGAACGGCTCAAGCGCATCGAGCAGCGCGCCCGGCTTGTCCTCGACACGCAGCAGAAGCGTGGTGCGGTCGTTGCCGGAAATGGCCGCCGCCGTGCGGGCCATCACAAAATACCGCGCGCAATCCTCCGACTCCCCGGGCGATCCGTCGGGGCAGGAAACGATCTCCGCGCAGATCGTCAATTCGGTCTGCGTAAGGGCATCGAGTGTCGGATTCACCGACCCATGACCGGGCTCCTCGATCGGCACCACGCCGCAATCCGCCTCGCCACGCGACACGGACTCGAACAACTCGGAGACCTCGCCAAAGAACGAATAGCTCACGCTCGACCCAAAGCGCGCACGCGCCGCCTGGTGACACGCGCCGCCTTCCGGTCCCGACACTGCGATCACCACGTCCTTCTCCAGCGCGAGCGCGGCGGACATGATCTCGCGGTAGATTGCCCGGATCGCAACCGGCGAGAGCGGTCCCTGGTTGCGCTCGACGAGACCGCGCAGAAGGGTCATTTCGCGGTCGGGCGCATAAATCGGCAGCCCGTCGCGGCTCTTGATTTTGCCGACCTCGAGGGCGAGGGTCGCGCGCTCGTTGAGCAGCCGCAGCAGCTCGGTGTCGATCGCATCGATCTTCTCGCGGATGGTGGAAAGCTCACTCATGACTCTGTGCGATCGGATTCGTTTGCGCCGGGCGGGGTGGACTCTTCGGAAACCGGCTCCGGCGCGGGAACCGCTTCCACCGGCGGTTCCGCGGCATCGTCCTGCGCGGATTCGGCCGGAGACTCCTGCGTCCCTGCCTCCGGTGTGGACTCCTCTGAAGCAGCGGGGGATTCCTCCGGGGTCGATGGGCTGTCGGCGGGAGGCGTCTCCGCAGGTTTGGCATTTGCCTCCGCGATCGCCGCGGCGGCGCGGCGAAGTTCCGCCGCATTCGGCAGCTGCTCGAGATCGCGCAGTCCGAAGTGTTCCATGAAATGGCTTGTCGTCTCGTAGAGCAACGGACGGCCGGGAATGTCGGCGCGACCGGCGATCTTCACGAGCTGTCGATCGAGCAATGTCTGCATCACGCCGTCGACAGCCACGCCGCGCACCGCCTCGATGTCGGCCCGCGTAACGGGCTGCCGGTAGGCGATGATCGCGAGGGTTTCAAGAGCGGGCGCGCTGAGGCGCGCGGGCTTGTTCTCGGGAAAGAGCTGGCGCAGCCACGGGGAGAACGGCGCGGCGCTGACGAGCTGCCATCCGGCGGCCGTTTCGCGAATCTCGAACGAATGTCCGGCCGCTGCGTAGTCGGCGCTCAGGGCATCGACCGCATCAATGATCTCGTTTTCCTTCACCTTTCCGAACGCCTGCACGACCGGATTGTCCTTCGCGGCATCGGCGGCACCGCGCAGCACGGCGGAAATTTCCTTCGCGGAAATCGGCTTCTGGGAAGCGAATATGAGCGCCTCGATGATGTGTTTGAGGGTGGGTCCCTCTGGAGGAGTCTGCTCGCTCATGATTCGGCGGGCGTGGAAAACAGCGGGACGGTGTCGGTATTGCGCTCGATCCAGATCTCACCGAAGTGGACGTCCTGCTTCACGCGCAGCTGCTTCATACGGATCAGCTCCAGCATTGCGAGGAATGTCACAACGATCTCGGTGCGCGTCGCCTGCTCGGGGAACATTTCCTCGAACTTCAGCGGCACGCCGCCGCCGGTAATCCGTAGAAGGTGGTCGATCTTGTCGGCGACGGTGAAATTTTCCGCGAAGATTTCGCGCAGGTCCTCCTGCTTTGGCGCACGGCGCTTGAGGACGTTCTGGAAGGCCCGGATGAGGTCGAAGATGCCGACCTCCTCGACGAGGAGGTTTTCCTCGCCGGCCGGGAGATCGGGTGCGGCAGGCACGCGGGCGAAGAGCTGCTCCTGGGCGGCTTCACGCTCGCGAAGCACTCCGGCGGCTTCCTTGAACTTCTTGTATTCGATGAGCTGGCGGATGAGTTCCCAGCGCGGATCATCCTCCTCCGCGTCCTCCTCAGCCATCTGCTGATCGACGGGCAGCAGCGTGCGGCTCTTGATATAGAGCAGGTTTGCGGCCATCACGATGAACTCGCCGGCCAGCTCGATGTTGAGCATCTTGAACGCGTCGAGATACTCGAGATACTGCTTCGTGATCCGCTCGATCGAGATGTCGTAGATGTCCACCTCGTCCCGCTTGATCAAATAGAGCAGCAGGTCGAGCGGTCCCTCGAAGACGTCCAGTTTGACTTTGTATTCGCCCTCCATTGTGCGCGTTCGCCCCTGTGAAAACTTCGGCGACTATCGGCGCGCGTAGCCGCGCTTGCGGCTCTCGGTGGCGAGCTGGGCCTTGTGCTTCTTGGTGCTCACGAGCTTCGTCTTTCGCTTGCGGAGCTGGCGCGCGAGTTTCTCGGCGACCTTGTCGATCGCCGCGTAGAGATCCGTCTCGGCATCCTGCGCGTGGATGTCGGGTCCCGGCACGGCGAGGTGAACCTTCACCACATACTGCTTCGTCTTCGTCTCGTCGTGGAGCAGCACGACATGCGCGGCGATGATGCGATCGGTGAGCGTCTCGAGGTGCTCGATCTTTTCCGCGACGTGCGAATGGATGGCGGCGGTAAGGACAAGGTGCCGTGGACTGAGGTGGATTTGCATGAGACTAATTTGAACCGACGCCCGTCCGGGCGCTAGGAGGAAATGGCAGCGGTCATTCGCCCGCAGGCTTGACGACGAGATAATTCCGCACCGTGCCGACCTCGCGCAGATAATAGGGGGAGCCCCCCGTGGCGACCCAGAGCCCGCTGGAGGAGCCCCCATCGAGATTGAGTGCCCGCTCGATCGGAAAGTCCGGAAACACCTCGCGCGAGGCGAGGATCGCACCTGCATCGGCGAGTGAGACGTGGGTGAGGTAGAGAATCGCCCAGCGATTTTTCCCGTCGGTGGCCACCACCGTGCGACGGGCCAGCCGCTCGGTGTTCAGACCAGCGGTCGGCCGTCCGTCGTCCACCAGAAACGGCCCCGCCTGCAACGCATCGGTATCCGCCTTCGAAGGCTTGTATTCCGCGGAGCGCAGCAGACGTGGCTTTCCATTTGAGACGACGAATACCCCGCTGAGGAGTTTTGCGCGTTCGAAGCCGTTGATCTTCTCGCCGTCGGCGATTTCCAGGCCGACAGGCTTCCAATTGGGGTGAAAATACCCGCCGTTGACCGCCGCAATCGCGCCTGCCGACTTCGCCGCGTCGCCGAGCTTGCCTCGCTCTGGCGTCGGATTGTCGACGACTGCGAGCCTGCCCTGTTTCGTCGTGAAGAATACACCCAGCACACGCACGGCCCGGTCGCCATCGCGTGCCTCGCGCTCGATGAACTGCGCGCCACCGGGCAGGGTGGCGATCTCGTCCTTCGCGCCGAGCGTCCACTCCGCATGCGCCAGCGAGACGGCGGTCAGCAAAAAAATGAGGAGCGCGCGGAGCATGCGGTCAGCCAAGCGCATCACGGGAAGTGTGGCAATCCTCAGTCCGCGCGGGAGAGCACGATCCCGCCCTGGGCGACCACTTCGCCGGCCACGGTCGCAACCGTATCAAACATCACGAGTCCGCCCATGCCTCCGGTCTTCTTCGCAACGAGCTCGATCCGCTCGCCCGGGCGGACCGCACGGTGAAACTTCATCGATCGCACGGCCGAGAGGAGGAATCGCGCCCCAGGCTCACCCGCCGCTCCGGCAATGCCCGCAATTTGAGCGAGCGCTTCGGTGAGAATCACGCCGGGAACGATGGGATCGCCGGGAAAATGGCCGGCAAAGAACGTCTCGCTTCCGTCGAAGGTCTTCACGCCGCGCGCCGAACCGTCGCCCGGGCATTCCAGGACCTCGTCGACGAAGATGAAGGGCTCCCGATGCGGAAGGCCAAGCGCGACAGGGTCCATGAGTTAGTCGATGGCAATCGGATCGGCCACTTCGAGGTATTCGTGCGCCGCGGCAAGTGTGGAAAAGATGCGGAACGATCCCTCATGCGGCAGGTTCCGCATGTAAAGCATGGTGAGGGCGGTCACGATGGGATCCTGAATGACAATCGCCCGCCGCCCGCGTGCCGCCCGGGGATCCTTGAGAAATTGATCCAGCTCCGGCACGTTCTCCGCGGACGCCTGCGCCTTTGCCCCGGAGAGGTCACACAGTATGTCGAGGTCCGGATGGTAGGAGGGATGTTCCCAAAGCCGGACAAGGGCCTCGAGCAGCGGCCCAAGACTCAACAATCCCGTGATGCGAACGATCACGAGGTTCCGATCCGGCAAAAATTCGTGGTGAAATTCCATGGAAACTCAGGTGTGAAATCCGATCCGCCGCTTCGGTGCAGGCGGTGGGGTTGGTGGTGGCAACCGCAGCACGGACTGGAGCTTTTGCCATACCAGGACAAGCGCCTCGTCGTGCGCGAGCAGCTTCTCGTCGATTTCCGCGAGTCGCCGCAGGATTGCGTCGTTCGCCGCGAACTGCTCCCGCAGCCTCACGAAGGCACGAACCAGAAACACGCTCATCTGCACGGCCTGCGGACTGCGAAGGATGTTCGCCGCCATCAGCGCGCCGTGCTCGGTGAAGGCCCAGGGAAGGGTGCGACGTCCGCCGCGGGAGCCGGTAGCAGTCTGCGGCCGGGCATTCGATTCCGGGTCAGGCGCGTCGGCGCTTGAAGTCACAATTTGTGACCTCAAAGCGACCGCTTCGTTCTCCTGCAGCTGGAACGCGAAATCCTCCGGAAAGCGCTCCGCGTTCCGTTTGACGGCCTGATTGAGCGCCTTCGTGGTCACTCCATAAACCCGCGCCAGGTCGGAATCGAGGATCACGGGCTGATCGCGCACCCGGACGATCATCGGGTCGAGCGGAACAGGGGCGGGGGAGGGTTTCTTACGGGGCACCAGTGGCGACGCTGCCTTGTTTGCCGGCCGCCGCGCAAGCGCATTTCCAAAGACCGCGCAGTTCGTTAAAGTCGCGGCAATGAGTGCCGAGCGAACCCGCATGGAGGAGCGAGATTCCGGGAAGGTCGCTTGGGCGAAATGGGGACCGTATCTCAGCGAGCGGCAGTGGGGCACGGTGCGGGAGGACTACTCCGCGGACGGCGACGCATGGACGTATTTCCCGCACGATCATGCCCGCTCACGAGCCTACCGATGGGGTGAGGACGGGATGCTCGGCATCTGCGACGACGACTGCCGCATTTGCTTTGCCCCGGCGTTCTGGAACGGCGT
This sequence comes from uncultured Spartobacteria bacterium, assembly GCA_937901895.1. GTDB lineage: Bacteria > Verrucomicrobiota > Verrucomicrobiia > Chthoniobacterales > JAATET01 > JAATET01. The sequence continues at coordinate 6,076 of CALGTD010000022.1, read as the reverse complement.
GGACCCGATCCTCAAGGAGCGGATGTTCGGTCTCTCGAACCCCCAGGGGAATCACGGCGAGGACGTGAAGGAGGAATATTTCTACCTCGACAACACGCCGACCCATTCGTGGATGCAGGCGCTCTACAAATACCCGCAGCGCGAATTTCCCTACCGGCAGCTCATCGAGGAAAACGCTCGCCGATCCCGCACGGAGCCGGAGTTCGAGATTCTCGAGACCGGCGTTTTTGCCGAATCGCGTTACTTCGACATCTTCGTGGAATACGCGAAGGCCGGGCCCGAGGACATCTGCATCCGTATTCGGGCGATCAATCGCGGCCCCGATCCCGCGCCGCTCACCGTGCTGCCGACGCTCTGGTTTCGAAACACCTGGTCGTGGGACTTCGACGCTCCGCCCCCCCCCGAACTGCATCTCGACGGGCCGCATGCCGTCCGCGCACGCCTCGAAACCGGAGCGGAGATGTTCCTCTCATGCGACTCCGCCAACGAATGGATCTTCACCGGCAACGACACGAACGCCGCAGCCCTCTGGGGTGCGCAAAACGCCTCTCCCTATGTGAAGGACGCCTTCCACCGCTACATCGTGAACGGCGAGAGCGAGGCGGTGAATCCCGCCCATCATGGCACGAAGTGCGCCGCCGTTCTCCGTCGCACGCTGGCCGCAGGCGAGGAATGGTCGATCGACCTGCGGCTCTCCGCCGGCGAGGCACGGCCAACCGTCGGGGAGGATTTTCACCGCGTCTTTGCCGACCGGAAGATCGAGGCCGACGACTTCTACGCCGCGTTTGCGCCAAAGGCCTCGCGCGAGCATCTCCTGATCAAGCGCCAGGCGCTCGCCGGCCTGCTTTGGACGAAGCAGTTCTATTTCTACAACGTCGAGCGCTGGATCACCGGCGACCCCACCCAGCCCCCTCCGCCGCCTCACCGGGCGCAGGACCGCAACCACGCCTGGCGCACGCTCTACGCGCACGACATCATCGCGATGCCCGACAAATGGGAGTATCCCTACTTCTGCGGATGGGATCTCGATTTTCACGCGGTTGCCTACGCGCCGTTCGACCCCGCGTTCGCGAAGGAACAGTTCCACGTCATCCGCCGCGAAAACTACATTTCGCCGAGCGCCGAGACGCCCGCCTACGAGTGGAATTTCTCGGATTCGAATCCTCCCATCGGCGCATGGGCCGCATGGCGCATCTACTCGATCGATCGCGCGCGCGCCGGCAAGGGCGACCTCGAATTCCTCCGCGAAGCCTTTCTCCGCCTGCTTCTCGGCTACGGGTGGTGGGCGAACCGCGTGGATGAAACCGGCGACAACATCTTCGCCGGCGGCTTCCTCGGCCTCGACAATATCGGCGTCTTCGACCGGCGTTACCCGCTCCCCGACGGCAGCGTGATCGAGCAGAGCGACGGCACGAGCTGGATGGCCGCGTATTCGTTGAACATGCTCCGCATCGCGATCGAACTCGCGCGCCACGACGAGGCCTACGTGCCCGCGGCGGACAAGTTTCTCGTGGATTTCATCCACATCGCATGGGTGGCAAACACCGTGGGCCCCAATGGCATCTCGCTCTGGGACCATGCGGACGGGTTCTACTACGACGTGCTCCGCCGCCCGGACGGTTCCAGCGCCTTCCTCAAGCTCCGCTCGCTCACCGGTCTCACGCCGTTGCTTGCCGTGATGGCCCTCGACGAAGATGTCCTATTCGGCTGCGATTTCCTGCAACGCCGCCTCGAGTGGATGAAGCGTCACCGGCCGAAATTCCTGCAAGCCCTCGAGCACCTCGACTTCAGCTTCGCCCGCGGCCGCAAGCTTTTCTCGCTCGTTCCCGAGGACCGGCTCCGTCGCATCCTGCGCCGCCTGTTCGACGAGAACGAATTTCTCTCCCCGCACGGCCTGCGCTCGCTCTCCCGCGCCTACGCCGACAACCCCTACGTCTTCGACGAATGCGGTGACCACGCCGAGGTCCGCTACACGCCTGGAGACTCGCCGGTCGCAATGTTTGGCGGAAACTCGAACTGGCGCGGCCCGATCTGGATGCCGATGAACTACCTGCTCATCGAGGCGCTCCAGCAATACCACTTCTACTTCGGCGACGACTTCACCGTGGAGTTCCCGACCGGCTCGGGCACCCGAATGAATCTCTGGGAAATCAGTCTCGAACTCGAGCGCCGGCTCATCGGACTTTTCACCTGCGGCGGCGCCGGCCAGCGCGCGTGCTTCGGCGGCGCAGGTGGCGGCGGCGATCCGCACTGGAACAACCTGCTCCAGTTCTTCGAATACTACGACGGCGACACCGGTCGCGGCCTCGGTGCCAGTCACCAAACCGGCTGGACCGCCCTCGTGGCGAAGATGGTGCAGCAGGCGGCAAACCGTTAGCGGGTCGGACCTTCTTCACGCCCGAAAGCGGAAGAAGACGGGCCGGCCTGGCCGACTCTTGGGATTCCTGCCGCAGATCAACCCAGCAGGAACAAATTGTCAAAAACTTGACGATTTTGTTTGAAACTCGCGCGCTTCGGCGCGTTCTTTATCCCCGTTACTACCCTCAAACCTTAAACCCTCACCCCTCCAATACAGTGAAAATCCCTCTACCCTCCGTGCTGTGCCGTGCCCTCGTGGCGTCATCCGTCGCCGCAACCGTCGCCTCCACCCAGGCGGCCAGTGACCTCTGGCTCAGTGGCCAGGAAGGCAGCTACAGCGACCCGAACAACTGGACCGAAGGCTCCGTGCCAAACGGCGCGGAAGACACCGCCGAAATCAACGGGGTCGGCTCCATCGTGAATTTCGGCCCGGGCGATACCGCCGAGTTGCTGTCCCTCGGACTGGCGATTCCCCAAAACGGAGCCGGCACCCCCATCTTCAATCAAACCGGGGGCACGCTTTCCGTGGGAACCCTGAATTTCGGCGGCGGAGGCGGTTCGAGAAACCCCACCTACAATCTCTCCGGAGGCACGCTGAATATTTCGACCGCGTTCTCGTGGAGCAATGGAAGCAACGCGCGGTTCAACGTCAGCGGCGGCACCGTCAATTACTCCGGCACCAGCTTGAGCATCGGCGTTGCGGGCGGCGCTCGCGGCTACATCACCATGACCGGCGGCGTCTTCAACGCCAATTCCGTTGCCCAGATCAACCTTGGCAATACCGGCTCCGGTAACGGTCAGGCGTATCTGGACCTTAGCAACGACGCTGAATTCAACGCGAATGGCGGCATCGTCGTCCTGGGTCAGTTTGGACCCGCGGGAGAAAATACGAACAGCTTTGGTCGTCTGACGATGTCGGGCACCTCCGCGTTGAACACCAAAGAGATCGTCCTCGGAGCGAACAATGAGCCTCGATATGTCTGGGGCGAAATTTACCTGAACGGCGGCACCATCTCCACCGGAGCAATCCGCAAGGGAAACAGCTCAGCTCCGGTTGATGCCACCCACAACTTCCTCAACGCCAACGGCGGCACGATCAAGGTCATCTCGCACGCAAACAATACCAACTTCTTCAACGGCATCTACGTCAACGTGCAGGAAGGCGGGCTTACCATGGACACCAACGGCAATAACGTTGGGATCGGAAACGGTGCGAACTTCGTCGGCACCGGCACGTTCACGAAAACCGGTGAAGGGATCCTGACCTTGAGTGGTGTTTCAGCTTTCGCCGGCGCGTTTGTCGTGGAGCAGGACTTCCTGATCATCACGGGTTCGCTCGCATCCGCCGCAAGCCTCACCATGGAGGCGGGAACGACCTTGTCGTTGTTTGCCACCGACGCCCTGAATGACAACATCCAGCTCACCTTGAACGAAGGCTCCACGGTGGAGTTGTTCGGACTGGACCTCGAAGGAGTCGGCGGTCTTGTGATCAATGGCGTCACCCTCGACGAGGGTGCCTACGACCTCGACTACCTCCAGGCGAACTTCGGCTCGGCCGTCACGTTCATTGGCGCTCCGGAATCGGGCTTCCTCGTTGTTCCCGAGCCAGGCACGGTCGCTCTGCTCGCAGCAGCCGGCTTCGGTCTGCTTCTCGTCTCGCGCAAACGCCGCAACGACTGACGAAATCGATACGCGAAGGCGCCGGAGATCGCACGCAACGTCTCCGGCGCTCCTTCTTCGGGCTTCCGCCCGCAGGCAGCGCTGATTTTCAAACAAAGCCGATTTCGTTTGACACCGCGCATTTACCCAACGTAGAAAACCCCCAAGTTTCTCCCTCCCTCGGGAGAACACTAACCCCTCAACAAACCCCTCTAACATGAAAATCCCCTCCGCGTTCGCGGCGGCATTCGCCGTCGCTTGTTCCTCCACCCTTACTGCAGCCACTGTCACATGGACGGCCGGCGGTAATGGTAATATCGGTGATCCTACGAAATACGTCGGTGGCGTGGCCCCGGTGGATGGCGATACGGTGGTCTCCGATGGCACAGGTTCCGTCATCGACTTTAATAATACGAATAGCGGCCTGAGTCTTACTCAGATGGATCTGAACTGGACGTCTGGAGCAACGCAGTTCAATCAGACCGGCGGCACGTTCACCATCGGGACGCTCCGTTTCAGCGGCTCTTCAGGAGCATCTAGGAACCCTACTTATAATTTAAACGCCGGGACGGTGAACATCAGCACGCTCACATGGGGGGCGGGCAACAATGCGAATTTCAATGTCAACGGAGGCACTGCTAACTACAGCGGCTCGGCGTTGACGATTGGTTCGATCACCGACTCGAACGGAAAACTTAACGTTACAGCAGGCTCCTTCAGCCATACGGGAACTGGCCAGATCCAGCTTGGACAAACCAACAACGGTAAGGGATCGATTATTATGAGCGGAGGTTCCTTTACCTCGGATACGTTGGGGATCCGGCTTGGGAACGCCAATCATTCGGGAAACTTGGGAACCATTGCTTTGTCTGGAAACGCCTCTTTCACAGCAGACTCTGCAACCACGGTTTATCTCGGTAACAATAGCGGAAACGGCGTTATCACGCTTGCCGACACCGCGTCTTTAAGCGTTGCGGCAGCGGAGATCTCCGTAGGTCAATATAGGACCGGCACCGTGGCAGAAAACGGACAACGTGGAGGCACCCTCACAATGTCAGGCACTTCCACATTGACGGCAAAAAGCATTTTCGTCGGCGGAGCAAACGCCGCGAGTGAAGTAAATGGTGTCATCAATCTGAACGGCGGCACGATTTCCGCGGAGTTCGTTCGCAAAGGGTTCAGCAGCCTTACGCCGAGCGCCACGCAGCTTGTTCTAAACGGTAACGGAGGCACCATTCGCGCCACAGCCGCACAGGGCGACTATTTCAGTTCCCTTTACGTGAACCTCCAGGCTGGGGGATTGAAATTCAATACGAATTCCAACGCCGTGACAATTACTGCTGCAACAACCATCACCGGCACCGGCGACTTCGTGAAGCAGGGCGCCGGAGCGCTCACCATCTTCGGTTCGAAGACCTATACCGGCGATACCGTGATCGAAGGCGGCTCGCTCGTTCTCGGAAATTCCGATGTCTTTGACGCCGGCTCCAGCCTCGTGCTCGACGGCGGCACGCTGGCTCTCGCGGACTTCAACCAGAGCTTCGCGACGCTGAATCTCGAGTCCACCTCCACCATCGACTTCGGCACCCTGCTCGGCGGATCGAACACGCTGACGTTCGGCGACAGCAGCGCGGTGGCTTGGTCCGGCTCGCTAATTCTCACGAACTTCAACGTTGGCGAGGATGCTCTGAACTTCTCGAGCGCCGCCGGACTGAACATCAACCAGCTCAGCGCCATTTCGCTGGCAGGCTACACCGCGACTGGACTGGACAGCCTCGGAAACGTCGTTTTCACCGCGGTGCCGGAGCCGGCGGAGATCAGTCTCGCCATTGCCGCAGGCCTCGGTTTGGTCGCGATGGTGCGACGCCGTCGGGCCCGTCTCGGCTAGGAACCGAAAAACAGATTCATTCAGGGGAAAAAAGCCCCGGTCCGCTCAGGGCCGGGGCTTTTGCCATGCAGGGACCGTGTGAACGCTCGAAGCATCGTTACCCGCTCCGCTTCAATGTAAGCGTTCCATCAAGCGCCAGTTGACGGAGTCATAGATGTCATACGGAGATGG
>CALGTD010000021.1 GCA_937901895.1 uncultured Spartobacteria bacterium | reverse complement strand
TTCCGTCCGTTGATCGATCTTTACCGCGAGTCCGGCCGGCGCGCGGGTCACTCGGACCTGAAAGTCGGCGTGCATTTTCCCGGCTACGTGGCGGAAAGCGACGAGCAGGCGGCGGAGGATTTCTTCCCCGGCTTCCAGCGCCTTTTTTCCCAAATCGGCCGCGAGCGCGGGTGGCCGCCAACGACGCGGGCGCAGTTCGACGCGGGACGTGGACCGCATGGCGCGCTGCTCGTGGGAAGTGCGGAGACGGTGATCGCGAAGATCCGAGCGTTTGATGAAGCACTCGGCGGTCTGTCGCGGGTGACCTTCCAGATGAGCGTGGCGGCGCTCCCGCACGACCGGATGTTGAACGGCATCCGCCTCCTCGGAGAGCGAGTGGCGGCGGAGTTGTAAAAAAAGAGCGGGTGGCCCCGCTCTCTTTTTTGCTCGAGAAAGATGGCGACTACCTGCCGGTCATCTCGACGTCGAAGACGTAATTCGTCTTCCCGTTCACTTTGAAGATCAGGGAGATCTCGAGTTCCTTTTTGTTCCCTTTTGGGGCGACCTCGAGTTCGACATTCTGAAGACCGGTGGATGTTCCCACCTTCACGGATGCGTTGCCGACGACCCTCGAACGATTCGGAACCTTGTAGGTGCCCTTTGCGGTGTAGGTCTTTCCACCAAAATCAACGGCCTCCACGTTGCTGGTGGTGAGCTTTCCACTTTTCTTGAGAACGAGGGTGGTGCCCCAGGGAATTCGCCGGCCGCCTTCCGCCATGATCACTCCGGAGAGGGTGACGCGTCCCGACCGACCGGTCTTCGCGACCTTGAACTTCGCCTTCCCGTTGAGGTCATACATTTTTCCGTTGGCGAGAACCGTTCCCTTGCCTTTGTAGTTTCCGTAGAAGGCGGAGAGGTCGACGGTTTTCGCCCCGGCGTCCGTTCCGAGGAAGAGCGCCGCTGCCAGCAGAACTGAGAGGAATTTCATCGCCCGGAACGTCTTTCATGTCCGGGCGATTGGCCAGTCGAAATCCGGTTGAGCGATGACGAACGGCAGGTCAGCCTTCGCACGCCGTCTTCGCCGCTTCCGCCAGCTCCTCGGGGCTGACGTCCCGGATGTGCGTGGCGAGGGACCAGCTGTGCCCCCAGGGATCTTCGACGTTGCCGTAACGGTCGCCCCAGAACATGTCGTCGAGCGGCATCTTCACCGTGCAACCGGCCTGCACGGCGCGCTCGAAGGCGGAATCGACGTCCTCGACCTGGAGATGGATCGTGACCGACGTGCCGCCGCGAGCCTTCGGGCCGAGTGCTCCATATTCGGGATACTCATCGTGGAGAAAGATCTGGGAATCGCCGATCTGGATCGCAGCGTGCATGATCCTGCCGTCGGGTGTGGCGATGCGGCCAATTTCCTTCGCGCCGAATGCGCGGACGTAGAAATCGACGGCCTCCGCGGCACCTCCGCAAACGAGGTGCGGAGTGACGGTGTGCATGCCTTCGGGGATGGGCTGGACGGTTGATGGGTTGCTCATGGATCGGGTGTTTTCGAGGAACGACGAACGACCGGGCCGTGTTGGGACAATTCCGGGGAATATTTTTTGGGAGAAGGTTCCGGTGGGTTCAAGGCATCGGATTTCGCCCTGAGCAGGGCCTCGTGGCCCCGCCGGCCTCCCACGATGAATCGAACCTGTGTGAACCATCCTTCGAAAAATGACTACTTCTACTGAACATTGCATCGACGTCTGCAACCGCCTGCTGCGTGGTGAGCGCTCCGCCGTGGAAACCTACGACAAGGCCATCGAGAAATATGGCGACAAGCCCGTCCTCGAGGGCTTGAACCGCATCCGCAGCGAGCATGCCGCGGCCGTCAGCGAACTTGAGGCGAACGTCCGCTCGATGGGCGGCGAACCCGAGACCGATTCCGGCGCCTGGGGCACACTGGCGAACACGGTGCAGAGCACGGCGAACCTCTTCGGGGCCGGGTCCGCGCTCGAAGCGCTGGAGTCGGGCGAGCAGATGGGTGTGACCGATTACAAGGCCGCCCTCGAGGACGACGAGGTGATGCCCGGATGCAAGGATTTGATCCGAGGCACGCTCCTGCCGCTCACGGAGGCGCACATCGCGGAGTTGAAAATGCTTCAGCAGGCGGCGTGAGTCTTCCCGCCGCCCGGCTGGAGATCCGCGTGATCAAGCTGCCGGGCGGCGGCGAAACGCGACCCCTGCGAGCAGGGCCGCCGTCAGCAGGGCGATGGTTTGCGGCTCGGGAACGACGGTGATGGAACCCCCGCCCATGAACTGGGAACCATCGCCGAAGTTGGCATTGAGCCAGTCGGCATCGTAGGTCCCGGCGCCAAGGGTCGTTTCACCCACGATCAGGGAGCCAAAGCTTACTGCGCCGTCTCCGAGGTCATACAGAAACAGCGGCGATTCGATGTCGAGCTGCAGGGTCGCGAACGAGGCATCGCTGGTAATGCTGAAAACAAGCGGGGTGCCGGACTTTCCCACTGCGGGGGTGAGGAGGAAGGTGCCGGTAAAGCCGCTGAGATCGCCTTTCAGATTGAGAAACCCGGTTTGTCCCCCCTTGCCGGTGAGAATCAAAGTGTCGGAGCCGCTGATCGGCGCGACAATGTCGAGGGTCGTGATGTTGGTGTTGGCTGTCGCTTCGAGACCGATGAGCGTCGTTCCTGAGGTGACGATGGTGCCATCCCACGTCCCCGTGCCGGGACCATCCGCCGAACTGCCACCGGGGGTCAGGAACATCATGCCGCCATCCTGCAGCACGAAATTCGCCGTGCTTGTCGTGTTACGGGCCTTGCTGATGAAGCGGGTCTGACCGGCGATGAGGAGGTGATCTCCGTTGAAGGTGCTGTTCGTCGTGGGCAGCCCGGTGCCGCCGTGATCGCGGACCTGTCCGTAAACCGGCCACGGCGTGGTTACCCCGCCGAATGAAATGGTGAATGTGGTTTCGATGGGGGTGTTGCTGGCGATCCGGGCGGGATCCGGGCCCATCTGGTAGTCATTGCCGGGGGTGACGTCGTTGTTGCCCCAGATGGCAGGACCATTCCAGTCGGTGGTGGCCGGGGCGAATGTCGTTTGATCGTAGGTGGCGGCGCGGGCCACGCCCGTGGTGGCAACGGCGGCGACGGCGGCGATATGCAGGAGATGCTTTGTGGGGGTCATAGGGGTGTTTCTTGAGAGGCGCCGGCAAAATTCCGGCTTCTATTGAGAGGAACGAAATGCCCCCTGAAAAACCGCCACTATTTTGTGCGGCGGAGGAAATTGCACCCTCGCGCAGGAGAGGGGGTTGGCGTATTTACGGGAACCGCCGTGGACACCGCCATCCCCCAGCCACTGCCGAGGAACGTCGAAGACGCCGTCTTCGAGGCGGCGTTGTCGTTGGACGAGGAGGAACGCGAAGCCCTGCTGCAGGCGGTGTTTCGCGAGAATCCGGAGGGGCTGGCCCGTGTGCGTCGCATGCTAGACCGCCATGGAGAGGCAGCGGCCTTTTTTCTCGACCTCAGCGAGCACAGCAAATTGCTCGCCGAGGATGTTCTCCGATCGGACCCCGCCGCGGTGGAGGTTCGCGACGCGTGCGAGGAGTTGAGCGAAAGGCCCGGGGCAATGATCGGACCCTACCGGATTCTGTCGAAACTCGGCGGCGGCGGCAGTGGTGTGGTCTACGAGGCGGAGCAGCAGTTTCCCGCGCGCCGGATCGTGGCGCTGAAGGTTCTGCGCCCGGGCATGGATACCGAGAGCGTAATCGCCCGCTTTCGCGTGGAATGCCAGGCGCTCGCGCTGATGGATCACCCGAATATCGCGCGCGTTTACGACGCAGGCGCGACCCCCGAGGGGAGGCCGTATTTTGTGATGGAGCGGGTGCGCGGCGAGCGGATCACGGCGGTCTGCGACCGGGAAAGGCTCGATATCGCCTCACGAATCCGCCTCTTCATCCAGGTGTGCCACGGGATCCAGCACGCCCATCAAAAGGGAGTGATCCATCGCGACATCAAGCCGTCGAACATCCTGGTTTCCCACGAGGACGGCATGCTCGTCCCGAAGGTTATCGACTTTGGCATCGCGAAGGCGACGGATCCGAGCTGGACGGAGGACCGCACGTTGTGGACGACGCGGGATCAGATCGTGGGAACACCGCCCTACATGAGCCCGGAGCAGGTGGACATGAGCGGCATCGATGTCGACATGCGCACGGACGTCTACAGCCTCGGCGCGCTCCTGTATGAATTGCTCGGTGGAAAACCGCCGTTTGACGGCGATGCGCTGATGAAGGCGGGCATTTCCGCGATGCGGCACACGCTGCTCGAAAAGGACCCTCCCGTGATTTCGCGCATGCTGGCGTCGCTGCCGGCCGAGGAACTCGAGAGGATCGCCGCCGCGCGCCAGGAGGATCCCGACCGTCTCGCATCACGGCTTCGCGTCGACCTCGACTGGATCGTCGCCCGCGCGATGGAGAAGGACCGCAACCGGCGGTATCAAACGGTCAACGCACTCGCCGCCGACCTGTCGCGGCATCTCTCGCATCAGCCGGTGCTGGCACGGCGGCCGGGTCGCTTCTATGTGCTCGCAAAGTTCGTCCGGCGAAACCGGCTTGCATGCGGATTCGGCGCCGCCGTGGCCATATCCCTGCTCGCGGGTCTCGGGGTCTCGACGACCCTGTATTTCCGGGAACGAGAGGCGCTCGCAGAGCAGGAACGTCTCGGCAGTGAGGCCGAGGCGGCCCGCTCGCGGGAATCCCAACTCCGCAGGTCGGTGCAGACCCGGGCCAATGTCTCGCTGGCGGCCGTGTTGCTTGCCGACGGCAAGATCGAAGAGGCGGACGCGTTGCTGCTCGAGAGTCCGCCGGAATCCATCGAGCCTTCCCGCGAGGCGGCGGGCGTTTTTCGTGCGCTGGGCGGCCGCAATGCCATCTACGGCCGCTGGCCGCAGGCGTTGCGCTGCTTCCTTCTGCTTGCCCAGGCGAACCGGCTCGACGACCCGGTGCGCATCCTTGAGCAGAACGACGTTCTCACGATCGCGCCGGCATTGTTGAAAGGCGGCGCGCGCGAGGCCTACGAGACATTCCGCCTGGAAGCGATGGACCGGCATCTGCCGGTGACGAACAGCGTTCAGGCCGAGCGATTGCTGAAGATCTGTCTTCTCACCCCGGCCGACGGGGAGATTCTGCAACGACTCGCGCCGGCGGCGCAGGTCTGCTGGCGCGGCATCCAAAAGGAGGGGCTCGGACGCTCCGTCGAGTGGGAGGCGTTTTCCCTTGCGTTGTATCACTTCCGTCGCGGCGACCTCCCGCGCGCGCTCGAGTGGATCGAGAAGACGCTGTCCCATCCGGACCCGGCCGGATCGAGAAAGGCGGCCACGTTGTGCCTGCGGGCAATCGCGATGGCGGAAATCGGCGATCGCCGGGGCGCGATCGTGGATTACGAGGAGGCGCAGGCGATCGTGCAGGCGGGCACGCAATTTGGCCCGGATTGGGAGGAACGGACCCGCGGGACGTGGTATTCCTGGGTCATGGCGGACCTTCTCCTGGAGGAGGCGAAACGCACGATTTTCCACGAAGCGGTCGAATCGGTTCAGCGCGCGGTCGACCATTGATTTCGTGCGGGATGCGGATGGAACGTCGCCACGTTACAGGTGTTCGGAGACGCATGAATCGGATGTGCAGGTTTCTTCCACTTTTTGCGGTGATCGCGGGGTTAGGTTCTCTCGCGGAGCATAAGGTCGTCGCCGCCGAAATCGTGCAGAGCCGCACCGCGCCCGACACCACCGACTGGAACGACCCGTCGAACTGGGGCGGCCATGCCGTCGAGGCCGGGAATGTCTATGTCACGGCGCCGACCGAAGTGCTTCAGAATCTTTTCTCGCTGAATGGCGAGGAATGGAAATCCGCCGGGCGCATGCGCACCAACCGGCTGGGGTCGAGCACATTCGAGGGAGACGCCCTGCATCTGAGCGCCGGCACGATGCTGCTCTGCAAGGTCGAAAACAGCGGCGTGAGCACGGCGAACATCGTTCTCGACGGCGGGCTCATCATTCATGCCGGCAGCGGGAGCTCGAACGGCGAGAGCGGAACGCTGGCGGGCACGATCGCATTCGGAAAGACCCGGCGCGCGGCCATCGCCGTCCACGCTGCGGGCCGGTTCACTTTCACCGTGGCGTCCAGCATCCGTGGAGGTCCGGAGGACGTGCTGCAGTTGGTGATGTATGGCTCGAAGAGCATCAATCACCTCGATCTGACCGGAGATCTCGGCGGGTTCTCGGGAACGCTTGTCGTGGCCGTCGCGGACGAAGGCGTTGGAGCGGGCAGCTCGTTCAGCATCCAGTCCAGTGCGCCTCGAGCGAAGGTCGTCCTCGAGACCTCGTCGCCGAACTTCCTCTACAATCTGGTGACCGACGTGAACTTCGGCGCGTTCGTTGTGGGCGGCAAAACGCTTGCCCCCGGTCGATATGGTTATGCCGAACTCGATGCGCTTGCCCCCGGGGCATTCAACGACTTTGGCGGCTCGATCGTGGTGGGGGAGCCGCGTTGACGGTCAGCGTGTGGGGAAGGGATTGCGCTCGGAAAAATTCGACTGGTGCCAGTAGGGGTAGGTCTTTGGCACGGCGCTGGCCGCGTCGAGCTTCGCAATCTGCTGCGGGGTGAGTTTCCAGCCGACCGCGTCGAGGTTCGCACGAAGCTGTTCTTCATTGCGCGCGCCGATGATGAGCGTGGAAACGCTGGGGCGCTGCAGCAGCCAGTTCAGCGCGATCTGCGGGACGGACTTTCCGGTTTCCGCGGCGATTTCGTCGATGGCGTCGACGACGCGGAAGAGATGCTCGTCGGGCACCTGCGGGCCGAGGTCGGTTGCGGCTTTCGAACGGGAGCGGGAATCCTCGGGAATGGGCTGGCCGCGGCGCAGCTTGCCGGTGAGTTTTGCCCAGCCAAGCGGACTCCAGACAACGGTGCCGACGCCCTGATCGAGCGCGAGCGGCATGAGTTCCCATTCGTATTCGCGGCCGACCAGCGAATAATAGGCCTGGTGCGCGACGTAGCGGGGGTAACCGTAGCGTTCGGACACGGCGAGCGACTTCATGAGCTGCCAGCCGGAGAAATTCGAGCAGCCGACGTAGCGGATCTTTCCCGCACGAACGAGGGTGTCGAGCGTGGCAAGCGTCTCTTCGACGGGAGTCTTCGCGTCGAAGGAGTGGAGTTGGAAAAGATCGATGTAGTCGGTGCCGAGCCGCTTCAATGCGGCCTCGACGGCGCGAATCAAATGGAAGCGCGACGACCCCACGTCGTTCGGTCCCTCGCCGCACCGGAACGTCGCCTTGGTGGAAATGAGCACCTGATCGCGCCGTCCGGCGATGGCGCGGCCGAGAATTTCCTCCGCAGCACCGCCGGAATAAATGTCGGCGCTGTCGAACATGTTCAGTCCCGCCTCGAGGCAGATGTCCACGAGGCGCGTCGCCTCTTCAACATCGGTGGATCCCCACGCGGAAAAGAACTCGCCCTTTCCGCCGAAGGTTCCCGTTCCAAGCGTCAACACCGGCACCATCAGGCCGGACCGTCCGAGCTGTCTGTATTCCATGGCGTTCGTGAGTGTTCGGAATGATTTAGAACAACGAATGAAGCAGGCCGCCCTCGGCGCGCAGGGCCGCACCGTTTGTGGCGGCGGAGCGCGGACTCGCGAGATATGCGACAAAGGAGGCGATCTCGTCCGTTTGAATGAAGCGGCGCAGCAGCGAGTTCGGACGCATCGTTGTGAAGAATTCCTTTTCGACCTGCTCGGCCGGTTTGCCTTGATCCCGCGCGAGGTCCCTGACGAACTGCTCCACGCCCTCGGACCACGTGGGACCCGGCATGACCGTGTTCACGGTGACGCCGGTGCCGGTGGTGAGGCCGGCGAGTCCGCGGGAGAGGGAGACCTGCATCGTCTTGGTCACGCCGTAATGGATCATCTCGGCCGGAACGTCGGAGGAGGATTCGCTGGAGATGAAAATGATGCGCCCCCAGTTGCGTTCCTTCATTCGCGGGAGATAGATCCGACTCAGGCGCATGCCGCTCATGAAGTTCACTTCGAAAAAGCGGAGCCAGTCTTCGTCCGGAATCTGCTCGAACGGCTTCGGCTCGAAGATTCCGAGGTTGTTGACGAGAATCTCGACGTCCGGAAAGAGCGAGCCGATCCGGTCGGATTCCTCCGGTTTGCTCAAGTCGCCGGCAAAAGCCTCGAGTCGGGCATCGGGCACCTCCTTTCGGATCGCATCGATTGCCTCGTTGACGCGGGCCTCGGTGCGGCCGTTCACGATCACCCGCGCGCCCTCCTGCGCAAGCGTGCGGGCGATGGCGAAGCCGATTCCCGCGGAGGATCCGGTGACGAGCGCGAGCTTGTTGTCGATTTGAAGGTCCATGGAGCGACTCAGGCGGCGTTCTTCAGCGAAGCCATGTCGATGACGAAGCGGTATTTCACGTCGCTGCGAAGCATGCGCTCGTAGGCTTCGTTGATCTGCTGGATCGCGATCGGCTCGATGTCGCAGACGATCCCGCGCTCGCCGCAGAAATTGAGCATCTCCTGGGTCTCGGCGATGCCTCCGATGCCGGAACCCGCGAAGTTGCGGCGGGGCATGATGAGATTGAACGCGGCGACGGGCAGCGGCTGCTCGGGCGCGCCGACCAGCGTGAGGGTGCCGTCGAGCTTGAGAAGGTTCAGGTAGGCATTGATGTCGTGCTCGGCGGACACGCAGTCGAGAATGAAGTCGAAGCTGCTGGCGTGCTTCGCCATTTCGTCTGCGTTCTTCGAAATGACCACCTCGTCCGCGCCGAGGCGTTTGCCATCCTCGATCTTGCCCGGCGAAGTGGTGAACAGCACCGTGTGCGCGCCAAAGGCATGGGCAAACTTCACGCCCATGTGGCCCAGTCCGCCGAGGCCGACGATGCCGACCTTCTGGCCGGGACCCACCTTCCAGTGCCGCAGCGGCGAGTAGGTGGTGATGCCCGCGCAGAGCAACGGCGCGGCGGCGGCGGGATCGAGATTGCCGGGAACCTTTAACACAAAGGCCTCGTCCACGACGACCTTCTCCGAGTAACCGCCGTAGGTCATGCCGCCGAGGTGCGGATCCGGGCTGTTGTAGGTGAGCGTCATCCCATTCTCGCAATACTGCTCGAGCCCGGCCTGGCAGCTCGGACAGGTGCGGCACGAGTCGACCATGCAGCCGACCGCTGCGAGGTCACCGACGGCGAATTTCGTCACATCGCCGCCGACGGCAATCACGCGGCCAACGATTTCGTGCCCCGGCACGCACGGGTAGACGGTGTTGTGCCATTCGTTGCGCGCCTGATGGATGTCGGAGTGGCAGACGCCGCAGTGGAGGATGTCGATGACGACGTCCTTGGCGGTGGGTTCGCGGCGCTGGATGTCAAACGGAGCGATCGGGGAGGTGGCGGACTGGGCTGCGTATGCTTTGGTGCTCATCGGTGGTGTGGAAGTTGAAGGGCCAGATGAAATCGGTTCAAAGGGCCGCGTCGGATGCACGTTCCGAATCCCGGATGCGGCGAAAAACGTCCGCCGCGATCTCGAAGGAATGCAGCCGGGCCTGGTGATCGTAAATGTGCGCCGTGGCAATGATCTCGTCCACGCCCGTGCGGTCCAGCCATTGCTCGATGTCAGCCTGCAGCTTAGCGGGGCCACCGACGGCGGAGACGCGCGTCATCTGACGAACGTGCGCCTCCTCGATGGGATTCCAGTCGAGCTTGTCCACCGGCGGAGGCATCCGATCCGGACGGCCGCGGACGAGATTGAGAAAAATCTGCTGCAATGACGTGAAGAGCCGTTGCGCATCGGCATCCGTGTCCGCCGCGAAGACGTTCATGCCGAGCATCGCATACGGTTTGGAAAGCGCGGCCGAGGGACGGAAACCGGTGCGGTAGATGGTCAATGCCTCCTCCAGAAGGTCCGGCGCGAAGTGGGAGGCAAACGCGAAGGGCAGTCCGAGGTTTGCCGCGAGCTGCGCGCTGAACGTGCTCGAGCCGAGCAGATAGATCGGGACGTTCAAGCCTTCGCCCGGCACAGCGTGGACGATCTGTCCCGGCCAGGGAGGTCCGAAATACCGCTGCAACTCGACGACATCCTGCGGGAAGGTGTCCGCGCTCAGGCCCGACTGGCGTCGCAGGGCATGTGCAGTCGCGCGGTCTCCGCCAGGCGCGCGGCCCAGCCCGAGATCGATGCGACCGGGAAAGAGCGATTCGAGCGTGCCAAACTGCTCCGCGATCACGAGCGGCGAGTGGTTGGGCAGCATGATGCCGCCCGAGCCGACGCGAATCGTCGACGTTCCGCCCGCGAGGTGGGCGATGAGAACCGATGTCGCGGAGCTGGCGACGCCCGGGATGTTGTGATGCTCCGCAACCCAGTAACGGTGGTAGCCCCAGCGCTCGGCGTGGCGGGCGAGATCGAGCGAATTTCGAAACGACTCCGCCGCCGTCCCGCCCGCCGGGATCGGCGAAAGATCGAGCACGGAGTATTTCAAATCGGAACTCATCGTTTCCGCAGCAGGTCGCACGTGTTCATCGTTCGATATCGATCGAACATATTCCGGTTTGCCGGCGGGTCAAAAAGTATTCCGCCGATCCGAGTGTGCGATTTCGACGCGGACGGAAAAAAGGACGGCCGCTTCCGGTGGG
>CALGTD010000020.1 GCA_937901895.1 uncultured Spartobacteria bacterium | reverse complement strand
CGACCTTCATGATGTCGTCGATGATGTCCTTGCGCATGCGGAGGAACTGCTCCTGGAGCTGGCGCTCACGGGTGCCCTTGAACTCGGTGACCTCCTTGTCGAGCGCGCGGGCTTCGGCAACCTTCTCCTCTCGTTCCTTGAGCATGGTCTCCTTTGCCTCCTCGCTCAGCTCGGGCTTCTCGAGGTTGACGTTGATCTTGTTGATCGAGTCCATGCTGGCCTTGAGGGTCTCGACGCGGTCGTCGAACTCCTTCTTCGCGGCGGCGCGCTGCTCGTTGAGTTTCGCCTCGGCTTCCTTCGTCTTGTAATACTCCACGAAGACGCGGTTGGCATCGATGATGCCGACCTTCAACTGGGCCTGGGCAAGTGGCGCGGCGGCGCCGAATGCAACGGCGACAAGCAGGGTGCGGATGGGTTTCTGGATCATATGATGTATCAGACGGGTTGGTTGGAATGGTTTTCCGTCAGAGGGGAACTCTGATCGGGTTCTGACCCGCGAAGGCGGGGATTCGTTCAAAATTCGTAGCCGACGTTGAAGTTGAATTTGCCGCTGCCGCCGTTGTCCTCGTTGGCGATGACGGGAATGCCGTAGTCCACACGGATCGGACCGATCGGGAGTTCCACGCGCAGACCGACACCGATATCGGCGTTCACGTTGGACCCGGAGAACTCGTAGGAACCGGGGTTGACGAAGCCCCAGTCGGTGAAGATCGAGCCGCGGATGCGGGGAATGATCGGGAAGCTCCACTCGACCGTGCCGTAGGCGAGGCTGTTGCCGCCGATCGGGTTGCCATCCTCGTCCATCGGGCTGACGTCCCGGAAATCGAAACCGCGCATATTGTTTGCACCACCGAGATAGAGGCGGTCAAACAACGGCACGTAGTTCTTTCCACCCCACGAATCCACGACGGCCAGCTGGCCCTTGAAGGTGAGGATCGTGTCCCACGGCAGGGAGATGTATTTCGCGCCTTCGAGGGTGAGGCCGTAGGTCTGGACCGAGCCGCCGAGGAACCCGCCGGCAACGAAGCCTTCCATCTTCACGAACTCGCCCCGGCGGGTGAGGAACAGACTGTCGCGGCTGTCCCAAATCAGCGCTCCCGAGAGTGCGCTGCGCGTGTAGGTGCCGGCGGCATCCTGAATGACCTGTCCGGCATCGTCGTCGTCCACGTCGTAGATCTCAATCCGCTCGATGCGGTATTCGCCCTGGGCGGTGATGAAGTTGGTGACCGGCTTGCGGAGCTGGACGGCGGCACCAAGGTTCGACTGGTCGTAAACGGTGCTGAGGAAGTTTGCCGTGCGGTAGTAGCCTTCCACGCCCAGAGAGAGCTTGTAGCCGAGGAACCACGGCTCGGTGAACGAGATCACGTAGTCCTGACGGAGAATACCGTATTGGGCGCGCAGGCGGAATCGCTGACCGCCACCCGTGAAGCGGGGCCAGTTGAAGAGGTCGAAGTTCGTCTGCTGGAGTTCAGCAAAGCCGATGAGGCTGTCGATCGTGCTGAAGCCGGCGCCGAAGTTGAACGAACCGGTGCGTTTCTCCTCGACGATGACGTTGAGGTCCTTGCGACCGGGAACGAGGGTGCTCGACGGCGACATGTCGACGCGCGAGAAATAGTTCAGGTTGTTCAGGCGGTCGCGGCTGACATCCACCAACGCCGTGTCGAAGACATCCCCCGGCTTGATCGCGAGCTCACGGCGGATCACGTGATCCTTCGTGCGCGTGTTGCCCTGGATGTTGATGAGGTCGACGTAGGACTGGATGCCCTCATCCACGCGGTAAACGATGTCCACCGCTCCGGGGCCGGCAGGGGAGATCTCGGGCATCACGCTCGCCTCGATGTAGCCGCGACGACCGTAGAATTGCTGGATGGCGGTGATGTCGCCCGTGAGACCGCCGACACGGGGTGCTGCCCCGGGTGCGCCAAGAATCGGAGCGGAGGGCGTGAAAAGTGAGCCCTCACGCATCGAGAGGGCGGCCATCACTTCGTCAGTTGGAACGATATTCACCCCCTCGATCTGGACCGAGTTGACGCGGTATTGGGGGCCTTCGTTGATCGTCACGACCACCTCGACGCCATCCTTGCGGTTGGGCAACGGTTGCGTGGAAATGTCAACGATCTCGACGTCGGCGAAGCCGTGGTTCTGATACAGCAGGCGGAGGGCCGCATAATCCTCCTCGACCTGCGCGGGAATCAGGCGGCCGCTCTTGTTGAAGAAGGACAGGAGGTTCCATGTCTTCGTCTTCATGACCTTCCGCAGCTCACCAGGCTTGATCGAATCGCCCCCGATGAAGGTGATCTTGCGGACGACGAGCTTCGGCCCTTCGGAAATGGAAAACACGACGCGCGCCTTGTTGTCCGGCAGTTCCTCGACCTTGTATTGAACGTCGACCTCCGCGAAGTTGCGGTCCTCGTAGAGCTTGAGAATCTTCCGGCGGTCGTCCTCGATCTGCTCCTCGCTGAGGCTGACGCCTGGCTTGACGCCGACCTCCCGCCGCACGCGGCTCTGACCGACCTGTCCGGTCCCTTCGATGAGCACCTCGGACACGATCGGGCGGCCCTGGAGGAGCACGGTGACGCGGACACCATCCTCGAATGGCTCGCCGAAAATGCGGACATTGCTGACGTTGCCCGTGGCATAGAGGCTGCGGATGTCCTCCTCGACCGTGCGCTCGCTGTAGGGCTGTCCAACCTGCGTGGCGAGGTTGGCCATGACGCGCTCCCGCGAGATGCTCTCCGGGCCGACGAACTGCACATCAATCTGCTTGACGATCGGGCCGGAACCGACCTGCGCGATGGCGGCGGACAAACAGGCAATCAGCGCAAGCAGAACGACGGCGGGGCGGCGGAAGGAAAGGCGTTTCATCAAGGTCGACTGGCGCAGCGGGTGGGCCGCAGCCAAAGGCGGAGTAAAGACGACAATGGTCCGCAAACGTCAAGCGGCGAATTGGGCGGATGGGTCGTTGACGCGGCGAAAATCTCCGGTCCGTCGATCACCCGCCGCGGAGCCATTCTCCCGCCACACGAAACGGGCGATCATCGCACCTACGGAGGGAACGCGGGTTCACCCGTCGCGAGGCCGATCAGGTGCAGTCCGCGAACGGACCGGTGGTTTGACGACCCGCTACGGCGAAAGACGGGCGATCGTCCACGCACCGCCTTCGTCGCGCGCATAGCGGAATCGGTCGTGCAGCCGGCTGCGACGGCCCTGCCAGAATTCAATGGTCTCCGGCCGGACCAGATAGCCGCCCCAGGCCGGCGGTGCGGGGATCTCCTTTCCCGCAAACTGCGCCGAAAGCTCTGCATGTCTTGCCTCCAGCATCTCGCGTGACGAAATCACCGCGCTTTGCTGTGACGCCCAGGCTCCAAGCCGGCTCGCGACCGGACGCGTGCGAAAATACGCCTCGGATTCCTCCCGGCTCGTTTTTTCCGCGCTTCCGCAGATCTGCACCTGCCGCTCGAGGGCGGGCCAGTGGAAGAGCAGGGCAACGCGCGGATTCTCCGCGATGGCCGAGCCCTTCCCGCTTTCGTAGTTCGTAAAAAACCGAAAGCCGGACGAATCCCAATCCTTCAGCAGGACGATGCGGGCCGAAACGCGGCCGTCCGCTCCGGCGGTGGCCAGCGTCATGGCATTGGGCTCGGCAATCGCGCCGCATGTCTGCGCGTCCGCAAACCAGCGGGCAAACTGGACGAACGGGTCGGGATCGAGATCGGCGCGGCGCAATTCGCCTGCGCCGTATTCCTTGCGAAGGTCGCCGAGATTCATTTTCCGCAGATTGCCTCGCAGCGCCCTCCAACGCAACCGGGGAAACATGCCCGATTTGCGAAGGGTGCAGGAAATGTGTGATTTTTTTGGTGGCAACCGAAAGAAATCCCTTTGACAGGTCAGTCGCCTTTGTTACGCTGCGCGCTCAATTTCCGCCGAAAGGCCGCAGGGTCGTCGCCGTTTCTCCGACAGGGAATCGGGCGGGGGCCTTCACCCTTTTGCCGGAGGTTGAATCCAGAACCGCGCGCGGATCTGGCCCACCGGCGAAGAGCCCCGATGCCCACATAGCTCAGTTGGTAGAGCACGTCCTTGGTAAGGACGAGGTCACCGGTTCAATCCCGGTTGTGGGCTCCACGATTTTTGCGCACGTTCACCCGACAACCGAAAACCAACCAAAATGGCTAAAGACACCTTCAAGCGAGAGAAACCCCACGTGAACATCGGCACGATCGGCCACGTGGACCACGGCAAGACCACGCTCACCGCCGCGATCACCACCGTGCTCGCGAAGACCGGTGGCGCCACTGCCCGGAAATACGAGGACATCGACAACGCTCCGGAGGAAAAGGAGCGCGGCATCACGATCAACACCTCGCACCAGGAATACGAGACCGAGAATCGTCACTACGCACACGTCGACTGCCCCGGGCACGCTGACTACGTGAAGAACATGATCACGGGCGCCGCCCAGATGGACGGAGCCATTCTCGTGGTGAGCGCCGCTGACGGCCCGATGCCGCAGACCCGCGAGCACATCCTTCTTTCCCGCCAGGTCGGCGTTCCGGCCATGGTCGTCTTCCTCAACAAGTGCGACATGGTTGACGATCCGGAGCTCCTCGAGCTCGTGGAGATGGAAGTTCGCGAACTCCTCAGCAGCTATGAATTCCCCGGCGACGAGATTCCGATCGTCAAGGGTTCCGCCCTCAAGGCTCTGAACGGCGACGCCGCTGGCGAAGAGGCCATCGGCCAGCTCATGAAGGCCGTCGACGAATACATCCCGCTCCCCGAGCGCCCGGTCGACCAGCCCTTCCTCATGCCGATCGAAGACGTGTTCAACATTGAAGGTCGCGGCACCGTCGCCACCGGTCGTGTCGAGCGCGGCATCCTCAAGAAGATGGAGGAAGTTGAGATCGTCGGCATCCGCGAGACCGCGAAGACGACCGTCACCGACATCGAAATGTTCCGCAAGCTTCTTGACGAGGCTCGCGCGGGTGACAACGTCGGCCTCCTGCTCCGCGGCACGAAGAAGGACGACATCGAGCGCGGCCAGGTCATCGCCAAGCCCGGTTCGATCACCCCGCACCGCAAGTTCAAGGCGGAAATCTACGTCCTGTCCAAGGACGAAGGCGGCCGTCACACGCCGTTCTTCTCGAACTATCGTCCGCAGTTCTACTTCCGCACGACGGACGTGACCGGCTCCATCAAGCTCCCCGAGGGCGTTGAGATGGTCATGCCTGGTGACAACGTCTCGATCGAAGTCGAGCTGATCACCCCGATCGCCATGGAGAAGACCATCCGCTTCGCGATTCGCGAGGGTGGCCGCACCGTCGGCGCCGGCCGTGTGTCGGAAATCCTCGACTAAGGACCACACACAAAGCCATTTTGTCGAACAAAGGCCAGTAGCTCAATTGGTAGAGTAGCGGTCTCCAAAACCGTCGGTTGGGGGTTCGAGTCCCTCCTGGCCTGTTCTCTAAAATCCCTCCCGTCCTCTTGATCTTCCTCCTCGCATGAACCGAAAGAGGGAGCTCGAGAGGACGGGAGGGGAGTAGATCGGATAATCCATGTTTGGAAAAGTAGGACGATTCACCGCGGAAGTCCGCGCCGAGCTGGCGAAGGCCTCCTGGCCGTGGAATCCCAATGAAAAGGGATTCAAGCGCTACAAGGAACTCTTCGACTCCACCGTGGTGGTCATCATCGCGATGCTGCTCGTCGGTGGATACATCGCGTTCTTCGACGTCGTCCTCGTGGAAATCGTCAATTTTCTGACGAAAGTCTGAGGAATTTTTTCATGAGTCTTGCCCCGCGCGATCAATGGTTCGTCGTTCATGTCCTTTCCGGGCAGGAGCAAAAAGTCCTCGATAATCTGAGGAAGCGCATCAAAAGCGAGGAGATGGAGGACGTGGTTTTCGAAGTCCTCATCCCGACCGAGCGCGTCCAGGAGATCAAGCGGGGGAAAAAGACCGAGACCACTCGCAAGTTCTTCCCCGGCTACATCATTGTGAACATGCATCTGCTCGACGAGAACAACCAGCTCGTCGACCGGACATGGTATTTCATCCGGGAGACCCCCGGCGTGATCGGCTTCGCCGGCACGAAGGACCGCCCGATTCCGATGCGGAAGAAGGAGGTCGACAGCATGCTCGCGCAGATGCAGGAGCGCGAGGATCATGTGAAGCCAAAGATCGAGTTCGAAGTTGGCGACAAGGTCAAGGTCGCGGACGGTCCGTTCCAGAACCAGAACGGCATCGTCGAGGAGATCGATCCGGAGCGCGGCAAGCTTCGCGTCTCGGTGAGCATCTTCGGCCGCGACACGCCTGTGGAACTCGAATACTGGCAGGTCGAACGCGCCTGAAAATTTCCAGATTTTGACGGGAGGCTCCGGGGAAACCCGGAGCTTTTTCGTTTTCAGGAAACGCGCTGGACGAGGATCCGCGCAATCTCCCGCTCAAGCGCGGCGGAATCGCCATGATCGATGAGAGTGATGTCGAGAGATTCCGGCAGATGCGAGATCCCGCAGGATTTCGTCACCACCACCGGAATGCCTGCGGCCGCGGCTTGAAGAAGCCTCCGCGGCTCATGTTCCACCCACGCAGGAAGCACGACCACTCCGGCCTCAGCCAGCCAGTCGTCTGTTTGAGGAGGATCCAACCGCACGCCTGACCAGAAATCCGGTTTTCCTTCCAGCTGGGAGGCGCCTGCGATCCGCAGCGGGAGATCCAGTCGACGCATGGCCTCGCGGAGTTCATATGCGCCCTTCCGGGCAACGCCACTCGCCGGAAAGACAACGGTTTTCCCGCGCCTCGGGGATGAGCGAACCTCCGGGATCTTCCACGAAAGAAGCGTGGTTTTGTCCGGCCAGATTTCCGCCAGCTCGGAGTGACAGGTGACGAAAAACTCCGCCCGCTCGAGGGCATCCCATTCACGTTCCACCAGTTCCAGGGAAACGCGAAAATCAGCGGCGGTCGGGCTTTCGGGATGCCGGATCGCTAGGGCGTCGAGACGTTCGTGCAACAGACGGAAGGGCAGTCTGGTAAGAAACACGCCGTAGCTTCGGCCGCCAAGCCATTCGGAGAGGTGGGGAAGCAGCGTTTGCGCAACCACGGCACGAGAGCATCGCCATGGAATCTGCCGAACCAGTGCGGTCGCAACCCGACGATCATCTGCGAGCAGCTGTCGCTGCCGGGCCGCCCCCTGTGCAGCCAGACGCCGGCTGTTCCAGGCGCGCCTCAATGCGAGCAGCGGAATTTCCCGGACGAATGCCCACCCGAGATCCCGCCACCTGTAATTTGCGCGGCGCCAGCGTGACCACCGCACGGGCACGGCAAGGTGGGCACGCGAGCGGTCCTGCGCAAACAGCCACGCATCGAATTCCGGCCAGTAACGATCGACAATGACCGCCACCGACTCCTTCCAGGCATTTCCCTGTCCCGTATGCCGGATGCAGCCCTCAATGCCGCATGTCGCACAGTTTTCCACGATCGCGCCGGAGGCGACACGACGGTCGGTCGCCGCCGGGTCGCCCTTCGATTCCGATGCCGCGAAAAACGTCACCTCCAGGGAGTCCGCAGTGAGACGCGCGGAAATCCGCATTTCGCGATCCGCTCGAAATCGGAGGTCCACGTAGTTCCAGAACACCGTGGCGTCGCGATCCAGTTCCGCGAGCGAACCTGGAATCACCTGGGTGTGGCGGTGACGCTCGACAACCTCGCACCCGGCTTTCAGTGCGCAGTCGTAAAGCGCATTGGACAACTGGCAAAGCCCACCTCCGACGTTGGGGATCAGGCAGCCTTCGCGAAGTTCGCGTCCAACGACGAATCCTCGAATCGCCCACGGGGGCCCCACCTGCCGCCAAAAGCTGAACATTCGGCCAGGCGGCATCGTGACGCCATGGATGGATCGGATGGCGCGCCGGAGGTTCTCCACCTTTCCGAGCTGCCACAACCGCTCGGTGGCGGACACGCCCTCTCTCACGTAGAGCGGAGAAACGGACTTCGCAACCACCTTCCATTCTCCGGAGGCAACATCATCCTGTCCGGGTTCCAACCGTGCCGGAGGCCTCTGCGTCAGGGCGTGTGCGAGACGAAAGGCGGTTGCGCGAAAGAGAAACCACCCCGCGCTGCGCCACGTGTGAAGTCTCGAGCGTTCACTCATGCCGCACGCACCGTTTCAGCTTCCGAAGCTGCGCCCTAACGCTCCTCCATCCGCTCGAGAGGCACGTAGCGTTTCAGCGCATCCTTGAACGAATACTTCCGCCACGATGTCTCGCCATCCGTCCACTTGAGCATCTCGCGGCGCATCGCTTCACAACCCTCGCGCCACTCGGCAAGCGAAGCCTTGCGCTGGCTTTCGAGACGGGCGGGGTTCGACAGAGCCACCCACCAGCCACCATAGGCATCCGGTGCGGTCCGGGGCGTGATCTCGATTTCCAACCCATCTACGACGGTTTTTCCACCGCGGGCATTCAAGGAATACAGAGCCTTCAGCTGCCGCAAACCGGTCAGGTAGGACACCATGAACTGCCGGCAGCGTTTCTGCGCGTCGCCGCTGCGAAACCACCCACCGCGATATCCGATTTCCAATGCCGCCGGATTGTCCGGGTCGCCATAGATGTTCAACTCATAGACGCCGTTCGCCCGGAATGACAGATATGGCACCAGTTTCAGATCGCCATTGTCGATTTCTCCCGACTCCACGAGCTCAAGGGTATTCACCCAATCCTCGTGATAGAGGTCGGAGAGGGGAATCCACCACGGCGGCAGCTCGTCGCGACGCAGCATTCGGGTCAATGGCGGCCTTGTCGTGATGTCATCGTAGATCCGCCGGATCGCCTTTTTCGAATACACAACGTTTCCCTCACCGATGCGCATGTAAACGTGGTCGCGCGACTGGGCGTAGATGGTGCCGGTCACGCGCGTGCCATTCTTGAAGAGCACCTGGTCGAGCGCGCACGCAGGGAAGGCCAAAGCCAGCACGGCGGCTGCAGCGATGAGCGCACGGATCATTGAACGAATGCCTAGCTGGCTTTCCGCCTGATTGTCAAACAAGCGCACAGATCTCCTACGGTGCACAACATTGCGCTTCGAACGCAATCCGGCTATGCCTTCCACGCGATGAGCTGGAAAATCCTCCTGTCCGCCGGAATCGGACTGATTCTGGCGGGCTGTGTCACCGCACCGGCGCCGCCGAGGATTTCGCGCGCAGCCGCGGAGAAAGCCGCCGCCGTTGATACAGGGCCATTCTGGTGGGGCGTCTCCACGAGCGGTTACCAGACCGAGGACAAGGGCTACCCTCCCGACGATCCGCGGTATTTCAAGACCGATTGGGATCTCTACGTGGAGAAGGGGAGGGCACCCGCGCGAGGGGAGGCCACATACTCCTACACGGAGTTCGATCGGGATCTCGAGCTGTTGAAACAACTTGGAGTGAATCACTATCGCTTCGGGGTCGAATGGGCCCGCGTGGAGCCGCGTCCGGGGGTGTTCAATGAGGAGGCCATCGCCCATTATGTCCGCATCGCCCGGAAAGCGCGCGCGGCGGGAATCGAACCCGTCGTCTGCCTCTGGCACTTCACCTTTCCGGACTGGCTGACCAATCTATCGAATCCCGGACGTTCGCATTGGCTGCATCCGGATGCCGACACGAGGTGGCGGGAATACGTCACTCGTATGGTGAAGGCCCTCAAGCCCTACGTCCGCTTTTACGCGCCTCAGAACGAGCCCAACGGGATGCTGCCTCTAGGCTACCTGGCCGGCCACTGGCCGCCATCTGCAAGGCTCGACACGTTTGCCTATCGACGCGCATTGCGAGCGAGTGTTCGTCAATTTCGCGAAGCGACAGAGATTATCCGAAAGGAACGTCCGGATGCTCTGATCCTGAGTATTCAGGCCCTTCCATGGTGGAAAAAGAACTTTCTCGGGGATCCGACCAATCTGGTTTACAACACCATGCAACGCGTCGCCTGGGATCATCTGGATGGGATCCATGACGTGTGTGATCTGATTGGTATTAATTATTATTACAGTCAAAATGCGACACTTACTGACTTTTTCTACGCAGGACGCGGAGAAAAGAGCGCCCAGTATACCCAGATGGGATGGATTATTGATCCGGAGTCCTTTTACCGGCTTCTAATGACCGTTCAACGTCGATACCACAAGCCCATGGTCGTCATGGAAAATGGAATTGGCACATTGAACGAGCAGAAGAAGATCAAATACATTCGCGACCACATCAATCAGATGCGACGCGCCATGTCAGATGGCGCGGACGTGCGCGGTTACTTTGTCTGGACCTTGGTGGACAACTACGAATGGCTCGAAGGTTACAGGGCAAACTTTGGCCTCGCCATCATGGATCCCCACACGCACGAGCGCTGCCTCGAAGCGTCAGGGCTCTTCTATCGAAATCTCATTCAGCGCTTTTGCAATCTCCGCGCCGAATAAAGATCGGCGCCAAAAGCAGAAAAGCTCTTCTAAGGGCCAAGCGAGAAGAAGGAGTGCAGGCTCGGCGGATTGGATTTGACCACGTTCCCGATGTGGATCCGCTTGCATGATTTTCCCAAGCCATAGGAAGAAAGCTTCAGGGCGTTAAATAAAAGGGTCTTTCCTAGATTAGACGGCTTGGAGCTGTGTAATCTATTGGGAGACAGT
>CALGTD010000019.1 GCA_937901895.1 uncultured Spartobacteria bacterium | reverse complement strand
CGTGACGCCTGCGAGGAAAAGTTCGAGATTGTAGGCGGCGGTGGGGAGGTTCGCGTATTTCTGCGCGATCGTTTCGCCCTGCTCGGTGAGGCGGAAGTCGCCCTGGATGGTGCCGGCCGGCAGCGCATCGAGGAAGCGGTGGGTCGGGCCCGCTCCGCGGCTGATCGTTCCCCCGCGGCCGTGGAAGAAGCGGATCTGCACGCCCGCGTCGTTGCCGGCGCGCGTCAGCTCGCGCTGTGCCTTGTAGAGCGCCCATTGGCTGGCGAGGATGCCGCAATCCTTGTTGCTGTCGCTGTAGCCGATCATCACCTGCTGGATCGGACGCGCCGCGGTGCGGGCCGGCATGGACCGCCGGAGCGACTGTTGATGGCGCAGGCTGGGGATTGTCACCGGATGCGAGAGGAAATCGCGCATGAGCTGCGCGCTCTTTTCCAGATCCTCCTGTGTCTCAAAGAGCGGCACGACGGGCAGGTCGCATACGAGCCGGCCGTCCTGCCAGTGCGTGAGTCCCGCCTCGCGGGCGAGAACGTAAACCGTCAGCAGATCGGAGAGCGACCGCGTCATGCTCACGATGAGCGCGCCAATGCCCTCCGTGCCGTAGTTGCGCAGGTGTTTGCGGAGGACGCGATAGCAGCTGAGCACCGCATCCGCCTCCGGACCAATGCGCGCATCGGAAAACAGGAACGGGCGGGGACCGCTCAGCTCGCGCGTGAGGAACTCCACGCGACGCGCCTCGTCCCAGTGCTCGAAGTCGGAATCCGGAAATCCCGCCGCGGCCAGGATCTGGCTCAACGCCCGGTCGTGGAACGCGCTGTTCTGCCGGATGTCGAGCGATGCGAGGTGGAATCCGAACACATCGAGGCTGCGGCGCACCGGCCAGACCGCGTCGCGCGAAAGCCGGTCGGCTCCAATGGCGACGAGGGATTGATGAAGAATCTCAAGATCCGCGTCGAGCTGCTCGGCGAAGCGGTAGGTGCCCGACTCCGGACGACCGGCCAGCGGCAGCCGCGCCGCGAGGCAGAGGACAAACTGCCGCCACGGCTCATCCGGATGCTGCCGCCGGATCGTTTCCACGACGGAGTCGTCCAGCAGTTCGGAAATTTCCTCCAGCCGGGCGACGAGCGTTTCGGGCGGAGGCTGCACGAGCATGGACAGCGGCAATGCCTTCGCGAGCGCCGCAAGCTCCCGGTCGATGGTTAGGAGCGCGCTCTGCCGCAGCTCGGCGAGCGTTTCCTGCGTGACGGCCGCGGTGACCAGCGGGTGCCCGTCGCGATCGCCACCCACCCAGGTGCTGAAGCGCACGCGCGGCCACGCGGAGTGGGAGGCGAGCAGCTCCGCGGGAAATCCGGCCTCCTGCCACGACTCGGCAAAGGTCTGGTCGAGCAGCGAAAGCGCGCGCGGAAACACGTCTCGAAGGTGAAAGAGAATGCCCGTGCGCTCGGTGGCGACCTCCGGCTTCTCGACGAGGATTTCGCCCGACCGCCACAGCCGCTCGAGCGCAACGGTCACCGCCCGCTCCAGACGGCCACGCTCCGCGGGCGACTGGCCCGGGTGATCGATCCGCTCCAGCAGATTGTGCAGCGTGCGGTGCTGGTCGAGCACGGCCGGCCGCTTCGACTCCGTGGGGTGCGCGGTCAGCACGGGCTCGACGCGGATCGAGGGAAGGATCTCCGCGATCTGCTCCGCGGTGATGCCGGCATCCTGCAGACGTCGCAGGTAGTAGGCCCAGGTGCCCGCGTTGGAATAGGATTGGCCGGCGATCTCGCGCAGGCGGCGGGTGCGGCCGGCGGCGCACTCCTCGACCATGTTCAGGAGCTGGAACGCGATCGAATATGCCTGCTCGATCGTCTGCCGGCTCGTGTCGGCGGCCTCGTCTGCGGAATGGCCTTCCTGCCAGGGGAGGAGGTTTGCCGCTTCATCCTCGCCGAGCGTGGCGAGCACGGCGCGGAGGCGTCCGATCAGATAATGAATATCCGAGTCGATCTTCGCGATGCCCGATGCGATGTAGTCCTCCGTATCCCCGTGGTGCTCTGCCATGACGGGTGGCTAGTTAGAGCGGAGGAAGCCGCAGGGGGCAACTTTGATTTGGATCACAGTTGCACGCCGGGCGCTATTTCAACGGAACATAGCGATACGCGACGCCGGAGTCGCTTTCCCCGACCGGGAAGATGTTCGTGCTGGATGCCTGCGAGCTTTTGTAGACGCCGCCGCCACCGCCTTTGTTGAACACGACAAAGCCCTCCTTTTTCCGATAGGGCTTCTTGTTGGTGAGTTCACGGTCCTTCCAGTTCGCCGTGACGATCAACGGCTGGTCGTGCGGCGACTCGGAGCTGACTTGAAAGATCGTGAAGCAGATGTTCTCTGCGGTCGGCTCCGCGTTTCCGGGTCCCTTTCCCGGGGCGGTGAGGACGTTTCGAAGTTCCGACTGCAGATTGATCAGAAGGACGAGAACGCCCACGATCACGATGGCTACGACCAGTTCGTGGATCGTGAAGCCGGCGCGGGAATCCGGGGGAGGTTTCATGTCCGTTGGGGGGACGTTACCTTCTTCGATTTCCCTGGATCTTCACGACGACAGGACTGCCGGCCAGGGTTCCATTTCCGACGATCGAGAGGGACCGGCGACCGATCTTGAGGACATAGGCAATCTCGGCGTTTCCGATGAACGTGTTCGAGGCGAGGACATAGCGAAAGCGCTGGCCGGAACCTTTCAGTCGTCCGCGCGCGGGGAACTTTACATAGAATGCCCCCAGCACGTTGTCCGCTGCCACTTTTCTGCTGCCCTTGAGCGAGGTTCTGCCCAACAGGGCGACCGTCAAGCCTGCGCTCGGGAATAGCCATAGCCCACGATCTGAATCACCGCCTTGCCGCCGTTCGCGCTGACGCTGATGTCGACGTCCACATTGCCCTTGACGTCGGAGTTGGTGACGTTCGTTTGGTATTTCGCCCGATAGGAGCCCTCGAGCTTGGAAAAATCGGGCTTTGCGGCGAGGCAGGGAGACGCCAGCGCAAGGATGGCGGTTGCCGACAGGATCAAGGATCGAATTTTCATAGGCCTTATCTGTTCGGCGTCCGCTCCCGGCGCGGATGGTGGCCAGAGGAAAAAAAGTTTCCGCGGAGGTTGCGAACGGGATCACCGCGGGCGTTGCGCACGTTCTGCGTTGACACCGGGGGAGGGCAGGGGTTTCTATCCTAGCCCATGATTTCCCTCATCGTTGCAGGCGGTGCCTTCATCGGCGCGGCCACCACCCAGACCGATTTTACCTGGCCGAGCCTCTACAACCACACGCTCCTCGGAGAGAGGGTTCTCGCAGAGCAGGTCGTCACCCGCAACCGCTGGGGCACGCCGATGCTGCCGGATGGCAAGGGCGGCTACAGCCTCATCGCACCGGTGAATCCGAACTTCATCGCGCAGAGCCTCATCATCCCGCCGAAGACCGGCGGCCCGGTCTATCGTCCGCTTCCGCCGGAGCTCACCGTGCAGGTGGACGTTCCGGACGCCTGACCGGCCCGGAGTCGAAAATTTGAAAACCCCGCGAGTCGTGAGACCGCGGGGTTTTTCGTGGATTCGTTTACGAGCGCGAAGACCCCGAGGTTTCCTTCGTCGTGGTTACGGTGATCACGTCGTGCGTGCCGCTTTCCCGCTGGCCCGCGGGCGTGACGCGCATGTAGAGGGCGTTCTTCCGGAGCATCGGCAGATCCGGCGCGCCGAGGTAGCCCATGCCGGCCTGGATGCCGCCGATGAGCTCGCGCAACACGTCGTCGAGCGAGCCCGACGCCTCCTTGAGCGCCTCGATGCCCTCGGGCGCGGCCTTCGTCGTCGCGTCCTTCTTCTCGTGCCCGTAGCGCGCTGCGCTGCCCTCGGCCATCGCCTCGCGGCTGCCCATGCCGCGGTATTGTTTGTAGAGCTTGCCGTTGATCTCGATGATGCGGCCCGGCGCCTCCTTGCAACCGGCGAGCAGGCCGCCGCAGATCACCGCGTCGGCAAGGGTGAGCGCCTTGACCATGTCACCCGACTTGCTGATGCCGCCGTCGGCAATGATCGTCACCCCCTTGTTCGCCGCCGCCTTCGACGCCACATACAGCGCCGTCATCTGCGGGATGCCCACGCCGGCGACGATGCGCGTCGTGCAGATCGAGCCCGGGCCCTGGCCGATCTTGATCGAGTTTGCACCGGCCTCGGCAAGAAACTCCACGCCCTCGCCGCTCGTCACGTTTCCGGCGATGATCGTGAGCTCCGGGAACGCCTCGCGCAGCAACGCCACCGCGTCGCCCACGCCCTTGGAAAATCCATGTGCCGTCGACACCGCCACCGCGTCGATGCCCTCGTCGATGAGGCGTCCCACGTGCGAGACAATGCGGTCGCGGTCCAGCGAGCCGTCCGGCAGGCGGTGAGGCGAGATCGCCGCGCCGCAGACCAGCCGCAGCTTCGCGTCCCGCGCCGGTTTCACCATCCGGTTCGATTCCTCGCCGATCCGCTCGATGTCGCTCAGCGTGAACAGCCCGCGCAACCGGTCGTGCTCGTCCACGATGAGCAGCTTGTTGATGCCCATGTGCTCGGTGAAAAACCGGTCCGCGGCCGCGATTGGATTCTCGCGGATCGCGCTCTCGGGCAGCGTGTAGACATGCTCGCGCTTTGTCATGCCCTCGGCCACGGTGCGGTCGCGGTAGCGTTCACGCACCACCGAGCCCGGCAGGAACCCGAGCAGCCGGTTCTCCTCGTCCACGACGGGGAACGAGCTGAATCCGAAGCCGCGCTTGGCAATGAGGTCGATCACCTCGCCGATGCGCTGGGTCGGCGACACCTTGATCGGCTCCTGGATGAACCCGTGAATGTGGTTCTTCACCCGCGCCACCTCCTTCACCTGCGCCTCGTCGCTCATGTTGTAATGGAGCAGGCCCATTCCGCCATTGAGCGCCATCTGGATCGCCATCCGCGATTCGGTGACGGTATCCATGTCCGACGAAATGATCGGAATCTTGAGATGCAGGCTTTCCGAGAGGCGCGTCGAGAGGTTCGTCGCCCGCGGAAGCACATCGGAATAACGAGTGGCGAGCGAGACGTCGTCGAAGGTCAGCGCCGTCGGAGAATTCGCGGCGAAGAAAGCGTCGGCGTCGAGGTAGAATCCCATGTCGGATGCTGCCGTGCCCACGAATCCGGCTCAAGAAAAATTCCAGACGGAGCCAGTGGGAAAAGGCGGACGCCGCGGCTGCCACCGGCCACAGTCCGCGCTCGATCGCGCTCAGGGAGCTGCGGGACCTCCGGGCCCGCAGGGGTGGGGGGA
>CALGTD010000018.1 GCA_937901895.1 uncultured Spartobacteria bacterium | reverse complement strand
CCGGAGCAAAGCGGCGCCGTCCGTTGCGGCGTTGCTTGCCCTGTCAGGTCAGATCGGAGCTCAGTGCGTAGCCCTCATCCGCGTCTATCCAGCCCAGGCACAATCAACAAACATCAGCCTGTCATCTACGACGTTCGTTTTTCTAATTCCCGACGCCATTCACCGAGCAACCCCTCCGCCAACGTCCGATCAATTTTCCCATCCTCAACGGACCCGACGAAGGTTCCCTCAAGTTCAAACTCGATCGCCAAGCTCCGTTCAGCCGAAACCCGACGCAGCGCCTCCACAAGCCAGGTGACCTCTTCGAGGTGTTGCCGATCCACATCAACCGGCAACTGCCATGGCCCGTGCGCTGAGTAAATTTCGAGCATTCCGCCAACAGTTCGAACTGGCGTTCCCAAGTTTGATGCATGCAGCTCATCCAAGAACACAGGCGGCCCTATTATCCAACTTCGGCTTCGCGCAATCTCACCAACCACACGCTCGACCATAGGTGGAAGTCCATCCTCAAAGTCCTGCGCAATGTAGAACAAGAGCTTTTGCTTTGGGTGATCGAATGCGACTTCCGGGGACATCTTTAGAATGGCGGTTCAACGTAGATTGGGACCTGACCGCCGGGGCCGCCAGGATTATAGCGAAAGCCACCCGGCATGTGTGCATCCAAATGCCGCGTTACTGGCAATGGCGTCGTGAACGGCGTTCCTTGAATGTGGTGCATCCGGATGCCCTCTCCTAGGAGACCTTTGTCCTCAGGGAAGTATCGAACCCAATCCTCGTCCACCTCAGGTGTTCTCCCTCGTGCGATTCTTGCTCTATTCGCGGGGCTTAAAATTTCCCCGAAACCACCAGAATCCCACAGATCCCGAGTCGCTCTCCAATCGGAAGGATTATTTCTCACAACGCCCAACCGCGTCGCGCCTGCGACACGCACGGAGGTCGTTTCCGTGGCCAAGAGCTTTCCGAGCCGCCCAAAGCCGCCAGTCAGAACCACAGGTGCCCAGAATTTGATCAAATGAGCGTCCATCGCATTGCCGCCTAAGCGGCTAACTCCGCGATCGATCAAAAACCCGAAACCCTCCTCAACCTCGTGAGCAAATTGTAAAGCATGCCGAGAGTTCTCCATCTCGATCTGCATGGGGCTGCGATACCCAGCTAGAGCATCCAAAATACGCTCGAACCACGTGCGAGATGCCATCCGGGCCCAAAACCTCCGCATTTCAACCCACTGCTCACGTTGGCGCTGCTCCAACTGCTGCTTAGTGGGGCGATTCTGAATCGCTCTGTTCAGATCCGTTATGACAGAGTCGATTAGCCCGTTGTTTGTCGTCGTAAGATCCAGTCTGTCGGTGAACAGGCTGCCCGAATTGATTTCGTTGATCGTATTGAGCGTGTTGTATTCGTGCGCGAAATCCTCTCCCGTCCAACCAGACGGAGCGGTCACAACTATACCCGGCCGCGTGCCGCCGTCTTCAGGTTCGTCCTGCGAGTTCATCCCCAGGTAATCCCAGCGATTAACCCCGTCATTGCCGCAGAAGCCGTAGAGGTTAAGACCGCCGGCTTCTTCGATGGGGTCGCGGTTTAGGAAGCGGCCGAGGGCGGGGATGTAGTAGCGATGGCCGTAGTAGATGAAGTCGGTTTCTGAGTCGGTGTATTTGGTCGAGAAACGGAAGGGATTTTGCGCGGCATACACACCTTGTTTGCCGTGAACCCCAAAGGGATCGTATTCGTAAGCTGCGGCGATTCCTCCACTAGCATTGTAGAGCGCGACCACGTTGTGAGAGGCGTCATAGACGGGGTAATAGTGCCCGGCGTCGTCCGCGATCACCAGGAGACCTCCGACTCCGCCCGCACCTTGCAGCGAGCCGCTCACGTCCAAGCCCCAGGCGAAGCGGCGTGTGATGGTGTTCGATGCGTTCAGCTCGGCTAATAGGTTCCAGCCGTCGTAGAGGAAACGCGTGGTGCCGCCAGGGCCGCTCTTTTCGATACGGCGGCCAAGATAGTCGTATTTGTAGGTCCAAACGCCGTTGCTTCCCGTGACTTTGATCAGCCGGTTCTCGGCGTCGTATTCATAACTCCGCTGGCTGTCGCCGAGTAGATTGCCGTTTGCGTCGTAGGTCAGCGCCCCAAGACCAGGCGCCGCCATGTATTGATTAAGCGCGTTGCGCACGTAAGTGCCGTCGTGATCCGCCGTGCGGTTGCCGATCGGATCGTAGGTATAATCGCGGACGGTGCCAGCGCGAAGGCCACCGAGAGAGCCACCGGCGCCGATCACGTATTTGCCGCTATCGTTGAGCTCCATGCGGTCGGTGTAGGTGTAGTCGGTGTGCACACCGGCTTCTCCGCCGCGACCCAGCGCCGACATGTAGCCTGAACCCGTGGTCTTTTCCGTGTTACGTAGGCCCAGGTCATTGTAGCTCAGCGTGGTCTCGATCGCCTTACCGGGATCGTTGCCCCACCCGTGCTTCAACGTGTGCACTCGATTGCTGTCGGTGCGATAATCGTAATCGCGCAGATAGCCGCTCGCGCCTTGAGTGACTTGGTCGATGAGATTCGAGTTCGCCACGTAGGTATAGGTAAAGGCCGTGTCGTCGGCGTAGGCAACGCTGTTAAGCCGCATCACCGCGTCGTAACCGTAGCTCACATGGACGCTGCTGTTGAGCTCCAATCCACCCAACGTGCCTTTCCGATCGGTCGAGCCATAGTGATACGTGTAGGTCAACACGTGCCCGCCGAAGGCGTTCGGTAGCGTTTCGCTCTTCAAACGGGCGCTCGCCGCCTGCGTGCCCGCAGTTGAGCCGCTGTCATAATAGCTGAAGGTGCGCACACCCGCCGCGTCCGTCACCGTGGCCGTGCGCCCGGCGCGGTCATAGGTGTAGCTCACGTCGGTCGTGTAAGTCGCGGCCGTGCCGGTATAGACCACCTTCGTCAGCAATTTCCGCGCGTCCGTGTATTCATAATTCGTCACCCAACCGCGTGCATCCGTGCGTTTCTTCATCTGGCCAAGATCGGTGTATTCGAAGGAGGTCGTTGCGCCCACGGCATCCTTCTTCTCCGTGAGAAGACCGGTGGCCGATTGATAGGTCCACGTGGTCTTGTCGCCGCTGCTGGCGAAACCGCTCGGGAGCGTGCTCCCCGTCCAACTTCCGGAGCGGTAAGTGTGCATCTCCGTCTTTTGGCCGAGGTCGTTGTAAACGTATTTCACGGGGTTCACCGTCTCGCCCCACTGGTGCGTGAGATTGCCCGCCGCGTCGTATTGGAAATAGGCGGTCTTTCCGTCCGGATTGATCTGGGAGATCACGCGTCCGGCTGCGTCGTAACCATACTGCGTCGTGCGGAGGTCGGGCCCTGTGATGGATTCCACCAGCGTCGTGTCGGAGTGATACTCGTGACTGGTCGGTCCAATGCGGGGATCATCGATCGCCTCGAGGCGACCAAGCGCGTCGTAGGTCTGAAGCGTCGCGTGGCCCTGCGCGTTGACCGATTTGATCGGGAGGCCATTCAACCTGACTTCCTGCAGCGTGGCCGTCGTTCCCGTGGTCGTAGTGCTCACCACCACCTTTCGGCCGGCTCGGTCGATGGTGGTCGTGCTGTCGGTGATGTTCTGGTCGAAATCGAGGGACACCACGTGTGCCATCGTCGAGGGCCCGAGCCCGGTCACTTGCGTGTAGGTTTGCGATGCGAAGCGCGATGTGGACGCGTTTGCACCGGCATACGGCCACACCTTCACGCCTTCGTAACGATAGAGGTTCGCCGCGTGATTCGGGGCACCGGTCTGGTAAGACCACTCGTATTCCTTCACCTCGTAGTCCGTCGAGGGATCGAGAACTCCGTTACCGTTTTCATCGAGCCCTTCACGGACGAGTCGGGCATAGCTGTCGTATTGGAACAGGCGCGGTAGCGTGATCGCTGTGGTGCCGACTTTGGTCTCCTGTTTGGTCAACAACGCTCCGGTGTAGGTGTTGCCGACCACCCTGATTGTGCCGGCGTAGGTCGGTGTGGAAACGCTCACCGTGCGACCTGCCCAATCGGACTCGGTGGTTGCCCACTGCCCCGCCGTGTTTTGCGTGGTTTTTAGATTTCCCGTCGTCGCATCGTAAGCGTAGGTGGTCGTCATGTCCGACACAGCGGTGCCGGTGACGGATTTCACGCGGCCATCTTTGTGAACCTCTTCGATCTTCGTGCCACCTCCGGGCAGAGTCGTCGTTGTCTTGATCGCCGAATCGTAGGAGATGATGGTCGTCAGATTACCAGGGACCGTGCGGCTCTTCGGCCGGTTGGCGGTGTCGTAGGTGTAGCTCGACTCGAGCGTTTCGGTAGCCCCGGCGGCAGAAACGACTTCTTTC
Source organism: uncultured Spartobacteria bacterium (assembly GCA_937901895.1). Lineage (GTDB taxonomy): Bacteria > Verrucomicrobiota > Verrucomicrobiia > Chthoniobacterales > JAATET01 > JAATET01. The sequence goes on along the minus strand of CALGTD010000018.1, from coordinate 3,694 downwards.
TCCAGACGTCCAATCGGGTCGTAGGTGTAAGTCGTGGTGGTTTCAGCAATCACGTTTGCCCCATCCGCCGCGGCCGCCCGCTTCACCTTTTTCACCCGGTTGTAGTCATCGTAGGTGTAGGTGAGGGTGATCCCCTGCTCGTCGGTCTCCGATATCTTGCGGAACCCTTCATAGTTCGCCTCGTAGAGCACACGACCGGAGCTGTGAGTCTTCTTGGTGAGATTGCCGAAAACGTCGTGTTCGTAAACGACTGAGCCTAGCGAGGTGAAGTTCGAGTTGCCTTGATAAACATAGCTTTCTTCGCGGGTCAGCCGTCCGTGCTTGTCAAAGGTGCGCTCGATCACGGTCGAGCGGTTTGCATCCATATCGAGCGTTTCGAGCAGTGTCGTGCCGGCAAACTGCGTGACGCCGCCACCGGCTTTCCCTTGAAGCTCGGCGACAATCAAATTCTCGCCCGAGGTGCGATAGCTGTAGACCGTCCGCGTTTCATCCGGACGAGTGAGCGAAATGGGCTTGTCGCGCAGATCCAGATTAGCGAGCCGGCGGCTGTAGGCGCGCAGAGTGGTCGGCAGCCGTGTGGCACCATGAGCCGGCAACGCCAAAGTCCTGATGATCACCTGGCCGGCACCCGTCGTGGGGTATTCATAAATCACGTCGCCGACCGTGATATTCCCTTGCTTCGTGATCTCGGTCGCAGGCACCGCTCGCCCATCGACCAAGTGGTGCTTGTAGGTGTAGCTGGTGACGATCGCGTCGGCAGCGTCAGGCCCTCCATCGAGGAAGCCCCGACGCACTTTCTTTCGTTCGCCTGCGACAAAGCCAGGATGCCCGTCGAAGTTGGAACTGCCGCCAATAATTCTGGAAGCGGTGAAATATTCGGTCTCCATCTTCCCGCCGGTGGCGTTTACCTCGGTCGTGGGCGGACTGAGATCGGTTGAAGGGCTCTTGGTAAAGCGGTGCGAGGCCGTTTGCAGATCCGCAGCCGACCCGCGCAAAACCGCTGTGGCGCCATACCGCAGTTCGGTATCTCCCACGCCGAACTGGTGCTCCTCCTGCGAAAGGATGCCAGCCGAATCCGTGGGCCCTTGATGGCGATAAATCTTAACGAAGATCGGATTGTTGGACACATTGCCTGGACTGTTGCCGCTCCCGAACATGATTTGCTGAGTCATCTCGGATCTCACGGAAGTCATTCCTTCGCGAGCAGCAGACGGCTTCCGCCAGCCCCAGTGCCTGAACGTTGAGACATAGCTACGTCGCAGCGTGTAACCTCCGTTTTCACTATCGGTGCGCGACTCTCCCACGGAGCGATCGTTTTCGAATTCGAACAGCAGTTCGTTGCCGCCGCTCGTTTGCCTGATGCTGCCGGTCTTCGCCATCAAGCCTCCGGCTAGGCGGTAGCCAACGAGGCGGGTGGCACCGGAGAAGTTCTTGAACGGCCCGTCGTCGGGGTAGTTTCCGTCCGGATAGAAGTCGATCGTGATGAGATCGCGGAGCCGATACACATCGACGTAGCCGGCGGGCACCCTGGCTTGGAACCGCTTCGGGTCCGAGAGGTGTTCGCGGACGTCGGTCATCGCCGGCCCTTTCACGATCGCGAAGTTCATGAGACCGCCGCCCAAGACGTAGTTGTCCGCGCTATAGACGATCATCCCGGCTGCATCTCCCGAGCGTGTGCCTCCCAATCCGAATCTCACGCGCCGTTGCACTTCGAGCTTGGATGTATCCATGAAACCAAACGGCAGACTTCCCTCCACCATCGCGCGAACGGCGATCTTGTTGCCACCGTTGGCGCCCACGAGCTCGCTCTTGGAAATCGCATCCGCGAAGTGGATCGGCGTCTGCGATCCCCGGGCGATCAGCTCCACGCGGCTTCGCAGCTCGCTCGCCGCTATGGGAGACTTCGCCGCCTTGATAATGAAGTCGGAGATCGTGCTCGGCCATGAAACGGCGATCTCCGTTTCGTCACCGAGCTTTGCCTTGATCTCGGCAAACGTTTTCACGTTGTTGCCAAAAGGATAAGGCTCCTGCCACTGATCACCGGCTCCAAGGAAGCTAAAGTTATGGGGCTCGCCGCCAATGTTGAGCGTCACGACACCACTTCCTTTGGCCGTGACGTTCAAAATCGTCGTTACCGTATCCTTGGGCTGGCCGCCCCCCGCCTGCTTCGGATTACGCCAGAGATGATATTCGTCGATATCCTTGACGCCATCGCCATTCGCGTCGGATCCAGGAGTCACATCGATATCAAACTGCCACTCCCACCAATCCGGCACTCCATCTCCATCCCCATCGCCGTCTGCAATCGAGAAGGTGCGCTCGACGGATGCCGCCGAATAGCCAGCACTCGCGGGAACACTTGCCCGGATGGTGACCGCACCGGGTGAGTTTCCAACTGTGACACGATTGCCGGAGAGCGTGACCAGACCATGGCCGGCTTCGATCGAGTATTCTATCAAGCGGCCGGAAGTGGCGGTCGCGTCGAGCGTAAATTCCTCGCCGAAACCACGCGGTCCGATCTCGGTAAAGACGATCGTCTCGGTTCTTTCCACCGGCGTGCCACCGATGAACTGGGTGAATCCTTTTTCGACTACATTCTCGGAACCATCGACCGCGCGGATAACCACATCATGAGGGCCCTCGGCGAGAGAAGCGACGGGGAACTCGATCTTCCATCCACAGTCGAGGACATCACCCGTCGACCAGCCTTGCGCTGCCGCTTGGGCTGCGATGTCAGGCCTCTCCTGCACCACGGCCACATCGTGGCTCTGGCCATCAATGACGAGCGTGACCGGAATCGGAGCTCCATCTTCGTAATCGAGGGCCCACCCTTTGGCGGAGAGGATTCCAGTTGCGATCGAGTAGGACAATGGTTCTTCGATCGTAAGTTGCGGCGGCGAGAGAGCGGTAAACGTCCGCCTTACCGATTTCGCGGGAGCGTAGCTGGAGTTGCCACTCTGCCTTGCCTCGATCGTGACCGGTCCTGGCTTCGTCACCTTGATCGACGACGATGTGACAAACTCCACCGTGCCTTCGATGACATGGTAAGTCACAGAAAGACCGGGAGCGGTCGTCGTCGCTCCCAGATTGAATACCTCGTTGACGACGCACCACTGGCGGTCGGGGAAGTTGATCACTTGGCCGTTCACCGCCGTGAGCGTCAACCGGTGGTTCGAGTAGTCCGGCGAATTCGCGTCCGGTCCATTGACCACTTTGATCTCCCATGTGCCCGCCTGAGCAATGAATACCCCCGTATTCACAATCCCGTGAGCGTTGAAATACCCGCTGCCCAGCTCGGTCCATTGCGACGAACCATTGTGTCGGGCAAACAACTTCAGCATCTGCGAATCATCCGGTGAAATCGAATGATGAGCGTAGAAGCTCAGATGATAGCCTTGGGCGGCGACGACTTTATCGGCCGGCCGGGTGATCCAGAAACTATCCGGCCCACTGCTGCTGAACATGGGGCTGATCGCGGTCGCTTTCTCGTGAAACTCATCCTCCGCGATCGCGGTCACCCGCACGTTCTTGTTCGGGAGATATCCGGTGAACGCCAGCTGCTTGAAAGGCGGCAGATTGGGATCGATCGGATATACATCCCTGATCACCCATCCACCCGTCTCATCGCTTAACTCATACTTGACGGGAATTCCGGCCGTGGACCTCGCGAGCAGCACGTATCCTGTGGTGGCCG
>CALGTD010000017.1 GCA_937901895.1 uncultured Spartobacteria bacterium | reverse complement strand
GCGGCGGCCGGTGAGAATTTGCACGCATACCCATGCGCTCGAAGCGACGACGAGAAGCACCAGCACGAGAAACGCGCCGGTCACCGCTGCGTCGACGCGATTGTTGAAAAGGAGCTGGCTCCACTGGACGATTTCCTCCGGAGTTCCGCCAGCGGCAATGCGCGCCTCGTAACCCCGCGCGGCGCTGAGAAAACCGAGTCGCGGATCAGCGGCAAAAATCTTCTGCACGCCGGCGGTCATCGTCACGACGATGAGCCATGCGAGCGGCAGGATCGGAACCCAGAGATAGCGCACGCGGCCCATTTTCAGGAGCACGACCGTGCCGAGTGAGAGGGCGATCACCGCGAGCAGCTGGTTGGCGATACCAAAGATCGGCCAGAGCGAATTGATGCCTCCAAGCGGGTCGATGCACCCTTGGTAAAGGAACCAGCCCCACGCACTGACGAAGAGAATGCTCGCCGTCCACGCACCCAGCGCCGAGTCCGTGCGACCCAACGGTTTCCAGACATATCCGAGAAGATCCTGCACCAAAAACCGCCCCACCCGCGTCCCTGCGTCGATCGTTGTGAGAATGAACAACGCCTCGAACATGATCGCGAAGTGATACCATAGCGCGATGGCGGTCGGGCTGTTTGCCACGCGCGCGAACATGAGCGCCATTCCCACGGCAAACGTCGGCGCGCCACCCGTGCGACCGATGACACTTTCCTCACCCACCTTCGACGCGAGTTCCTCCATCTGCGTGGTGGTGACGGGGAACCCGAGATCGTTGATCTTCTGGACCACGGCGGCGGGCTCGCCCTTCATGTTGATCGCAAAATATTCGCCCGGCGGCATCACGGACGCCGCGATGAGCGCCATGATTCCAACGAGCATTTCGACGACCATCGCGCCGTAGCCGACGAGCCGGATGTCCTTTTCCCGCGCGAGAAGTTTCGACGTCGTGCCGGAGGAAATCAGCGCGTGAAAGCCGGACACGGCCGCACAGGCAATCGTGATAAAGCAAAACGGAAACACCGCTCCCGCAAAAACCGGTCCGCTGCCATCGATGAACTGCGTGAGCGGAGGCATGTGCAGCGGTGGCGCGATCACAACAATCGCGATGCCGAGCAGCGCCACGGCGCCAATCTTCATGAATGTGCTGAGATAGTCGCGCGGCGCGAGCAGCAGCCAGACCGGCAGCACGGATGCGAGCAGCCCGTAGATCATCACTCCGATCGCGAGGTTCGTGTCTGCGACATGCAACCACTCATCGAGCGGCGTGCCTTTGATCCACTGGCCGCCAACGACTGCGAGCAACAATCCCACCACGCCGAGCACCGAGATCAAGCCGATCGGCGCAAGGCGATATTGCATTCCCACCCCCATCGCCATCGCAATCGGGATCGTTGCGAGAATCGTGAACAACCCCCAGGAGCTCTCCGCGAGCGCACGCACCACGACCAGCGACAGAACGGCCAGCAGGATCACAAGGATCGCGAGAATGCTGATTTGCGCCACCGTTCCCGCCAGCGCACCAACTTCCGCCCGCACCATCTCTCCGAGCGAGCGCCCTCCCCGTCGCACCGAGCAGAAAAGCACGATGCAATCGTGCACGGCGCCACCCAGGGTCGCTCCGATCAAGATCCACAGCGTCCCCGGCAGATAGCCGAACTGCGCCGCAAGCACGGGTCCCACCAACGGCCCCGGACCTGCAATCGCCGCAAAATGGTGACCGAAGACCACCCAGCGATTCGTGCGCACGAAATCCTTTCCATCCTCCTTCACCTCGGCCGGGGTCGCCCGCATTTCGTCGAGCGTGAGAACCTTCGCCATCAGCCACGCGGAATGGAACCGGTAGGCGACCATGAACACGCACACCGACGCGACCACCAGCCATAGCGCGTTCACGGGCTCTCCTCGCGAGAGCGCGAGCACCGCGAGGCTGCCGGCGCCGGCGAGGACGACGAAAAGCCAGCCGACGATTCGGAGGATGGAGGGAACTTTCATGGGTGGAATGAATCGGGGACCGTAATTTTGTGACGCCCGCTCCGTCAATTCCCGCCGCAGAGGAGCCTTCGTCCGGAAAGCATGACAACGGGATGCGAAATCTTAGCGAACCGTGTCTGCGCGCGATGCTGCGTTTTCGCCGTTCCGGCTCCTTGCAAATCCTGCCGCCTCTGGCGATCGAATGGGCTGGAAACAGTCTCCAAATGGGATTGCCATGATCCGCAGTGAATGCATGCTAACCGGCTCTTTAGATGGTTGTTGTTCAGGGATCTGTGCGCATTTCGATTGGAGTTCTGTTTGGATTTCTCCTCGGTTTCCTGCCCCTGCGTGCGGACCTGATCATCTCGGAGTTTGCCGCGTCAAACGACACCACGCTGAAGGACGACTTCTTCGAGGATTCCGACTGGATCGAGATCCACAATACGGGCTCCAGCTTCGTCAATCTGCAGGGCTGGCGGCTCACGGACGACCCGAACAACCTCGCCAAATGGACGTTTCCCGCTCGTGTCCTGCCGCCGGGAGGCTACCTCGTGGTCTTTGCGTCCGGGCGGGATCGGAAGGTCACGGACGCCCCGTTGCATACGAACTTTTCGTTGAGCGCTGAGGGTGAGTTTCTCACACTGGTGCGACCGGACGGCTCCATCGCCTCCTCCTATGCGCCACGATACCCGCGGCAGGTTCCCGATGTTTCCTACGGCATTCCGCAATCCCGCACGACGCCCGCCATCACCCGCGGCCACACGGGGCAGGTCGGCGTGCCCGTAAGCGAGCAGGACTACGCGGCGAATTTCGCGAACTGGACCACGGCAATGGAGGATTTCACCGGCTCGTCCTGGCAGGCCGTGGAGACGGGTGTGGGATTCGTTGCCGACGGCACGGACTACGGTGGAAACATCGCTCCCGGTGGAGACATCCGCGAGCGGATGGTCTGGAAGCAACGCTCGGCGTGCCTGCGGTTGAAATTCCATGTCGAGGCCCCCGACAACATCGCGTTCCTCCGGCTTCGCATGAAGTTCGACGATGGATTCATCGCCTACATCAACGGCACCGAGGTCGCATCCGTCTCGGCTCCCGCATCCCCCGTCTGGAACAGCACAGCCACTGTGGGACGCGACAGCTCGCTCAATGCGGAATGGGTCGACTTCACGATTCCCATCTCCTCCATCGACCTGCGCGCCGGCGAAAATCTGCTCGCGATCCACGGCTTCAACGTTCGCCCCGAGAGCCCGGAGTTTCTGCTGCTGCCCGAGCTTTACATCACCGAATACGCCGACGGCCCGGCTGGCTATTTCACCTCGCCGACACCGGGAGAGCTGAACGGCAGCGCCATCACCCTCGGCCCGGTGCTCTCCGAAGCGACAAACTGGATTCCGCGTCCGCTCGGCAATGCCTCGAGCCCGCCGGAGGTCGTCACCGTCAAGGTCGAACCGACCGTTCACGCAGTCGCCACAGATTCGGTGCGGCTGTTCTACATCACGATGTTCAACGACGAGACCGAGGTCTGGATGCGCGATGACGGCGTCGCGCCTGACACGCGGGCTGGAGACGGGGTGTATACGGCCATTCTTCCGACCACGGATCCCACAGCCGGACTGATGTTTCGCTGGAGATTCGAGGCGAAGGACGTGCAGGGAAACATCGGGCGCGCACCGGTCTTTCACGACCCCGAAGACAATGACCGCTACTACGGAACGGTGGCGCGCGACCCCTCGGAGAATTTTTCCCAACTTCCCATTCTCCACCTTTTTGCGGCGGACAGCGGCGGGGCCGGCACCCGCGGCGGCGCCCGTGGCTCCGTGTTCTTCCTGGACCGGTTTTACGACAACATCACCATCAATCTGCACGGTCAGAGCACCTCCACCTTTGCGAAGAGCAGCCGAAACCTCGATTTCAACCGCGACAACCGCTTTGCCTGGGCCGGGACCGCGACCCGCAGATTGAAGGACGTCGATCTCCTTACGAACTACGCCGACAAGACGCGCACGCGAAACACCCTCGCGCACGAGGTTCACAAACTCGCACTTGGAACCCACCATTTCGCCTTCCCGGTTCGTGTCCACCAGAACGCGGAGTTTCACGGCGTGATGGACATGGTCGAGAATGGCGACAGCCGCATGCTCGAACGCAACGGCTTGGATCCAAACGGTGCGCTCTACAAAATCTACGACCGTCTGGAGTCCACGGCCTCCGCTTCGAAAAAGACGCGCAAGCTAGAAGACACCAGCGACCTGCAGTCACTGATTGACGCGCTGAACCCGGCGACCCACTCCCTCGCTGCCCGACGTCTCTGGGCTTACGACAACCTCGACATCCCGGCGACCGTGAACTACCTCGCCGCACGTGCGCTGATCAGCGACCGGGACCACGGACACAAGAACTACTACGTCTATCACGACACCTTTCGCACCGGCCAATGGCGGCCCATCGCATGGGATGTGGATCTCTCTTTCGGACACCACTTCACGAGCGCCGATGGCTATTTCAACGACGACATCGTTGCCAACGATCCGATCCGCCCTGCCGGAGCCACAAGCAACCGACTCTACCGGATCATTGCCGAAACGCCGGAATTTCGCGCGATGTTCCTCCGTCGGTTGCGGACGTTGATGGACACGATCCTTGGGCCACCGGGAACGGTGGACGGTCTGTTGGAAAGACGGATGAGGGAGATTGTTGCATCCATTGACCCTGATCCAGGTCCGCCGGATCCCGCGCACCCCACGGATGGAGATCTGGATTTCGACAAATGGGGCACCTGGGGACGCGGACTTCGTCCTCGCGAGGAAGCCGAATACGTCATCGCACACTACTTCGAGCCGCGACGCACGTTTCTCTACAATCAGGATCCCGCAACGCGGCCGCACTTCAGCACGTCCACGAGCAGCGGCGATCCCATTCCCGATCAGCCGCAGACAAACACCTCCGGGATGGTGCAGATCGATTCCGTTGACCACTCCCCCGCCTCGGGAAATTCCGCGGAACAATACCTCATCCTCCGCAACACGACGTCGCATGCGGTGGACATCTCCGGCTGGCGACTGGAGGGCGCCGTGTCGCACACGTTCCCGGGAGGCACCGTGATCCCGCCGGGGGCCGGCACTCCAGCCGCAGGTTATGCGGGCCTGTTGCATGTCACCCGGAATGCGATTGCCTTTCGCCACCGCACATCCGGCCCGACGGGCGGCGAAGGCCGACTCGTGCAGGGAAACTTCTCCGGTGACCTACCGGCCACCGGCGGAACGATTCACCTTCGGGACGAGCACGGACAGACGATCTCCAGCTTCACCTACACCGGAGAGACCACCCCGCGGCTTTCCCTGCGACTCACCGAGATTCAATATCATCCCGCCCCTCCCGGCCCGGCCGAGTCCGCCGCCCTTCCGGACGTCGTGGAAGGCGATTTCGAGTATCTCGTTCTGCGCAACTTCGGCAGTGCGCCACTGGACCTCAGCGGCATCCGGTTCACCGTCGGCATCACATTCACCTTCTCCGACCTGATTCTTCCTCCGGATGGTCGCGTGGTGCTGGCGAAACGCCCCGCCGCATTCAAGCTGCGTTATCCCGCCTCTGACGCAATGATCACCGGACCGTTCGGCGGTTCCCTCGACAACGCCGGAGAACGCCTTGTTCTCGTGGACGCCAGCGGCGAGACCATCCTCGATTTTTCCTACAAGGACGGCTGGTATCCCGCCACCGACGGCAGCGGCCGCTCGCTCGTCGCCCGCCGCCCCGCATCGAATCCGGATCTCTCGAAGTCCACGTCGTGGAGAATCAGTCGCGATCCCCTCGGATCCGGCGGCAAGGCCGATCCGGATCCGGCAATCGCCTACCATGGCTGGGACAACTTCCATTTCACGTCCTCCGAGCGCGACATCCCGTCGATCTCCGGCCTGTCCGCCGATCCCGACCGCGACGGTCGAAGCAACTGGCTCGAATACGCGCAGGGCACCAACCCCCGGGTTCACGATACCGCGCGTGTCGAAATTCTCTGGATGGACGATGGCGGTGGAAGCGCCCCCGCGATTCGTTTCGATCGTCCAAAAAACGCCCTCGATGTCACCTACGAACTCGAAGTCAGTCGCGATCTTGTCTTTTGGAAGCCCGTCTCATTCACTCCTCATTCCGTCGATCCCAACGAGGAGGACTCTGAAATCGAAACGGTCACAGTGCGTCCCACACATGAAAATTTCGCAACGCCGAACGGTTTCTATCGGATTCGCGTAATTCCCCTCCTCTGATCACGTTCCGGATCATTTTTTTGGGCCAAAGCCTCTTGTCTCGGTGATCAATTGCTTTATGGTTCGCCCTCGTGGTGAGGGGTGTTGCAGTTCACGTGCGGAGATGGATCGGATTGATCTCGATGGCGGTTGTCGCCACCTCCTTGCACGCCGAGGTGGTCATCTCCGAGTTCCTTGCCTCGAATGACACAACCCTGAAGGACGATTTTCGGGAAGATTCCGACTGGATCGAACTCTACAACAACGGGACGGAACCCTTGAATCTTCTCGGCTGGCGGCTGACGGATTCCGCAGGCAACCTTTCCAAGTGGGTCTTTCCGGAACGGACCCTGCCGCCGGGCGGTTTTCTCGTCGTCTTCGCCTCCGGGCGCGATCGGAAACTTCCCGACGCTCCCCTGCACACGAATTTCTCGTTGAGCGCCGATGGCGAATTTCTTGCGCTGGTGCGACCGGACGGGTCGATCGCCTCGTCCTACGCGCCGTCGTTTCCCCGGCAGACGACCGATATTTCCTACGGCATCCCGCAATCCGAAGCTGTCGTCGCCATCCCTGCCGGTGCCGAGGCGCAGATTGGCGTGCCGGGGAGCGAAGAGGATTTCGACGAACATTTCGAGAACTGGAGGGAGGCCGAAGAGCTGTCGAATTCGTCATGGCAGACCGCGCAGACTGGCGTCGGATACGCAGCCGACGCCTCGTATGGTGGGCTGATTTCTGAAACGGGAAACCTTGCCGACGCTCTTGCCGATGAGCAGCGGACCGTGTGCCTGCGGATCGGCTTCCAGATCGACCATCCCGGGGAGGTCGCGTTCCTGCGCCTGCGGATGAAATTCGCAGACGGATTCGTGGCATGGATCAATGGCCACCGGGTGGCCAGCGCGCTGGCTCCGGACACACTCGAGTGGAATTCGGCAGCCACGGCGGAGCGCGATGCTTCGCTCAACGAGGAGTGGGAGGAATTCCTCATTCCGGCGTCCGCCGCTGAATTGCGTGCCGGCGCGAATCTGCTCGCGATTCAGGGACTCAAAGCGTCCGCGGATCGCACGGAATTTCTGCTCCTGCCGGAGCTCGAAGTGGTTTTCGCCGCCACTGGCGAGCCCGGCTATTTCACCGTGCCGACACCCGGCGAAATCAATGGCAGCGCCACCGTGATCGGTCCCCTTCTCACGAATCCGACCCGCTGGATCTCCCGTCCCATGCCCTCGGGCGACAGTGCGGATGAGATTGTGTCGGTGCGGGTGCACAAGACCATTCACGACATCGAACCCGGGAGCGTGCGGCTTTTCCATCGCACAATGTTTGACGCGGAGGTCGAAGTCGAAATGCGGGACGACGGCGTGGCACCCGACGCAACTCCGAACGACGGCGTCTACACCGCCGCCCTCCCGACACGGGGACTGGGTCCCGGAGAAATGTTGCGATGGAGATTCGAAGCCAGTGATGTCGACGGAAACATCGGCAGGGCTCCGGCATTTCTACATCCGGACGACAACGACCAGTATTTTGGCACGGTCGCATGGAACCCCTCAGAGTCCCCGTCGTCCCTCCCCATCGTCCACTTGTTCATGCAAACCCCGGGCGCTGCAGCCACGCTCGCCGGCACGCGCACCGCCGTCTTTTATCTCGGCGCATTCTACGACAACGTTGCCATCAATCTCCACGGCCAGTCGACCGCGGGGTTTCCGAAAAGCAGCCGCAACCTCGACTTCAACCGCGACAACCGATTCCTGTGGAGCGGCACCGCCCCCCGGAAGGTGAAGGACATCAACCTTCTCAGCAACTACGCGGACAAGACGCGAACTCGAAACACCCTCGCCCACGAGGTTCATCGAATGGCGCTGGGGATCCCCCATTTCGCCTTTCCGGTCCGCGTGCAGTTGAACTCCCAGTTCCACAGCGTGATGGACATGGTGGAGGATGGTGATGACCGCATGCTCGAGCGCAATGGCCTCGATCCCTACGGCGCGCTTTACAAGATTTACGACCACCTGGCCTCCACGGAAACCGCGAAGAAAAGAACGCGAAAAAACGAGGACGCTTCGGATCTCCAGGCCCTCATTGACGGGTTGGATCCTTCGCGGCCTCTCGAAGAACGGCGGCTCTTTGCCTACGACGCGGTGAACATTCCCGCCACGATCAACTACCTCGCCGCACGCCTCCTCATCAGCGACGTCGATCACGGGCACAAGAACTACTACGTGTATCACGACACGTTCCGCACCGGCGAATGGAGGCCGATCGTGTGGGATGTGGATCTGTCGTTCGGCCATGTCTTTACCTGGCCCGCCGCCTATTTGGACGACCGGATTTATACACAGGAAGGCCTGTTCACTTTTGCTTTCGATGAGACAGCTCCCAACTACAACCGCCTTTACCGGCTCATCGCCGAAGTGCCGGAATTTCGCGCAATGTTCCTCCGCCGGGTGCGCACGCTCATGGACACGATCCTGCAGCCGCCCGGCACCACAGATGGTCCTCTGGAGACGCGCATGCGCCAGATCGTTGCCACGATCGATCCAAATCCGGCCGGTCCGAATCCAAACTGGCCCACGGACGGTGATCTGGACTTCGACAAATGGGGCACCTGGGGGCGTGGACTCCGCCCTCGCGAGGAAACGGAATACGTGATCGACCACTATTTCGAGCCTCGGCGCGCCTTTCTCTACAACCAGAATCCCGCCACCCGCCCGCGTTTTGGGACCGCACCGGGAAGTGGTGATCCCGTGCCCGATAACGCCCAGTCGAACGTGCCGGAGATCGTTGTGATCGATGCCGTCGAACCTGCCGCGGAATCCGGCAACGACGAGGAGGAGTATCTCGTTCTTCGCAACACGACTTCGGAGGCGGTCGACATCTCCGGATGGAGACTCGAAGGCGCGATTTCGCACACCTTCGAGGGAGGCACCGTCATTCCTCCCGGCGATAGCAGCGCCGAATCCGGATATGCGGGCGTCCTCCATGTCGTCCGAAATGCACTCGCCTTTCGCGCTCGCGCGACCAGTCCGACGGGCGGAGAAGGCCGCCTCGTCCAGGGCAATTACTCGGGCTCCCTCGGGATGATCGGCGGTGAAATTCACCTCTACGACGACTCTGGCCAGTGGATCTCTTCGTTCACTTATGCCGGAGAGCCATCGGTCCGGGAGTCGTTCCGGATCGTCGAAATCCAATACCATCCCGCAGATCCCACTTCCGCCGAACTCGCGGCAGCTCCCGGGACCTCCAAAAACGACTACGAGTATCTCGCGTTTCAGAACATTGGCTACGCACCTCTGGACCTGACCGGAGTGCGTTTCACCGCCGGCATCACCTACGTTTTCCCCGCAGTCACGCTGGCCCCCGGAGGCAGGCTCGTGCTCGCAAAAAACCTCGCTGCGTTCCACGCCCGATACCCGTCGGTGGACGCAGTGGTCGTCGGCCCCTACGACGGCCAGCTCGACAATGCCGGAGAGCGACTTGCGCTCGTCGACGCAAATGGCAGCATCGTCTTCGATTTCAGCTACAACGACGGATGGTATCCCGTCACCGACGGCGGCGGTCCGTCGCTCGTGCTCCGGAATCCCCATGGAAACGTCGACCTCTCGGCGTCCACTTCATGGGCGATCAGCAGCAGCACCGGAGGCAACTCGGGGGGGCCGGAGCCCGCGCCTGCGATCACCTATCAGGGCTGGGACAATTTCCATTTCACGTCCTCCGAACGCGACAACCCGTCGATCTCCGGTCCCGCAGCCGACCCGGATCTCGACGGTCGAAGCAACTGGCTCGAATACGCGCAAGGCACCGACCCCCGCGTTCACGACACTCCGCGCGTCGAAATTCTCTGGATGGACGATGATGGTGAAAGCGTCCCGGCGATTCGTTTCGATCGTCCCAGGAACGCTCTCGATGTCACCTACCGGATCGAGTTCAGCACCGACCTCGTTTCCTGGACCGAGGCATCCTCCACCCTGATTCATACGACTGATGTGTCGGAAACGGTGGAGAGCGTGTTCCACCGAATCGACGCGCCGCTCACGTCGGATTCGATATTTTTGCGCGTCATCCCGCATTGACCGCGGAAGGTCTTGACACGTCAACGCGCTGCGAACGCGCTCGTTTCAAGCACCGCAGCGTGATCCGCATCAAACTTTTGCCGCTTCCTGCGCGCGCGGAATCCATCCGCGCGGCACACTCGGAAGCGTGATCGACTCGATTTTGCCGGCCGCCGCCCGTTGCGGCACCCTCTCCGCCACCGGCGCGGACCCGCGACATGGACGTTGAAATTCTCGCCCGGGTGCAGTTCGCGTTCACGGTGATGTTTCACTACATCTACCCGCCGCTGAGCATCGGCCTCGGGATGGTGCTGGTGATCATGGAGGCGATCTGGCTGAAGACCGGAAACGTCCTCTACCACAACATGGCCCGCTATTGGACGCGGGTCTTCGCGCTGACGTTTGCGATCGGCGTGGCATCGGGCATCGTGCTCGAGTTCGAGTTCGGCACGAACTGGGCGACGTATTCGAGATTCGTCGGCGACGTCTTCGGAAGCGCTCTCGCGGCGGAGGGAATCTTCGCCTTCTTTCTCGAATCGGGCTTTCTCGCGATCCTGCTCTTCGGCTGGAACAAGGTGGGGCCCCGGCTCCATTTCTTTTCGACCTGCATGGTGTGCTTCGGCGCCCACTTCAGCGCGATCTGGATCGTCGTCGCCAATTCGTGGATGCAGACACCGGCGGGGGATCATCTCGAGACCGTCGTCGACGGACAGCCTGTCCGCCTTCCTCCGGGGCATGTCGTCACGGAAGCCGATCTCGGAACGGTCCGCGCGGTGATCGACGATTTCTGGGCGATGGTCTTCAATCCTTCGTCCATCGACCGGCTCACCCACGTCATCCTCGGGGCGTGGATGGCGGGCGCGTTCCTGGTCGTGAGCATCGCGGCCTTCTACCTGCTGCGAAACCGCCATCTCGACTTCGCCCGCGCGTCGATGAAGGTCGGGCTCTCCTTCGGTGCGGTCGCCACGATTCTCCAGATGGTCAGCGGCGACTTCACCGCAAAGGGCGTTGTGGAGAATCAGCCGATCAAGCTCGCTGCGATCGAAGGCGTCTACGAAACGGAATCCCGGACCCCGATGACACTCTTCGGATGGGTCGACGAAAAATCCCGGACCGTGCATGGCCCCCAGATTCCCGGCTTGTTGAGCTTCCTAGCGTGGAACAACGCAAACAAACCGGTGGTGGGATTGAATGACCTTCCGCCCGACGATTTTCTTCGCAAGCAGCATCCTGACGCCACGGATGCCGAGCTCGCTGCGCTGCGTCCATCCTACTGGCCACGCGTGAATGCGGTTTTCCAGTTCTACCACATCATGATCATTATCGGCGTCGCCCTATTGGTGCTGATCCTGACCGCTCTCTTTTTCTGGTGGAAGGGCTGGCTCTTCCGCACGGACTGGGCTCCAACCCGCTGGCTGCTCGCCGCACTGGTGCTCTCGGTCCTCGGTCCGCAAATCGCGAACCAAACCGGCTGGTTCACCGCGGAAATGGGACGTCAGCCATGGATTGTCTATGAGTTGCTTCGCACCTCCGAGGCGCTGTCAAAAGTCGTCCGCGCCGAGGAGATCCTCTTCTCGCTTATCCTCTTTTTCCTGATTTACGCGCTGCTGTTCGTTCTCTTCCTGTTCCTTCTCACCCGGAAGATCCAGCACGGTCCGGAGGACGCGGAAGCCACCCACGAAATGCCCGAAAGCTGGCGCGCATGGATTCGCGCCGACGATCGCCTCCCACGCGCGGAATAGTCATGAGTCTCGAAGTCATCTGGTTCATCCTTGTTGGAGTTCTTCTCACCGGCTACGCCGTGCTCGACGGCTTCGATCTCGGTGTCGGCGCGCTGCATCTCTTCGTGAAAAAGGATGAAGACCGTCGCATGCTCCTCAACGCGATCGGCCCCGTCTGGGACGGCAACGAAGTCTGGCTCGTGACGGGCGGCGGCGCGCTCTTCGCCGCATTTCCCGAGGCCTACGCGACGGTGTTCTCCGGCTTCTACATCCCGTTCATGCTCCTGCTCGTGTCGCTCATCTTCCGCGCCGTCGCGATCGAGTTTCGCAGCAAGGAGCCGTGGAAATGGTGGCGCACGATGTGGGACATCGCATTCGCCTGCGGCAGCATCGTCTCAGCACTGCTCATCGGCGTTGCCATGGGAAATATCGTGCGCGGGATTCCGCTGGACGCGGACCACGAGTTTGCCGGCACCTTCGTCGGTCTGCTCAATCCCTACGCGCTCACGATGGGGGTCACCACCGTCGCCCTCTTCGCGATGCATGGAGCGATCTACATCGTCATGAAAACCGAGGGCGAGCTGCAGCAAAAGGTCCGCCGCTGGGTGCCGACGCTCATCGGCGTGTTCATTGCGTGCTACTCGATTTTCAACCTCTACACGTTCATCGACGTTCCCCGCATCGTCGATCTCGTGCGCGAGCGCAGCTACATCTTCCTCGTCGCCGCGCTGGGCATTCTCGTCGTGCTGAACATTCCCCGCGAATTCTCCCGCGGCCGCGAGTTCAACGCATTCCTGTGCTCCTGCCTCGGCATGGCACTCATGATGGCGACCTTCGGTCTGAGCTATTTTCCGAACATCGTGTATTCGAGCCCGAATCCGGAAAACAGCCTCACGATCGCCAATGCCGCCTCCACCCCGAAAACGCTCGGCATCATGCTCGTGATCGCCACGATCGGCGTTCCCGTTGTCTTCGCCTACACCGCATCGATCTACTACATCTTCCGCGGCAAGACGAAGCTGACCTCCCACAGCTACTGAGGAGTGGTTTCCATCGACGAGACCGGCCAATGTGTTTGACCGACGCCGCGAATCCCGCTTTATTGGCGAGCCTCTCCAGGTGAGGTGGCTGAGTGGTCGAAAGCAGCGCTTTGCTAAAGCGCCGTAGTCCAAAAGGCTACCGGGGGTTCGAATCCCCCCCTCACCGCCAGTATTTATGCGGGTCAGCGGGCTATTGCCCCATTTCTGGAACAGTTCTGGAACAGCTCCAACCACTGTTCCGCCGTCGTGAACTCCACGATATTCGCCGGTTTTTCACCCCGGTAGATGTTGAAATACTCGACCGCCACGTCCTCTTCCCGCGCGTCGTGATAGTGCGATTTGATCATGTCGCGCGAATTTCCCATCTCGTATTCGAGCTGCGGCATGTTCTTGATGATCGCCATTCGATACGACCCGTAGCTGTGCCGGTGAATGTTGTGCCGCCACCGCAGCCCGGGCACCGGATGCACCCCCTCCCGGGTCAACTTCGCGCTCAGCCGATTAAGCCGCCGGATCTCGTTGTCCGGTCTTGCCCCGGGCGGGCAAACGTAGCCCGTGCGGTCTTTATACGGCGCCAGCCATGAGACAAGGTTCGGCAACAGCGGACACATCCGCTTCTCGCCGACCTTCGACACCTCCGGCCGGATCAGCACGTAATTCTTCGTCCACCGGAAATCATCCCACCGTAGCGCGTCCTTCTCGTTTTGCTTCTCTGGGCAAATCTCCTCGCTGCGCACCCCGGCAAACGCGATCGCCGCCAGCCACGGCAGAAACGTCTCGTTGATGTTCTCTAGCCACCACTTCATTTCCGCCGGTGTCGCTACCGTGATCACCGAGCTTTCCTCGTGCGCCCGATCCGTCTTCTCCGCCGCCGTCTCCCCCAGCGGCTCCTGCAGATACCCCTTCGTCTTCGCGTAGCGCCACGCCGTCACAATGCAGCTGCGCACGTTGTTTCGCCGCCGCGCCCCCACCTTCAGAGAATCCAGATACTCGTCGAGTTCCGACGTCTGCACCGTCGAGATCACCCGATTGCCGAATCCCGCCTCCGCGAGCTTGCGCCCCACCGCCTTGAGCTCCTTCATCCGCCAATACTTCCGCCCCAGCCGCTCCTTGCGCGCGATCATCTCCGAGAAAATCCCGTTCACCGTGATCGCCGGCACCTCCTGCTGCTTCATCCCCTCCCGCACGAGCGGCAGCAGATCCCGGCCGCCAGCCAGCTTCTTCACCGACACGTATTCCGCGATCGCCGAGCTCACGTCCATCCCCACCGCCTCCAGCTCCGTCCTCACCCGGTGGTAGATCTGCACATCCGCCGCGCTCAGCTCGTGCCGCACGGCCTGCCCGTTCATCGCCTGGATCGCGATCCGCTCCGCCTCCGCCCTCGCCTGCTCCTCACTGCGAAACTTCCGCACCCTCCGCGGGCCGCCGAACCGATCCGAAAACGCAATCCTCCCATCCCCCAGCCGATACAGCGGGATCGAGATGTTGCCGATCTGCACCGGCTTGAGCTGCCTGCCGACCTTCGCCATCGTCTAGCCGTCCGCCCCGTCGCGGATCCTGCCGAATCGCGTGGAACTCGGGCCCACCTCCTCGCCGGATTGCTTCTTCACGACGTAGCCCGTGTTTTCGACCACCGGAGAGTCAGCGAGCACCCAGGTCCCGCAAATCACACTCCCGTCAGCCGCTTTCACGAGACGGTGCGTCACATCGATCACGTCCCAGATCTTCGGCTCGCAGTCGATCAGTTCCAGAAAATCCCCTTTCCGCAGACTCGGGAACGGCGTCGACGCATGATATTCCGCCATCATGCCGATCTCCGGTCGCGCACACTGCACCGTGAGCAGATACGTCATCGGTTTGGGATACTCGGGCGTTTCCATAATTCAGACGTTCGCTCCTACCACCCGCCCCTCCTGCGGACAGCCGGCATCGCGCTCGCGATGATGCAAAGAAGGGCCCCCAGCAGGATCACTGCCGCGCCCCATTCGATCTGGATCGCGCTGAGGAACGTGCGCACAAGGCCCGCCATCATCATCGAGTCGCCTTCAAACTCGCTCTTCGCGTCCGAGAGCGCCCCGCTCACCGCGGTCACGAAGTAAATCATCAGCCCGATCGGGACGAGTCCCGCCAGCCATAGCGCACGCCGCGCTCCGAGGAAGGCCAGCAGCATCGCCAGCAATCCACACACGAGCACAATGATCCCATCTCCCCTGCCCGAGTTGAAATACGTGATCGATCCCAAGATCGGCACTCGCAGCAACGGGCAAAACGGCCCCACGATCAACATCCCCGCTCCCACCAGCCCCACCACCGCGCCGGCATCTACGCCGCGCTCCTGCCTGATCTCCAGCATCCGTGGAGCCCGCTCCCACGCCATGGGACGCCGCTGCCGCTCCCCCGGGAGCCGGATCACCGCTGCCGATGCGTCCGCCGCCCGCGGCAGATTTGTGATGGGCGCCCATTCCGCCATCCCCGGCTTCCAGAAGAAGTCCTCGGCAGCGAGCTGCCCGCCGTAGCGCATTTCCCGCACTTCCTCGAGCGTAAATGGCCCGGTCTCATTCTCGGCACCGCTCCGCAGAATGTAGATATCCGCAGCCATAGCCAGATCAATGCTTCGTGGGCTTTGTCGCGCGCGGCTTTGGCGGTTCTTCCGCCGCCAGCGCGACCGGCTCGTGGTCTTCTCCGTGCGGATAGCGCATTGAGCGAGAAGATTTCGGCGGCTCCACAGGGGCAGCGCCCGAAGCCCCCCTTTTCTTCAGCTTCCGCAGCCGCACCGCCTCCTCGAGTTGAACCACGATCCAGTTCGACCGAGTGCGTCTATCCTCCGCCGCCGCTTCGTCCACTTCCGCGAGAAGTTTCTTCGGCAGCGAAATCGTAACCGCAGTCGACCCCTCCGCCCGCTTTCCGTGCCTGCTCATGTCCCCGTTCTACTCCCGGTGTATGAGAAAGCAATAATTTTTACGACATTCCTATTGACGCGAAATATGATGGTGTATTACACCGTCATTATGCCTCGCATCCGACCCCTTAAGAAACGCGCCTCCCGCCGACTCGCCCAGATCGTCATCAACGACGTTCCGGACGACCTCCTCAAGGACCTCGACGAGATCGCCCGCGAGGAGGACCGCTCCCGCGCCTCGCTGGTCCGTCAGATCATCGCAAACGCGGTGAAAGCCCGCCGCAATCACGCCGCCGCCGCCTGACGCCCACTCGCCGCTCCCGGCAATGACTACGACCCCCAACGCCCCAACCCCGGTCGACATCGCGGCTCGCGTTCACTCCCGCCGCGCCGCCGAAGAGAAGGCGAGCTGGAACACGTGTAGCAGGTACAGCC
>CALGTD010000016.1 GCA_937901895.1 uncultured Spartobacteria bacterium | reverse complement strand
CGCCTACCAGAACGGTGTGCAGAGCGCGCTGCCGGCGGCAAACGCCTACACGTTCTTCGTTTCCGGCGACACGGTCAGCGGCAACGTGACGGCTTCCATTACCGGCAAGGATATTGATGGCGTGCTCGCCGGCCAGGACTTCAGCGTGCCCTCCAATGACGAAGGCTCCACCGAGCTTCCGCTCGTGTTCATTGTGCGCGGCAACCGTGCCAGTGGTTATTTCCAGGGCCAGATGGATCTCGAGGATCGGATGTCTGTCTTCAAGGGAACGGGAAACATTTCTCCCGCGAACGAAGAAACGAACACGGTGATCGCGATCGACGAAAACAACGCCGTCATCACCGACTCCGCAGCGATCGATGTCGTGGTCACGAATTTCGTGATTCAGGGCAGCTCGATCACTCCGACCGACTTTGACTTCACCGGTGTCCGCACGAGCATCTTCGCTCAGAATACCGGAGGTGGCGGGACCTCCGGAGGTGGCACCTCGGGCCAGACTTCCGGAGGCGTGCCGCAGGGCTTCTTCGGAATCGGAAATTAGCCCTGAAGAGGATGCGCGGCAAATGCCGCTGACTTGACGAGTTCGAAGCCGCCGGGAAACCGGCGGCTTCTTTCTTCTTTATCTCAGCAACGCGGTTGCGCACCACAGGACGGGAGCCTGTCCGTGCATGTCGCCCGTTTGCCGGGGGCGATTCAGGTAGTGCTCGCGGCTGTTTTTCTTGTTCGTCCCGACACAGACCTCCCGGATCTCCCCATCGGAGTTGATGTATTTCGTCAGCGCGAGCCAGCCTTTCCGCGCCGCAGGGCCGTAGGTTTCGGCGTCCAGCCACCCTTCCTTCACGCCGGTGATCATTGCGAACGTGAACATCGCCGTGCAGGACGTCTCCGGCCACGATTCCGGATCGTCCACGAGCTGTCGCCACATGCCGTCGTCCGCCTGACACTCGAGCAACGTGGCCATCATCCTGCGGTAGGCGTCCAGAATGGCTGGTCGCTCCGGATGATCCGGAGGAAGCGAGCGCAGCAGCTCTGTCATGCCCGCGGCCATCCAGCCGTTGCCCCGTCCCCAGAAAAATGGAACGTCCGGCGCGTGGTGGAACATGCCATTCGGTTCCTGGAGCCGTTCCAGATAGGCGACCATCGACCGCGCGGCACGATCGACATACTTGCGATCACCGGTGCTTCGGAACGCCTGCGCCTGCACCAGCGTGATCATATACATGTCATCGATCCAGTAGCGGGTCTGCCAGCTGAGTCCCTGCTCCGCCAGACGCTTCCGCTCTTCATTGAACGCTTCGACGACCGCCGTCGGCGGATCCCACTGCTCGTCGGCCTGGCGCATTCCGAGCGCGCGATAACGATCCTCTCCCGTCTGCAGATGGAGTTCCAGCGCCAGCGCGCCAAACACATTGTTGTCCACGTGATCCGGCTTGGGAACGAGGTGCGACTCTTCGCCGAAGATCGGCTCGAACCGTGCCTCCAACCGCTCGGTCAGCGTTTTCTCTCCGGCAGTTTTTGCAAACGTGAGCGCGCCATACCAGCAGACGACTTCGGGATACGTGATGTGCCCGGGAGGTCCTGGATTCCCAAAATTCGGATGCGGAGTTTCGAGGAACCGCTCCGTCACCAGTTTCCCGATCTTCAACGGATCCGCCGACTCCGGGAAATCAACGAGTTTCCCGCCGCCAGAATCCGCCAGTGCGGTCGACAGGAGAACGGCAAACAATGCGGAGCAGCGGAGGGGTAATTTCATTTTTGGGAGGGGTGAAAATCTCGTTTTTGCGAAACGAGGCCACCGAGACAACTCCAAGTAACTCCAGAAAGAAAGCGGGAAATTCGCCTCGAGCCTGCCATCAGGTGTTCAAAAAATATTTTTTTTGCTGTCTGACGGGCGTTCGGCGATTTCGCTTTTGACAGTCCGTCCCTCGCTGTCGAAAAGGGAGATCCCATGCGTCTTCATCGCACCCCCTCTTCGACGGAATTCCCGCTCCTGGATAGCGAAGACCTCCGCGCCGCCCTGCTTCTGGAGGATCTCTTCGTCAAGGACAAGGTTCAGCTCGTCATGACGGATCTGGATCGTGCGATTGTCGGCGGAGCGTGTCCGACATTCGGAGATCTGGAACTTCCGGTCGACCCCGAATTGCGTGCGGACTCGTTTTGCGAACGCCGCGAGCTGGGAATTCTGAACCTCGGTGGCGCGGGTGCGGTAAAGGTCGGCGGCGACACGTTTCCCCTGGATTCCCGCGAATGCCTCTACGCCGGACGCGGCTCCGGAAAAATTGTCTTCACGAGTGACGTCCCGACAAATCCCGCGGCGTTCTATCTCGTGAGCTATCCGGCTCACGCCGCGCATCCGACCGTCAAAGCGACCCTTGCCGACGCGAATCGCGTTCCGCTCGGATCGAAGCAGGAGGCCAACGAGCGCGTCATTTACCAATACATCCACGAAGGCGGCATCCGCAGCTGCCAGCTCGTCATGGGTTTCACGGAACTGGCCGTGGGCAGCGTCTGGAACACGATGCCGTGCCACACGCACGAGCGGCGCACCGAAATCTACTGCTATTTCGACGTGCCCGACGATCATGCGGTCCTTCACCTCGCCGGTGAGCCGCAGCAGACACGATCCTTGTGGGTTCACAACCGGCAGATCGCGCTTTCCCCCAGCTGGTCGATCCACAGCGGCGTGGGCACTGCCAATTACCGCTTCGTGTGGGCAATGGGCGGGGAAAACCAGCGATTCGACGACATGGACAAGGTCGCCATCACCGACCTGCGCTGATCATGGGAATTCTGCAGGCATTCGATCTCCGCGGCAGGACCGCACTCGTCACCGGGTGTTCACGGGGCATTGGTTTTGCGATGGCGGAGGGCCTGGCCGAGGCGGGGGCGGACATCCTGGGCGTGAGCGCGACCCTGCCTCCGGGCGGCAGCGCGATCGAGGCCGCGGTGACGTCCCTCGGACGGAAGTTCACGGCCATGACCTGCGATTTTTCCAATCGCGATTCCGTGCGAGATCTCGCCGCGCAGGTCCTCGCCACCCACGGAACGCCGGATATTCTCGTGAACAACGCGGGCACCATCCGTCGCACTCCATCGGCGTCGCATTCCGATGCGGACTGGCTGCACGTCCTCGAGGTGAATCTTAACGCCCCGTTTGTCCTTGCCCGCGAGATTGGTGCGAAAATGGTCGAGCGCGGCTCCGGGAAAATCATTTTCACCGCCTCCCTCCTCACCTTTCAGGGTGGCATCACCGTGCCTGGATACGCCGCAAGCAAGGGCGCGATCGGTCAGCTCACGAAGGCACTCGCCAACGAATGGGCGGGCCGCGGCGTAAATGTGAATGCCATCGCTCCCGGCTACATTGCGACCGACAACACCGACGCGCTGCGGAAGGATCCGGTTCGCAGCCAGCAGATCCTCGCTCGCATCCCTGCAGGCCGCTGGGGAAATGCCGAAGACCTGAAGGGCGCCACCGTCTTTCTCGCGAGCGACGCCTCCGCCTACGTCCATGGCGAAATTCTCGTGGTCGATGGCGGATGGATGGGCCGCTGAGATTGCTTCCATGGAAAGTCCCGTCGCCCCCCACCGCCTCCTCCCGGTCATCGCGCTCGATTCCGCTGCCGATGCCGCTCCCCTCGCCGACGCCCTGGTG
>CALGTD010000015.1 GCA_937901895.1 uncultured Spartobacteria bacterium | reverse complement strand
TGTTGAAGGAGTTGATGAGGATGAGGATGAAGATGAGACGCGGGACGGAGTAGAGGATGTCGACGAGGCGCATCATGAGGTTGTCCACGCGTCCGCCGCAGTAGCCGGAAATGAGGCCGTAGACCGTGCCGATGACGAGGCTGATCGTCGCGCCGCAGAGACCGACGACGAGCGAGACCCGGGCGCCGGTGAGCACGCGGTAGAGCAGGTCACGGCCGTTGAGGTCCGTGCCGAACGGATGGCTCCACGAAGGTGGTGCGTATTGGTTCGGGCCGGGTAGCGCGTAGGATGCCGGCATCAGGGGCGGAATAATGGCCGCGGCCAACGCCACGAAGCCGAGGAGGCCGATGCAGATGAGGGCTACCGGGCTGCGACGAATGCGCGCCCACACTTTTGGCTCAACCATCGAGTTGGATCCTCCGGTCGAGAGTGGTGTAGGCGATGTCGACGATGAGATTCAGCACGACAAGCAGGACGCAGTAAACGATGACGACGCCGCCGAGCAGGAACCCGTCGCGATTCAGGATCGAATTCACGAAAAATCCGCCTGCGCCGGGAATGTGGAAGATCGTTTCGATGACGATCGATCCCGTCAGCAGGTGGGCGGTCAGCGGGCCGAGGAAGGTGATGACGGGCAGAATCGCGACCCGCAGCGCATGGCGGTAGAGGACGGCGCGTTCGGAGGCACCCTTTGCACGGGCCGTGCGGATGAAGTCCTGGTTCAGCGTCTCGAGCAGACTGCCGCGCATGAGGCGGGCGATGTAGGCGACATACGGCGCGGCTAGCACGCAGGCCGGCATGATGAGATGCGAAATGCCGCCCCACCCGCCGACCGGCAGCCAGCCGAGCCGGAGGGAGAAGATGAGGATCGCGATCGGACCGATGACGAACGAGGGCAGCGAGATCGTGAGCAGTGCGAAGAGCATCGCCGTGGTGTCGCGCCAGGTGCCGTGACCCATGGCGGCCATTGCGCCGATCCAGATGCCGAGCGAGGTGGCGATGACGAATGCGACCGCGCCGAGTGTGAAGGTGACCGGCAGCGTCTGGGCAAGGATTTCGTTGACCGAGCGGTTGCGGTATTTCGTTGAGAGGCGGAGGTCGCCTTTCAAGAGGTCGCCGATGTAGCCGGAGTATTGCTCCCAGAGGGTGCCGTCGAGTTTGTATTTGGCGAGGAGCTGCTTCTCGATGGCCTCGGGAATCTTCCGTTCGCCGGAGAATGGGCCGCCCGGCGAGAGACGGATCAGGAAGAACGTCGCCGACACGACGCAGAAAAGCACCAGCACGAGCGCGAGGATTCTGCGAACGATATAGGCGGCCACGGGCGCGCATCCTGCCATACCGAACGGGCGTGGCCAACGGCTTTTCGCCTCATGACACACGGGCGCCTTGTGTTAGCGTGAAAAGCGTTCATGCGCGGTCTTGCGATCTTTCTTCTGGCGGTGCTGTCCGGCTTTCGAATGGCGGGGGCCGTCATCGTGCAGGGTGGCGACGGATCGCAGAACGTGACGGCCGATGGGGCCGGGGGCGGCTGGGACTATGTGGGATCGGTCGGCGGCGCGAGCGGAGTGTATCTCGGCGAGACCAACGGCGCCTTCTGGGTGCTCACGGCGGTGCACGTGGGCGCAGGAAGTTTCACGCTGAACGGAATCACCTATGGAATGGTCGCCGGTTCGGCGGTGACTCTGAGTGGGAACGCGGACCTCGTGCTGTTTCGCATCGATGCGAACCCCGGGCTCGCTCCATTGGACATCGCCTCTTCGACGCCGGTGATTGGCACGACGTTGACGATGATCGGATATGGTGTCGGGCGGGAAGCGGAGCCGACCCGCTGGACGCAGGATTGGCACGAGACCAACTCGGTCGGGGCTTATCAGGGCTACAAATGGAGTGGCCCGAGTATCAAGCGCTGGGGAACAAACACGGTGTCCGGTTTTGGAAGCGGCGGATCGGTGCTCACGACGACATTTTACACGACATTCGGCATGGGAACGGCCCAGGCGACGCTCGGGGATTCCGGCGGTGGTGTGTTCCTTGCGGACGGCACCCTGACGGGTCTTGTGATCGCCGTGCAGGGGATGAATGGCCAACCGTCCGGGACATCCCTATTCGGTGCAATGTCCGGCACGGCGAATCGCACGCAGATCGCGGATCTTTCCGTCTACCGAAGCGAGATCCTCGGAATCATGAATTCCGCGGTCATCCCCGAACCGCAGACCGAGGTGCTGGTTCTGGTCAGTGGAGTGCTTTTGTTCGTCGCCATGCGGCGAAGGGGCTGAGACGTCGGAACGACGGGACTAAAACAATACCGGCTGACCTTCGGTCATGAGGTGGATGCGGTCGAGGATGCCGAGTTCGCGCGCGCGCTCGATGAGGCGCGCGGGCGGTTCGTGCGGCGGCTCGTAGCTCAGGCGGAAGCTGCCGTAGTGCATCGGCACGAGCTTTTCGGCGCGAAGTTCCTGGAACGCGAGGATGGCCTCCTCCGGGTTCATGTGGACGTTGCGTTTCGTGGGTGCGTCGTAGGCGCCGATGGGCATCAACGCGATCTCCACCCGCGCGCGGTCGGCGATCTGCGGGAAGATGTTCTTCACGTAGGCGCTGTCTCCGCAGTGCAGGATCGACCGTCCGGCAAACTCGATGAGGAAGCCTCCGAAACCGCGATGCGAGTCGTGCAGCATTCGCGCGCCCCAGTGGTGTGCGGGGGTGAGCGTGACCTTTATGTCCTCGTGTTCGATCGACTGCCAGGTGCGCAGTTCATCCACGCGGTTGAAGCCGAGCCCGTGAACGAGATTGCCGACGTTCTGGGGGACGACGATCGGCTGTTCGGCGGCGACGGCCCGTAGCGTCTTCTTGTCGAGGTGGTCAAAGTGCGCGTGCGTGACGAGCACGAGGTCGATATCGGGCAGATCGTGCAGCTCCAGTCCAGGGTGCTTGATGCGCTTGAAGACCTTCAGCCATTTCGCCCAGATCGGGTCGATGAGGATGCTCGTCCGGGAGGTCTGGATGAGAAATGACGCGTGGCCGATCCAGGTGATGCAGACCTGGCCCTCGGCGACGGGAGGAAACTCGGGCTTGAGGTTCGAGCCATTGCGGCGCGCGAACATTGTGGGAATGACGACTTCCGTCAGAAAATTGCGCTCGTGCCAGCCAGCGCCGAGTTTCATCGACGCATGGTTTTCAGGGCGGCGTTTGCGGCGCTTGACGGCGCTTCGGACAATTTTTCGGCGAGCCTTGCGGATTCCCTTGGTGAGGATTCGCTGAACCATACAATAGCGGCCACTCTCCATGATTTCGGACGAAAAGCAAAGGTTGCGCATGGAAGTCCGGCGGCGCGTTCGTGAGTTGTCCCCCGGAGAACGGCGGGAACGTTCGACCCGGATCGCAGAGCATCTGGCGCGCGAACTGGGGCCGGCGCCCGGAGTGGTGCTCGGTTTTGCACCGATGCCCCTGGAGCCGGACTGGCACTCGCCAGCGATGAATGGGTGGACGATCGGTCTTCCACGGGTGGTCGACGGCGGGCTGGAGTTTCACCGCGTGCTCCGGTGGGACGCGCTCGTTGCCGGAGCTCTGGGAAACCGGGAGCCGGTCGTGGAAACGGACTCCATCCTGGGAGAAGGAGCAGTGGCGCTTGTGCCGGGCCTGGCCTTTGATGCGAACGGCGGGAGACTCGGGCGCGGGGGAGGATACTACGACCGGTTTCTTGCCGGGTTTCGCGGACGGACGGTCGGTGTCTGCTTCGCCTGCCAGATCGTGGATGCCGTGCCGCGGGAGCCGCACGATGTTTTGGTGGATGCTGTCCTTACGGAGGACGGATGGGCTTTCCGCCAACCGGACCGGCGGTGAGGGGAAACGGCGTGCCGTTGGGTCGCCCTAGCGGGCACGCGCGGCGCGCAGTGCGTAGTATCGCTGGTCGTCAGGAGCGAGAAGGGTCTTCGCTGGGGCGTCGGCGAGTTTGCAGAGCGCGATGATGCGACGCAGCACGACGAGGCTCGCAACGGCATCGCACAGGGCGTCGTGCCAGCGGAAGTTCGGGATCGCGGCGAAGCATTCGTCCTCGCAGCCGAGCTGGGCTGCAAGTGACCCCAGCGAGTGGGAATCGGCGGTGGGGAGGGCGGCGCGGCAGAGCTTGAGCGTGTCCACCCACGGACCGAATCCGTGCGCGGGAAACGCGCGTAGAAAGCGTTTCTCCGTTCCTGCGCCGTGGGAGACGATCCATTTTCCACCCAGCCGGACCCGGAGCTCCGGCCACAGTGCAAGCAGGGTGGGGGCACCGACAAGATCCTCGTCGGAAATGCCATGGACCCGCCGGGCGCTCCATGCGACGGGGCGTGCCGTGTGAAGATAACTGTGGAAATGTCCGCCGATCCTGCCGTCGCGCATCGAGGCGATGCCAATTTGGATGGGCACATCCGTCGCTCCGCGGACGACGCCCGCGCTCTCGAAGTCGATCGCGGCGAACTCGATTTCGCGGACTTTCATCTCGGATTGCTGGTCACTCCGGCCGCGCCTTCGCGAAAAAGCGATGGCGGTCCAGGCTGCGGACTATTGTTCGCGCAGAAGCGCGGCGGTGGATTCCCAGTCGAGGCAGGCGTCGGTGATCGATACGCCGTATTTCAAGTCCGCCGGCGCAATGCCGGTGGACGACTGCGCGCCGAAATGAATGTTGCTCTCGATCATCGCTCCGATGATCGGACTGCCTCCCGCCTTTCGCTGCGCGATGAGATCGCGCCAGACCTCCGGCTGCCGGGCCGGATCCTTTCCGGAGTTCGCGTGGCTGCAATCGATCATGATCGCGTCGGGGAGATCCGCCTTGCGAAGCTTCTCCGCCGCAGCTTCCACCTGTGGTCTGGAGTAGTTTGCGCCGTCGCGGCCTCCGCGCAGGACGATGTGGCAATGGGGGTTGCCGGTGGTTTTTATGATGCTCGTCGATCCGTCCTGATCGATGCCGAGAAAACTGTGCGCCGTCCGCGAGGACTTCATCGCGTCGATCGCCGTCTGGACGCTGCCGTCGGTGCCGTTTTTGAATCCGACCGGCATCGAGAGGCCGCTGGCGAGCTCGCGATGCGTCTGGGATTCCGTCGTGCGCGCGCCGATTGCGGCCCATGACACGAGATCCGCGGTGTATTGAGGAATGATCGGGTCGAGAAATTCCGTCGCCGCGGGCAGGCCGAGCGCGGTGATGTCGAGCAGGAGCTTCCGCGCGAGGGCCAGCCCGTGGGCAAGGTCGCAGGAGTCGTCGAGATGCGGATCGTTGATGAGGCCCTTCCAGCCGACCGTCGTGCGGGGTTTTTCGAAATACACACGCATGACGATCTCGAAACGGTCGGCAAGTTCGCGGCGCAGTTCGACCAGACGATTCGCATAATCAATGGCCGCCGCCGGATCGTGAATGGAGCATGGTCCCACGATTACGAGCAGCCTTGGGTCCTCGCGCTCGACGATCTTGCGGGCGGCATGGCGGCCTGCGAGCACAGTCTGCAGCGAGGCTTCCGTGGCGGGAATTTGTTCCTTGATCTGGACCGGCGTGATGAGGCGGGTGACCCCGCGAACGCGCAGGTCCTCCACCGCACGCGCGGCCGCGGGAGACGCAGGCTCGGCGGAGCGGGGATGATTGAGGTCGGTGATCATGCGAATGAAAAAGGGGTGGAAGTATCGTTCTGAACCCCGGTCAGCGCAATCCCCGTCTTGAAATCCGCCTTTGCTGCCTGTTTCCAACCCATGCTACCGTCCTGCGATGGAGACGACCGCGAAGGAAAACCCGATGCAGCGCAAGCTGGAAGGGATTCTCCTGCTTGCGGCGCGCGCTCGCAGGGCCGGGAGACATCTGTTTCGCCGATTGATGCGAAAACCGCGCACCGTCGCGGAAGCCCCGAACCTTCTGCCCACCCTCATCAAGGTGCTCGCTGCGTTCGCCCAGGCCGACGGCGAGGTGCTCGAAGAGGAGATCGACTCCAGCCTCGGTTTTCTTCGCTACGACTATCCCGACGCTGTCTATTCGGAACTGCGGAAGCTCTTCCGTGACGCACTCCACGAGCAGCAGGATCTCAACGCGATCGCCCAGAAGCTTGCGAACCAACTCAGCGACGACCGCAAGATCCTGCTCGGCGTCCAGCTCTACGACCTCATATCCAAGGCCGGGCTGAAGCAGGAGCAGGTGATTGCCTATTACTCGTTCATGTCGCAGCTCGGAATGGCGGCGCAGGCGATCGACATCGTTTACCAGCTCAATGCGAACGAGCAGGGGGACACGCTCATCTACCAGCAGGGCGCCTCCCCGCTCGAGGCGGTGAGTTTCGGCGCGGCGGACAAATGCGACGTGCCGTTGAAGGGGTTCACCGGCGACGAGCGGCTCCTCGCCTACCGCTACCACGAGCTCATCATTCTCAAGAACATGAGCGGGCGGAACCTCATCGTGCAGGGGCGTCTCCTCAAGCCGAACGATTTCTGCCGGCTCTACACCGGGCAGCGCATCATTCTCGACGAGCAGGTTCTCACGCACCAGGACCTCGTCTTCTATTTCAACGCGAAGAAGAACGTCTCGCTCCCGCACATCTTTGTCGCAGTGAGCGAGGACGACGAGGTGCGCCTCGAGAAGAACCAGTCACGCGACAGCTGCCTGGAGGTGACGTTTGGGCTGAAGGTCAATGTCCGTGCGCTTCGCGATGTCGACGCCGTCCTCAACGGAGTGCGTCTGCGCCAGGGCGTCGCGGTGGATGCAACGCTCGAGGACAAGATCATCTTCCACGACGACAGCGAGCTCTCGATTGACGACCTCCGGCGGCGCGCGCGGTCCTATGGAGGCCGTTTTCAGCTCAAGGCGTCAAAATCAGAGTATCTGGTTTCGAACAATCCGGGACTGTTGAACGAGGATGACATCCTGCTTTCGCCGGGCACGGGTGGCGATGTGCTGCTGAAGATCTACTGCGACTACGACCGCAAGGTTGGCCGGGTCGAGGTGCTCCAGGCCGACCGGCCGATTCTCGTTCGCGGCACGCCGGTCCGGAATTCCGCAGAACTGGCGGACGGCGACACCATTCGCGTGGACGCCGGGCAGGTGCTGCGTTGCAACTTCACCGACCGTCTCATCGAGGAGGAGCGGAACATCATCCGCACGCTGGAGGTGCGCGATGTTGTCTGCCGGTTCCGCAACGGCGATGTGGCTCTCGACGGGCTCACGTTTTCCGCACAACGCGGCGAGATGATCTGCGTGATGGGTGCGAGTGGCTGCGGGAAGAGCACGCTCATGCGAATGCTTGCCGGGCAGTTCACGCCCGTGCATGGCGAGGTGCTCTTCAATGGACGCTCGCTCTACGCGAACTACGACTCCCTGCGCCGCTACGTCACCTACGTCCCGCAATACGACGCGTTCGATGAGCATCTCACCATCGAGGAGAACCTCGATTTCGCGGCGGCGATCCGTTCCCCGCACCTGTCCCGTCGCGAACGTCTGCGCCGGATCGACAGCAAGCTCGCCGAGCTTGGCTTGAATGAACGGCGCACCAGCGTCGTCGGCGCCGCCCAGAAAAAGACGCTCTCCGGCGGCGAGCGCAAGCGGCTGAACATCGGCCTCGATATGATCAGCTCGGCCGACATCTTCCTGTTCGACGAGCCCACCTCCGGGCTTTCGTCGAAGGATTCCGAGCACGTCATCGAGATCATTCGAGCGATGTCGCACAACAAGATCGTGCTCGTGACGATCCATCAGCCGACCTCGCGAATCTTCAACATGTTTCACAAGGTCATCCTGCTCGACAAGGGCGGGAAGCTTGTGTTCTTCGGCACTCCGCACGAGACGCTGCAATATTTCGCCGACGCCGAGCATCTCCAGCACTACGGCACTGCGCTGGGAGCCGCGGATATCGGGGATACCGCGCGCCCGGAGTTCATTTTCGATGTGCTCGAGACGCCGCTGCGCGACCTCAGCGGCGACATCATTTACGAGGAGAACAATCGCGGCCAGCTCGTGCCGGCCCGCCGCTATTCCCCCGACTACTGGCGCGACAAATACGAGGCATACCGCCTCGTGAAGGATGTCCGTGCCGCGCCGGTGTCCCGCGAGAAATCCCAGTCGCCGGGGGCTGCGGCGAGCGCGACATTCCCCGCCGCTCCACCGCCGGTGCGGCGCCGTGAGCCGATCCGTTGGCGCGAGGAGTGGAACCAGTTTTCCACGCTCATGCGGCGTGCGTTCATCAGCAAGCTCCGCAACCGCGCGAATCTGCTCACCACGCTCGTCATGGCTCCGCTCCTCGCGCTGCTCATCGGGATGGTGTTGCGATTCAGCGAAGGCGGAACCTACGACTTCGCATCCGCCTACCACATTCCGACCTACCTCTTTCTCGCGCTGGTCGTCGCGATGTTCCTCGGCTTGACGAACAGCGTCGACGACATCATCCGCGACCGCCCCGTGCTGCTTCGTGAGCGCAATCTCAACGTGCGCCTCGGTTATTACGTCACGGCAAAAGCCGTGACTCTCGCGGTGTTCGCCATCCTGCAAAGCGTCGAGTTCACGCTCCTCGCAAACTGGCTGCTCTCCGTGCGCGGGATGTTCTGGGTGCTTTTCATTGCCATGGTGCTCACCGCGGTCAGTGGCATTGCGATCGGGCTCATCATTTCCGCCCTCGTGCCGGAGGGGAAAACGGCGGTGAACATCATTCCGGCCGTCCTCATTCCGCAGATCATCCTCGGCGGTGCTCTCATCAAATACGAGGAGATGAATCGCAACCTCGACTTCGTATACGTCGTCCAGCAGTGGTTCTCGAGGCACCCGGAAAGCGCGCTTCCGCCCCGCAGCGACCTGCAGGTTCCGCTGATCTGCGAGTTCATGCCGATGCGCTGGTCCTACGAAGCGCTCATTTACGCGCAGGCGAAATGGAATCCGCTGACCAGCCGGCAGGATCGGATTCAGGCGGCGATGTCCCAGCTTGCGAAGAAGGAAAATCCCACCGAGGACGACGCGGAAAGACTCTACGATCTCAAGGAGCTCCTGGCGCTCGTTTCCGGACTCCGGGGAGCCACTCCGAAAGATGTCGATGCCAAGTTCAAGGTCATCGACCAGATCATCGGCGGCGCGCCCTACGATCCTGCCGCACTCGCGGGGCCGAGGGATGGGGTGACCGCGGAGCAGCTCTACGTGAACCAGAAGGTCACCGATCTTGTTTCGAAGGCGGAGATGGAACAGCTCGACTACCGTCGGGATGGCACGTCGGACGAGCACCTGAACGTCTTTTTTGGGCCCGAGAAGCGCTATTTCGGCATTCGTGCGAGCGTGATCACTTTCAATACCGGGGTGATGATTGTTTCCACGCTCGCGGGATTCGTGGCGCTCTATTTCATCCTCCGAAGGCAGATCCAGGCGGGAGGGCCGTAGCGGATGGCGCTTCAAGGGATGCGCCGCGAAAACGCTCGAATCCATCGGATCCTCCACCAACTCACCATCCAGTATTTTCATATGAATATTCCTCTCGAAGACCGGTTCGAAGACGTGCTCGGCAAGGCCATGCGCGGGCTGGGTATTTCCGCGTCACAGCTCGCTCAGAAGTCGGGCGTGTCCCCCGATGCCATTCAGGCCGCGCTCGATGGAACATTCGACGAGGCGACCGCGCGCGGCCTCGCGCCGGCGCTCGGCCTTGATGCGGATGCGCTCGTGGCGCTGGGTTCCGGCACCTACGTTCCGACGGAACCAGGAATCGACGGCGTTCGGCAGTTCAACACGGCTTTCGACGACATGACGGTAAACGCCTACCTCGTTTGGGACGGCGCGTCGCGGGAGGCTGCGATTTTTGACACAGGCTCCGATGTTGGAGGCATGCTCGACACCGCCGAAGAGCTGGGAGTGAAGGTCCGACAGGTCTTCATCACCCACTCGCATGGGGATCACATTTACGACCTCGACCGCCTCCTCGAGAAAACGAAGGCGCATGCGTGGACTCCGGGGGGTGAACCCGTCGATGGGGCGGAGGAGTTCGAACCCGGGAGCGAGTTCTCGGTCGGTTCATTGCTCGTCGAGACGCGGCTGACGTGCGGTCATGCGCGAGGTGGAGTCACGTATGTGATTCGCGGCCTCGAGCGTCCCGTCGCGATCTGCGGCGACGCCATGTTTGCCGGTTCCATGGGGGGCGGCGTAGTCTCGTATCAGGATGCACTCCGAACGAACCGCGAGCAGATTCTCACGCTTCCCGACGACACGGTTCTATGTCCCGGACACGGACCGCTGACGACCGTCGGTGAGCAAAAAACGAACAATCCATTTTTCCCGAAAAGCAAATGAACAGGCGCATTGGAATCGTTGGAGTCGGCCGCATGGGTGCTAACATGGCGCGGCGGCTGAAGGATGTCGGATACACGGTCAGCGCCGTCTACGATGTGCGAGCCGACGCCGCTCGCGAACTCGCCGCGGAACTCGGGTGCGCCGCGTGCGAGACGCTGCCCGAAGTGACGGCCAAGAGCGACGTCGTCTTCACGGTGGTGACCGATGATGCGGCGATGCGTGAGATCTTTTCCGGCACGGAGCATTCGCTTTTGCAGGGTGCGGAGGGAAGGACGTTCGTGAATTTTGCGACGGTGACGCCCGCGATTCACAAGGAGGTGGAATCGGCGGCCCGTCGCGCGGGTGCGAAGACGCTGGAAGCGTGCATGGCATCGAGCATCACGCAGGCCCGCCAAGGCACGCTCTATCTCATGGTTGCGGGAGACCGCGGGGTCTTCGAGGAAGTGGAGCCCATTCTCGAAAAACTCAGCGCCTCTCTGCGGTATATTGGAGCAACGGGCCAGGCGGCGAAGGTGAAGGCGCTCGTGAACATGGTGATGAACATCAACACCGCCGGCCTTGCGGAAGGCCTCGCTGTCGGCGAGGCGCTCGGACTCGATCTTGCCATGTTGCGGGAGGTGTTTTCACAAACCGGGGCAAACTCCCGGGTGCTGGAGACGGACGGTGAGGACATGCAGAACCGCGACCACGCCTGCTATTTCTCCGCCGCACACGCGGCGAAGGACTCCGGCATTGCGCTCGAACTCGCCCGCGAAGCGGAAGTGGAAACCCCGCTTGCCGCAGCAACAAAGGCCCAATACGACCGCATGGTCTCCCACGGCCTCGGCGAACTCGACAAGTCCGGCATCGCCGAACTGACCTTCAAATCCCGCCGTCCCGCCGGGGCGTAGAGAGCTGGATTTCGCTTCCAAAGCCATTTTCCGTCTTTACTCTGCAGCGCGTGACGGACGTGTTGCAGGCCATCTCCGGGAAGGAAGTTCGCTGGTTTCGGGCCGGTTCAATTGGATTGCTGCTCCTGTTTCTTGCCGCCGGAGCATTTCTGAGTTTCCGGCATCAGGCCGGCGTCGTTTTTCCGGACGAAAAAGAGTATTTCGAATTGGCGGAGAATCTTCGGGAGCATGGTTTTCTGACCTGGGATGGTGAAAATCCGACGGCGTCACGCCCTCCGGGCTTCGTCTTCTGGCTTGCGATTCTCGGAATGGTCGGACTCGGGTGGTCCGGAATGGTTGCGGTGAACTTCGCGATTCTTGCGATCGGAATTTGGGTCCTCTCTGGAGTGTGGTTTCGACCGGAGAGGAAATGGGCGGGCAGGTTCGCCGTGCTCTTGCTGCTGTTTTGTTATCCGGTGACGATCTATGTCTGCTCGACGCTCTATCCCCAGGCGTTTTGCTTCTTCCTGATTTCAGTCTCGCTCGCACTTTTGTTGCGCTCCGCAGAGGGCCGGTGGCGGGCGGTGGTGGCGGGAGTCCTGATGGGATGGTGCACACTCACGGCTCCAATGTATCTGACCTGGGTGGGTATTCTGGCTCTCGTGCCAATCCTGCGATTTCGGACGGGAGGAGTTCTCCATGCGGTGGTTTTTGTCATGGTTGCGGGTCTCGCAACGGCATCGTGGGGGATCCGAAACCATCAAACCATGGGCAAGTTTGTGCCGTTTTCGACAAACAGTGGTTACAATCTTCTGGCCGGAAACTGTGAATTCACCCGCCCCAATGCGGGATTGAACATCGACCTTTCCCAATGGGAAACGGAAGTGCAAAGCCGGGGGATGGATGAAATCGAGGCCGACGCTTACTACTCCGCGGAAGCAAAACGTTGGATTCTCGAGAATCCAGGTTCCGCTGCGGCGATGTATTTCCAGAAGCTTCTGAACTACTTCAACTTCCGAAACGAGTTGATCGTAAAGAGCGCGGGCTCATCCCTGCGGGATGCCGTGATGTTCGCAACCTATTACTCGCTTCTCGCCGTTTTGGTGATCCGGCTCGTCTCTTCGTGGCCGGAAGGCCGGACCGGTTGGAAGGAATGGCTGCTGGTGTTGGGATATCTGGCCTGCGCGATGCTGACATCCGTCGTGATGACGCGGATTCGTTATCGCGTCCCCTGCGACGTGCTCCTTTTCTTTGTCGTGGCGCCCGTCGTCTATGGGACGGTCCGTCTGATGGCGACGAAACTTGTCAGCCGTCTGCCAGGCCGGTTTCGGTAATGGTCGAGCCTTCCTGGTATTCGTAGTCGGTGTTGACCTCCCAGAGATCGTGCCTTGAGCCCTGGGTCAGATTCTCGGCGGCGAGAATTCCCATCAGGATGCTGTGGTCCTGATTGTTGTATTTGAACGCACCATACCGGCCAATGGGGTGCAGATGCGGAATGTTCCGCAAGTGTTCGACGATGGGAGCGAGGTGTTGTTTGTAATCGCAGGTGTAAATGGGGTAGCAACGCGGCACTCTTACGACATGGGTGCGTGTGACCTTGCCGGATGGGACAAACCCCGCGGCGATGCATTCCCGTTTGCCCAGTTCGGCCCACCATGAGTCTGGTTGACGCCAGTCCTCGTCTTCAAAATTTGCCCAGTATTCGAGAGCGAGGATGGTTTCCTCCCGGCCGTTGAGGATGCTGGGTCCCCAGTTCCGAAAATTCGTCACACGTCCAACACGGAGTTGGGGGCTGTGCATGTAAATCCAGTTGTCGGGAAACGGACTCTTTTCCGTCTCCACGTAGACGATGATCGTATTCCGAAAGCGCAGCCGGCTGGCGGATTCCTTTACTGCTTCAGGGGTGCCGGGCAGTCGGTGGACCAGCTGGGTCAGCGGCATGGTGCTGATGACATCGGTCGCTTGCAGGGTGGTTCCATCCTCGAGATGAACGGTCATCCCCTGGTCATCCCAGGTTTCGACGGAATGCACTGGCGAGTTGCACCGCACTTCTCCTCCGTTCTCGACGATGCGCGCGCGCATCTTTTCATACACCCGTCCTGTGCCGCCATGGGGATAGGCAAAGCGGTCCGCAAGGGTTGCATGCTTGCCGCTGTTTCCGAACAAAGCGGTCTTGATGGCCTCCATAAGCGAAAACTTCTTGATTCGCTGCGCGGCGAAATCGGAGTGAATCTCGCTGCACGGCACGCCCCAGAGCTTCTCGCTGTAGGTCTTGAAGAAGATCGAAAACAACCTGCGACCAAAACGCGACACCACCCAGCTCTCGAAATTATCCCGGATCGGCGAAGGGCGGAGTCGCTCGAGAAGATAACTCCCAAGGCACCGCAGAGATTCGAAAGGCCCAAGGTTTAAAAAGGCGTTCAGCGGCTTGAGCGGATAATTGTAGAAGCGGTTCTTGTAAAAGATCCGGGTGAGCCGCTCGACCATCGAGTAGTCGCCGTCCACGATTTCCAGCCAGAGGGCGTTGATGCGCCGGTCCTTCGAAAAAAAGCGATGCGGGCCGATGTCGACGAACTGGCCCCAGAGGGAAATGGTCCGGGACATTCCCCCGACCTGTTCCGCGGCTTCCAGCACGCAAACCGACTTTCCCGCCTTGGTCAGTTCATACGCGGCTGTCAGCCCCGCCGGTCCGGCGCCGATGACGATCGCATCATAGGTTTTTTGCATGGGAACAGAGAAATTGTGCCGGTGAATGGATCCGGGGAACGGCCTGATTAGCGCAGGGCCACCCTGCTGGCGAGTCCGAATAGAATCTCACGCCGTGGCGGTGGCGCGGGATTCAAGCTTCGAGAAGGTTGTCAGGGCCGTCGCGACGACCTGGTCCATATTGAAATATCGATACTGGGCGAGCCGGCCGACGAATGTCACGCCGGGCCGGGTTGCGGCGAGCTCCTGATAGCGCTGGTAGAGCGCCCTGCTGTCGGGCGCGGGAATGGGATAATAAGCTTCTTTTCCGGGTTCGTAGTCGTCGGGATACTCCCGCACGATGGTCGTTCGTTTGGCCTTCTGCCCGGTCGCATGCTTGATTTCCACGATCCGGGTGAAATCCTCGTCGTTCGGGTAGTTTACCTGCATGAACGACTGGAAATACTCCGTCTCGATGGTTTCGGGGGAGAAGCGCAGCGATCGATAGGGGAGCGGACCGAACCGAAAGTCGAAAAACTCGTCGATCATCCCCGTGTAGATCATCCGGTCATACGTGACCGCTTTGGGCAACTGACGGTGGTCGCGATTCAGTTCGAGGGAAATATTTGGGTGGTCCAGCATCCGTTCAAACAACGCCGTGTATCCCTGCTTCGGGAGCGCCTGGAATTTCTCCGAGAGGTAACGGTTGTCGCGGTTGAAGCGAATCGGGATGCGGCCACAGACCGACGCGTCCAAATCTCGCGGATGGCGCTTCCATTGTTTGAGGGTGTAGTTCTCGAAGAACATCTCGTAGAGCGGTCGCCCCACCTGGGAGAGGATGACTTCCTCGGAATTCCGCGGATTCGGGATGTCCATTCTCCACTCGGCCAGCGTTGCCTGCATTTCCTCCGCCGTGGATGGACGTCCGATGAATTGCTCGAAGGTATTGAGATTGATTGGAAAGTTCCAAAGCCGCCCGTTTGTGCAGGAGCGGATCTCGTATTCCACCGGATGCCACTCGGTGAAACGGCTGAGGTAGTCGACAACGACCTGGGAGTTGCTGCGAAAATAATGAGGGCCGTAGCAATGAAGCAGAATGCCGGCGCTGTCGGGTGCGTCGTAGGCGTTTCCGCCGATGTGGTTGCGCCGGTCGATGACGAGGCAGCGTCGCCCCGCCGTTGCCAGACGCTCCGCAAGCACGCCGCCGGCGAATCCGGCACCGACGATCAGGTAGTCGAACTTCACCGGACCGGCGCTGGCGATTGGGCGGCGAGATCCACCGGGTTCCCCATCTCGCTTTTCAGAAAGTGAGGTGCTGCTTCCCGGAAGAAATCCTTGATGAATTGGAGGGCTTCCTCGCGGCTCTTTCCTCCCGGCTTCAATCCCTCGAGCACTTGCGTCATCGCGATCACATAAGCCCAGCGGTGCGACCGGTTGTTAAAAAGGAGGTCCATGTTGGTCAGAGCGATACGCTCGTAGTGCCTCGGGGTTTGCGCGTCCCTGCTCACGAAGAAATAGGCGTAGAGCGCAGGAACTTCCGTGACGGTGCCGTTGCGCAGAGTGACGGGCCGGGAGATGTCCAGAACCATCACATCGAGATTATGGCCGGACGCGAGAGGGACCTGAACGACTTCGCCGGATTTGACGGACCACCCTTGTCCGGTAAGGCAGATTTCTGGGCGGTGAATGCTGCGGTGTTCGACGCCGCTCAGCACAATTTGCGCGCTGATGCTCTCGCCTTCCGGGTTCGTGTAAAACATCTTCGCGAACTCGGTGTCCTCCGGCAGCAGCGCAAGCTCGCCTTCCGACGGTTCTTCCTTCTTGCCCGTGAAGCCCATGACCTCATCAGGCCACTGCATTACAACGCCCGCCTCCGACACCGTGGCGGCCGGTCGTGCAACCGAGCACACGGCGATGGCACCTCCCAGAAGTAGGAGAAAGGCGCCGAGTTTCATCGTGAGGCCGAAAGTGACGCCGGACGATGGTCGATCGGGGGCAAGAGTCGTGGCGGACATGAAATTAATAGATATCGGTGGCCGGTGTGGCGGGATGGGAGGACTTTCGCGTGGTTACCCGTTCCCGGGAAATGGAGCGCCACCGGTCGCGTAGCAAAGTGGGATCGGAATCGAGCAGTTTCGCGGCGAGGAGCATTCCCGACAGCGCCACGAGGAATACGGCGAAACCCGCGCCAGTGTGAAACCATGTGGGGTTTTCGAGTGTGCCGATGGCGAAGTCGGGACCGACCGTCATCGTGCCAAGCGTCAGCACGAGGATGCGGGCGAGATTTCCCAGAATGGCGAGGGGAATCGAAAGCACGAAAAGAACCATGCGCTTCCACGGTGACTTCAATGCGAAGAAGCCGTAGATCGCGGACACCATCATGAGCGCGAAGAGGGAGCGGATGCCACTGCAAGGATCTGCGACATCCACCCGGAAAAGCTCTCCGGGACTCAATCCTAGCATTGGATTGCCGGCCGACAGGATGCCTGTGCCGTGCCGCACGACGGCAATGCCTAAGAAATTCATCACCCCCACGCTGATTGAAGACATCAGCATACGCAGAGGGAACGTGATTACGTTATCCAGAAACGGCACAGGCCAGGTAAAAACGAGAAAAATGAGGGGGAAGAACAGAGCTTTGAGCCATCGCCACCCCAGCAGCCAGAGAACGATGGATGGGAGCAACGCCTGGAGGGAGAAAAAACCGAGGTATTGATTGTCCACCCGGTAACCGATCCAGAAAATCGACAGGGACAGAGCGGTGGGAATGATCCCTGGCCACCATCCTGTGACGGGGATTTCCGCGAGTTCCTTCCGTCGAAGATAGACGACCAGGGCGGAGAGCACCGGCACGATCATGCCGTGTTGAAAGTCCGGGAACTTGGACCACATGACCCAGAGCGCGCCGAACACGCTCGTCATGTGCATGCTATGACCGTAGGCGTAGGGGAAAATGCCGTAGAGATAGAGCAGCCCCGCGACGCAAAGCACACCCGTAACGATCAGTGGAGTGCGGCTTTGTTCTGCGGAGGTCATCGCGACAGTATTCAACGGATGACCGGGTCCTGCAAGGGTGCGGACGCTTGTGAATCGACAGGCCGTCGGCCGTTGGGCAAGGTGGAAAGTCTTGCGTGCAGGTAATGTCGAACTCTGAACCGATACGGATCATACGGATGAAACCGGTGGCCTTTCCGGACCTTTCTCGAGAGGAGATCGCGGGGGAAATCGCGCGGGCCATGGGAACGGAAAGGCGATTCATCGCGGTGAATGCGCACACCGTGTATCT
Organism: uncultured Spartobacteria bacterium; assembly: GCA_937901895.1. Classification (GTDB taxonomy): domain Bacteria; phylum Verrucomicrobiota; class Verrucomicrobiia; order Chthoniobacterales; family JAATET01; genus JAATET01. Next base: position 13,590 of record CALGTD010000015.1, on the reverse strand, counting down.
GGCGGAGCGGGATGCCGAGTTTCGGGAGATCCTGGAGCAGAGTGATTGCTTCTGTGACGGCTTCGGCGTGCATCTGTTGAGCGTCTTGCAGGGAGCGGGAAAGCCCGAGCACCGGAACACGCCGACCGATTTCATGTGGCTGATCTTCGAGAGGCTTTCAGCACTGGGAAAAACAGTATGGCTCGTTGGTGACGAGCCGGGGGTCGCCGAGGAATTTGCGCGGCTCGTGAATTCCCGCCACCCGGGTCTGATTTTGGGATCTCACGACGGCTATTTTGCCATGGGCTCTGCGGACGAAGACCGCATCCTCTCCGAGATCCACGACGCGAAGCCGGATTTGATCTGTGTGGGCATGGGACAGCCCAGGCAGGAAAAGTGGGCGTATCGCCTGCGCGGGCGGTTGGGTTGCCCGACTTTTCACATTGGCGCGAGCATGGCTTTCGCGATCGGAGCTCGGCGTCGCGGGCCGAAATGGGCGACGGACCACGGACTCGAGTGGCTTTTCCGCGTGCTTCACGAGCCGCAACGGATGTTCTCCCGTTACTTCGTTGAAACGCCGTGGCTGGTTGCCCGGGCGCTTCGTTACCGATGGAGTCCGGGTTAAACGCTGGAACCTGCGACGATTTCCGGTGTCAGCTCCTGGATGGCTGCCTTGACATCTTCCACGGTGATTCCGCGGACGCACTGGAGGTGACCCAGTGGGCAGGGTTCCGCTCCGCACGGAGCACACGGCACCATCTTCATGAGGTAGCGCTCGGTTTCCACATATTTTCCGAGAGTCGCGAGATGTTCGCGCCCTTGCCCGAGCACGATGCAAGGGGTTCCCACCGCAGCGGCAACGTGGCGGATTCCGGTGTCCACCGCAATCAGCAGCCGGGTCCGGCGGACGGTTGCAAAAAGATCCGCGAGAGTCCCCGTGGTTTCGCTGAGGTCTTCGATATTCGAGAAACCGTGAAGAAGTTGGCGGGATTGCTCGGAAAATGCCGGCGTGGCCGAGAGCGCGACCTTCAGGTTTCTGCTCTCCATCCATGAGAGAAGCTCCCTCCACGACTCGATGGGCCAAATCTTCGAATGTTGTGCGAAGGGAGCGATGACCACATCACAAGGGCGGACGGAAGACGGGGCGTCGACCAAAGGGGGCCACGTAAACGCTCCCACGGATGGCGCGAGTTCAAGCCATGCCTTTACGAGATTGAGATGATAGTCGACGACGTGCTCGCGACCGGTTGGAGAATAGAGATCGGTAAGCAGTCCGGAGGTGCCTTTGTCCGCGCCGCCCACGCGGTAGGGAACATTTGCGAGAAACGCCGCCACCACTGCGGGAAAGTCGGGGCGGGTGATCCGGTGAAAGACGACAGCGTCGTAGTTTCCCTGGCGAAAACGTTGCAGCCAGTCGGTGACCTGCCTGGAAAAGCTTTGAGACTCGTCGACTTCGGGAACCGCGTGATCTGTCACCTCTGACAAATCCATCTGCCCGATGTAACGCTGCTGAAGGACGACCGTCATGGTGGTTTCCGGAGGCAAGGAGCGACGTGCAAGCGAGAGTGCAGGAACGCTCATCAAGAAATCCCCCAGGTGGTAGCGGCTGACGAAGAGAACATTTCGCGGGAGTTGGCGCTCGCGATTTCGGCGGAAAATGCCGCGGAAAAATTCGACCGGCAGACCGATTGCCAGAATCAGGAAATGCAGGAGGCGCGCCTTCGGGAGTTGCTCATCCCGGGGCGTCACCAACGCAGGTTGCACTACTCTGCGCCACGCGCCATCGCGTTGAAACCATCGGAGCGGGGACACGGCTCAGTATGCTTGATAGGATTTCTCCTCCACCAATGCAGAGCCTGTCAGCGCGTTGATCCGACGCTTCAGCTCGGCGCGCCTGTCGTTCGTAAAATATACCGATCGCGCAAGCTCGATGAATCGAGAGCCGAAATCCTTCCGACGCTCGCAATCCCGGATGTCGTCCTCGATGTGCCACAGGGAGCGGTTGACTTCGAGCAATTCCCTGGAGACGGCTTCGAGTTCCTCGCTGGATGCAAGGGCTGACGGCATGGCCTGCTCCAACGCGGCAAGTTCCGTCTCGATATTCTGCAGCTTTGCGGCGTCTGAAATGTATTCCTGTTTCAGTTTGAGAATCGTGATCTTGTCCACCAACTCTCCGATGGAGATCGGTGTGAGACAGGTGGTGGAAGGAGCCGGATTTCCAGTTTGCATAGACGTGGCGGGGAGGCGGGAAGGTAACAGCGTCCGGAGGCTGTCGCCACAGAATTGAGGGTGAATCGCGCGTTATCGAAGCCGATCGCTCCAGCGCGCATACCAGTCTTCGACTGCGCCTTCCACGAGATCGACGGTCCAATGATGCATGCACGCCATTGGCGACGCGGTATTGGTGCATCGATCCCAGGGAGGAAGGCCGGGGGGATCACAGGCAATGCAGGGAAGCTCCTCGTAGCGAAGGATCCGGAAACGATCCTTGTGCCAGTAGGGATCCCATTGGCGGGCGCTGGGACCGCAGAGGACAACGGATGGCACGCCAAGCGCACTCGCCACATGCATCGGGCCGGAATTGTTGGCGATCAATAATGACGCGCGTGACAGAAGCGAAACGAAGTCGTTCAGGCTCGAGGTCTGAACGACGCTCACGGTTCCGCCCAAGTCCATCTCACTTCCGGGTGCCTGGATCCAGCCCACGCGATATTTCCGGCTCAATCGGACGGCGAGCTCGGCAAACTTCCCGAGAGGCCACCTTTGGTATTCGCGACTGGCTCCCGGATGGATGAGAACCTCAAAGGCCGGAGCCTCCCCGGTGTTCAAATGGGAAAGATCAGGAACCGGAGGCGTATCGGACCATGGCGCACCGCCGGAGGCTTGAACGAAGGCGCTCCCCAGTCGCCACGCCTTTTCCGGCGCGGGCAGCAACGGATCGAGCTGAACTTCGCGGTTGATCGCCGCAGGGATTTTCAGAAATGGCATGCGAGCGCCGACGCGCGCCTGGGCTCCGGAGAGGAGGGCGAGGAGATAGGCGGTGTTGCCCATGTCTTCCGTGATCAACGCGATCTCCGCGTTGCCGGCGCGTGCCTTGCGGGTCAGTTCGAGCAATCGTCGCGGGGATTTCCACGCGGGGTAGAAATCGTCGCGGGAAACGATTTCCAGTCGCAACCCCGGCTCCTCCGAATAGAGCGGTGCGGCGATGGGGGTCGTCCACAGCGTGATTCGTTCGAACGTGGCATCCGCGCACAGCCGTTGCACGACCGGCAAAAACACCACGCTGTCCCCCAATTTGTTGACCTTGAAGATCAGGGCGGAGCGCAACACAACCGGATTTACGTGGGGGTCGGGGTGCGAATCCTACCCCTGATAAGTGCTCTCGGCATAGTCGCTTTCCATGACGCCCTCCCCTTCGATTTCCGGCGCCGATTCGGCATCGGCTTCCACGAGTGTTTTCAGGATTGCCCACTGGAAGAAGAGCACGGGAAACGTTACATGCACATCGCCATAAACGATGACGAAGATCGCGGCATTGGCCGTAATGGCGGCAAGAAATACGCCATGGTAGCGGTGGAGCACCTCACTGTTCCAAGGCCGATTGTGGATCTTCCAGTGCTCCCGGACCGGAACGATGAGAAGAACAAGGCAGAAGATGGTCCCGAGCAGGCCCGTTGTTAAAATCATGCTCAACCATCCGTTGTGGTAGCCGCTCATGACGAGAGCCCACTGAAGATCGTCACGATAGATCATTTCCCGGGCGGCGAGAGCCTCCGCGAGATTGTAGGAGAACCCTTTCCCTACCAACCAGTAGTCAGGCAGATACTCCAGTGCGACTCTCCACAAGCGAAGTCTCCACTCAACTGTTTGAAAAGCATCGCTTTGAGCCACATTACTGACATCGATTCCAGGCAGCCAGCTGATGGCCCGTTGCACGCTGTTTGGTAGCTCACTGGCGAAGAAATAAACGAAGAAAAGACCTATGCATCCCGCCAGAAACAGCAGGGCAAGCCGCGGAGTTGTGAATCCCTTCTGAAGAAAAAGGGTCAATGCAGCAATCAGGATCAATGACGCGGTCATCAAGCGGTAACCGCTGAGAAGGGAGAGTGCGACAATCGCTGCAAAAACCCCCAGCCAGCCAATGCCGGTGAAGCGAAAGAACTTTTTCATCGGAACGAGGCACAGTAGCGAGAGAAGCATTGCGTTTGCTGCCGGTCCTGCGGCGAAAAGCCGTCCGACGGTGGTGGAATCATCTCCCGCGGCATCCCGCAACATCACAGAGAGATCACCGCTGGTTTGGACAAACAAACGGACGACGCCAAAGTCCCAGCCTTTCACAACGAGAAGGTCTGCGAACAACGTAATGGGGGCCAGCAAGGCCATGAGGATGAAAACTGGTTTCCACGCCCTGCGTGGCAGCCCGATCCTCGGCAAAATGATGACGAGTGCCGCGGACAGGAGCAGTTTCAAGTAGAAAAATCCTCCCACCATATCCCCGCCAAGCAGGAGGAAGCCGAAGCCACGGTAGGCACCGATGAAGAAAATCCACACGGCAAATCCGAGAACGATCCACTCCATGCGCGTAAGGCGGGGGGATTTGGCCCGCTTCATGAAGAGTTGCAGGAGAAAAATCCCAATGAGAGAGACCGCAAACGCGTCGAAGAGTCGGGTTTGACCAGGAAGGCCTGGCACCGTCAGCCCTGTGGAGAATGTTGCGATCGCGCAAAAGGCAGCCACTTGGGGACGGCTTATGAGTGCGAGGGCAACAAAAAAACCTGCAACCAGCGATGGCAGAAGGATGTCTCCACTGCCGATGGAAACTCCCAGCACGATGGCAAAGACCATCATTGCCAGCGACAGCAGGAAAGTGACGATTTTTAGATTGACGTTCATCGGCGCGCGGACCGCAGACCATCCCAGAAAGCGAAGTAGTCCGCAACCATGCGCTCAACGCGAAATTGTTGCTCGAATCGCGACCGCGCGGCTGCTCCCAGTTCCTTGCGCGTTTCCGGACATGTCACCAGTCGACGGATGGCAGATTCCACTGCTTCGAGATCACCGGGTGGAACCAGAAGACCTGTTTTCTCGTGAACGACGATCTCCGGGGACCCTCCTGTGTTTGTCGCAATTGCGGGCAATCCGGCCCTAGCTGCCTCAAGGAGCACTGTGGGATAAGGGTCGAGAGCAAGTGAAAGGTGGAGGAGAATGTCCATCCGGGGAAGGGCTTCGATCAGGGGGACCACTCCCGAATACGTGACACGTTGGTGTTGCGATAATGCGTCGAGCACTGGTGCAGTTTCACTGCTTCGAAGGCCAAAGAGGTTCCAATGTAGAGGCAGATCTTTTGTTCGCTCGATGAGATCCGGTAGCATTCCGATTCCCTTCCACATGCTCGATACGGCCATGAAACCGATCCGCAGCATTTTGTCTCTTGTTCGGATGGGCTTCAGAGCGTCCGGCAGACCATTCCGAAGAACGGTGAGCTCTCGACTCCAGCCAAGTTCCTCGCATCTCCGCTTCAGCCCGTCACTAACAACGGCCATGCCGTCAAGATGCCTGGCTGTTGTCCGGACAATCCATTTTCTGGCGGTCCCGAAGGCCGTGTGTTCCGGGTCGTCGTGGAGCGTGCCCGAGCCGGGGATATTCCAACGACGACCAAGAAGCCATGCCCACTCCAGTCCTCGTGAATGCCACGCATGGACAATATCGCCGAGGGGGGAGCGGTGGCGGGCCGCCGTCCGAAGAAATGCACGCGAGTTTTGAGGAAGGGCGTCTTTGCAGGAACGCCATTCGAAGCAGGAATACCCCAGATCTTTGGCTACTCGACTCACAGTAGCTGACGCCGGAGCGAGTAGGCAAATTTCGTCCCTTCGGTGGACAGCTCCCTGCAAGAGGTATTCGAGGACCCGTTCGGCTCCAGCACCATGCCCCGGATATCCATGGAAGATGACGACGCGTCTCATAAAAGGATCGTCGGAACGAATTTCGGGACTTCTGGGGACCGAACGCTCCGTAAATTTCCGAAAGGATGTGAAGCCATTTACGAGATCAATCCGAGCAAATGGAATTTGAGGAGGAAAGTCGCTGTCGAACTGTTCCCAGAATTCTTTGCACTTCAAACGGAATTACATCCGTGCATGGGTTTCTCCTGAGGCAGGTGGCATTGCTTCTCTTAGGCATTGAATAGATTTGACGGGCAAAGTTGGCGATCTGATTGAAATATTCGTTTCCTAAAAGGGAGGCGACGTTTTCGGCGGCCCTTTTTTGAAGCCGTTCTCGGTCGAGAGGGGATAACAAACTGAGACGCTTGGTGATTTCGACCGCGGAGCCTATATCCCCCGCAGGGTAGAGCAGTTCCGAAGCCACCTGAGCCGTTAGGGGGTCGCCACCACAACCGATTGATGGAAAAATGGGAATCGCCCCTGTTATCATAGCTTCCAAAAGAGCAATGGGTGTCCCTTCCACATCACTAAAAAATATAATCGCGTCCCATTTGCTAAGAATTTCCCAATATTCCTTATTTGCTTTGCGGCCATGAAAAGTGACTTGCGAGAAGCTGCCGATTTGCTCGCGGAGAAAAGTTAAATCGTGCCCATCTCCGAGGACCTCGAATTCGATTCTGACGCCGCTTTCCACCAGTTTTTTCAGATAATTTGGAATTCGATCAACACGCTTTTGCTGCACTTCGACGCGACCGCAATAACCGACTCGAAAGGGTCTTTCAGGATCGGGTTGTCGACTTGGTGGATGCGCAAAGGGGGGAATGATTGGATACGTGACGGAAAGGATTCGCATTTCCTGTTCGAACGCTGGGCATGCCTTCGTCGCCATTTGCCGCAGCTGTTCACTAACGACGATGATTCCGTCGGTTGTAGGGGGGCGCGTTCGTAGGTGGTGATCGATTCCCGGGTAGTTGCTGTGGATCATCCAAATTCGTCGTCCCGCCAGATCAAGGTCCACCAAGGTGGGCATTTCCCAAGCAGAATGATGGATGGCGATATCGCAGGGATGCCCCTTCGTCGCTCTGCGCATCCGTTGGCGGGCTTGCCAGGGCATCGACCAGTTTGTCAGGCCCAAATATTCAACCTTGGGAGAGACGTGGGTCGTTGGAGATTCTCCAGAAATGATGAATGAAGAATTGAGACCAACCCCGGCGTCCTCCTGAAGGTGGTGTTGAAGAACGAGTTGAACGCCTCCCAAGGATTGGAAATGGCCGTTGATGTGGCGAACCGAGAGTTTGGCACTCATGGCGTCAGGAGAGCTCTGGCAGGGTCACTTGCGGGCGACTATGCCAATGCAAATGTAGACCGGTTCGGGAGCGTCTCCTGCAATGAACGGGCGAGGTTCGAAGAAACCTGCCAGGACGTTTGCGATCGGCCGGAAGATCCACCGCCAGATTCGTCTAACTCCAGCCATCAGCAACCTGGCGACAAAGCTGTGCCGCGGACAGGCCGTCTCGATGGCCAGATGCATCAGACGAATCGATGCACGGGTTCCAGGAGTTATTTTGACGGTTTCCTCAATTTTGAAGCCAGCTTTGGAAACTGCATGTTCCAACCCTGATGGAGTCCATCTGTAGTAGTCATGGGGACAACCGTGTTCCTGATACATTCCATGAGTTGTCAGGATCAGGAGGCCTCCTGGTGCCAGGATGCGAAAAGCCTCGGCGAGGTATTGGTCAGGCGCAGCAACGTGCTCAAGAACTTGGGAGGAGAAAACCGTATCGTAGGCGCCGTCCGGTTCCGCTGTGAGTCCCGAAGCGTCCAGGAGGCGATCTACGCGGGGACCGTCGACGATATCTGCGCCAATGTATTCGCTGCAACCGCTAAAAAACTCCCGATAAGGAGTGCCCCCGCATCCGTAGTCGAAAAGTCGGCCGGATGCGCGAGCTGCGAAGTGACGAATTGCTGCAGCGAGGTCTAGAAGCACCGCGTGATCATCGCTCCATATTCCGGGCGCAAGCCGTGCCCGCAGGTAACGAGTTTCGGCGAGGGGCTCGTTCCATTGCCGGGGCTCGGAGGGTGAAAAGGTGCTCATGCAGGAAAGCGAAGGAAGCCGAATTCGTTGACTCGGGCAAGAAGGTGAGAAGACTTTTCCCGGCCAGTCTGAAGGACCTTCAAATCATGAAGCAACAGGGATGACGAATGACAGAACATCCTTCAGAAGGTTTCCAGTGAGACATCCAACGGCGAACCCTGCTGTTGCCCGCAGCCAAACACCCAGTAGCAGCCTTCCCAAGGGAAGGCTTTGCACGCGGGCGTAGGCAATCCAGAAGGGTAGCAGGGTGCCACCTGAGGTTCCGACCAAATACGCGGTCGCGATACCTGCTATGCCAAAAACTGGTCCGAGAATCAGGGAAAGTATGATGCTGAGGAGAAGTTCCTGTTCGGTGCATCGAGCCACGCTATGAAAGTCCCCCTTTCCAAAAAGGAAATAGGATGCTGGGCCAGCTGCACCGATTACAAGAAACCGCAAAACGAAGAGCCAGCAAATAGTGGCCGACGGTTCCCACTGAGGCCCCATATACCAAGAGACGAACTCGGGCAGAAGCACTACAAGCCCCCCGGCCGAGAGTCCGTAAATCCACGAATTCGCCCGAATGATTATATCCTGGAGACGATCGATTCCTTTCCCTTGTGCAGCGACGAAGGGCCAAGCCGACTCGTTGAAAACCTGTAGGAAACCACGGCCGATGCCAAGCACTCGTGAGACAATGGCGTAGATTGCGAGTTCGGCAGATGCGCAGAAGAAGCTTGCAATGATGAGATCCGACGAAAAAACCAGGAGAATCGCCAACTGACTTCGGAATGCAGGCCATGCATCGCGTCGGATGTCTTCGAATATCCGACGGAACGGCGTGTCGAGCGAGAACCGAAGGAGGGGAAGAGAAACCCCGCGAAGGCGTAGAAAGATCAGCGCGAGACCGTAGGTTGCAATCCCTGATATGAGGACGGAAAAGGGAAATGCCCACAGGTCCCAGCCTGTGATCAGCGCGGCTGCGAGTGCCCCCACGCCGAGAAGGGCGCTGATCCCATTGATCACGGACATCGTGGCTTGTGCGCCGAGGCCGAGAAGGAGGTTTGCCTGGGCGTTGGCAAACATGGAAAACGCTCCGCAGGCTCCAAGAGTCAGGAAAAGCAGCGAGGTGTCCGTCCCCCCGATGTCGGAACGACGGAGCAGCGAGTAGCCGGCCATCAGGATGGCGCCAACAAAAAGTCCGGCGGCAAGCAGCCAGGAATAGATCTCCTGGGAGAACAGAATGAGACTTTGACGCTGCCCGGGGTCTGCGGCGAGCAGTCGCCGGTTGGTTGCCATTCGGAAACCGCCGTCGAGCATTGGCAGGTAACCGATAAGCTGAAGGGCGACGACCATGATTCCATAGACGTCCGGCGTGAAAAAATGCCCGTAGAGCTTAAGGTTCGCCAGCCCGCTCGCAAAAATGGCTGCGACCGCGAAAAGTCGCGCGCCGGACGCTTTGAGAAACTCACCGCGCATCGCGGGAACGGGCTGGTTTCACTCGACGGGCGGCGAGGTGCGCTCGAAGAACGGTTGCCATTGCGTGCCTCGGCGGGAATTGGTCAGGTGCGGGCGCGGCTTCTCCCGTTTTTCGACCACCAGCAGAAAGGGGTAGAGGTGGATCGAGTGGCACCACCGCTGGAAATTGTTGGTGGCAAGATCGGGACGGTCTGCTTCTTCCGAAAAGTTGAACGCATCACAATAGCCAGAGAAATAGTTGGCAAAGGCGTTGTGTCGGCCATGGATGTCCTCGCAGATGAACACGCCCCCGGGTTTCAGATAGGGGAAGACTTCCTCGAACGTGATGCGCTGCTGTTCGGGCGTGTGGCCTCCATCGTCGATCAGGATGTCGAGTTGAGGGACTTTTCGACGGAAGTCCGCCCAGAAGGTCCGGTCCGCCTGGTCGCCAATGTGGATGTGAATCCCTTCCGCCTCATAAACGCGGCAGGCGTCTTCGATATCGATGCCATGCACTTCCATTGACGGGCCGAAATAGGATCGCCACATGGGAAGACTGCCTCCGCTGTAAATGCCCACCTCGGCCATGACGGCGGGTTTTCCCACGAACTTTGCGAGGTGACGGTGATAGATCTCGAAATAGTGGTCCCACTTCCAGATGCCGGGACCCTCCCGGTGATTCTCAAAATAGGCGCGGACGGGATTTTGCGGGATGGGTTCGGGATCGGCCGGCGCATCCGCGGGCTCATAGGATTGCGAGGTGGCTCGTTTGAAGGCGTCGAGGTGTGCCGGAATGTTCTTCAGGAGAATGCTTGAGGCCCACGGTTGCTCGAGGAAGGTTCGGCCGAGACGGGCGGCCAGGCTGGCAAAATGAGAGAAGGACTTCATTGGAAAGGCGGCCGGGGAGGACGGGGGAGAACTTCAGAATTCGAGTCAATGGAAGGCGCGGACGAGTGTCACGCGAGACGTTTTTTCACGATGCACTGGATTTGGGCGAGAACGTCGGGTCGACGGGTTTGGTCGACAAGGGTGAAGCGTTCAAGCATCGGAGCGAGGAATGGCAGGGAAAATCCGATACGCCGCTGCAGGGAGGAGTTTGCGCGAAGAATGAATCGCAGGATCTTCGCGATCGGGCCGATGGGGCCGTGGCGCATCAGCCGCCGGTCGTAGCCGTGATCCTGCAAGACGAGGCTCACCAGCTCGCCGTCCGGCAGTGACCGGGCGAGATCGAGGACGTTGATCGATTTGGGTGACCAGCTTCTTGCCTTGGAAATGGTGAAGGTTGCCTTGTGGTCGGGATTGAAGCGGCTGGGGAAGACTCCCTGCTCGTAAAGGTCTTCATCCGGCACAAGGAAATAGATGTGGCCTCCGGGCTTCACCAGCTTCCACCAATCCAGAAGCGTTGCCCGGGGGTCGTGCATGTGTTCGAGGCAGTGGGAGGAGAAAACGAAGTCGAACTGCTCATGGACGTATTCGGTGATGTGGTTGGCGTCACCATCGCCCATGTCGAAACGACGGACATTGGGGAGAATGGGATCCGGTCCGCATCCGATGTCGATGCCGCTGCCAACGAGCACCGATTTCTCCAGCGGCCCCATGATCATCTTCGTCTTTGATGCTTCGTCCATGAATTCGGATAGGAAACGGGAGAGTGCCCGGGCCGGCCACTCTTGAGAACAAATATTTGGTGTTTTCCTTTAACCGAGAACGTCGTTCTGGAGGATTCGAATCAGCGGAGAGCACTTTATTTCTCGTCCCTGATGGATGGGAAAGGAATCTGGTTATTACGCAGTGATTTGACAGAGCAATTCGTGACGCGGACGAAGGCGATTCCCCGGGTCTGGATGCAAGACGTCCATCCCCGCGTTTGAGAGTTTTCGCGATTACCACTGATTGCGAAGATCGATGGGGGATGATCGCGGAACCGTGGAAATTTTTCGTGCATGGCGGAGTGTCTCCCAACACACTCCCCGCCTCTCCCGATGAAGACTCTGGCCGCACTTTTGCTGGGACTTGCGTTGCTCATGGCGCAGGTGTTCCATGGCGGCGCGTTTTTCCCTGCGCTGGCGTGGCCGGCCTACGGAATGGTCGTGGTGGCGGCGCTCCTGGCGATCGTCGCAGGACTGAGGAGTGCGTCTCCGCCATCGCCACTGCATTTGCTTGCGGGCGTCGCCGTGGCGGCGGTTCTCATTGTCCGGAGTCTGGACGATGCGGACTTCACGCTTGCCCGGATCGATGCAGTCGCGATCCTTGCGGTGACCGCGGCATTTCTCGTCTCCGCGAGCCTGCCGGACGCGAAATCGCGAATGGTGTTTCTTCTCGTTCTGCTCGTCGGAGTGATTGGTCAGGCGGCGGTCGCTGCGATGCAGATGTCTTCGCAAGGAGAGATCGCTGCCGTGCATTGGTTCTCCGCCACATTGCAGGAATTCTACGAGACAAAGTTCCCCAGTCGGGTTCACGGGACGTTCCTGAATCCAAATCAGCTGGCGTGGTTCGTCGGAGTGGTGGCCCTGTTTTGTTCGGCGCTGGCTATCTGGGGGCGCATTTCGTGGCCCATGCGACTGGTGTGGGTGTTCTTCGCTCTTCTGTGTGTGGCGATGGAGGTTGGCGCGGCCAGCCGTGGGGGTCTCGCCAGCCTTGCGGCGGGATTTGCCGTGTTGCTGGTGGGGAGCGTGGGAGCGGCGGTGGGATTGTCGAGGAGGGTCTCCGGAGCAGGCACCATTTTCCTGGGGTCGGTTGCCGCGCTGGTGATCGGGGGAATTGCTGCCGCCGCGGCGGTTTCGGCGAGCTGGACGGCGCAGGGGCGCATGCAGACCTTCGAGTTGGAGAATGATTTGAGAGGGCGGCTGTTCGACGATGGAGTTCGCGCATTTCAGGCTGCGCCAGTTTTCGGGAATGGACCGGGCAGTTTCGCTCATCTTGCCCGGGAATATCGGCACAGCCGGCATCAGGCCGCGGACCCCGTTTATGCGCACAACGACTGGGTGCAGCTTCTGGCCGAGTATGGGTGGATCGGCTTTGCGGTGGTGGTTCTGGGAGTGATGATCCTGTGGTTCGGAGGAGTGGGTCGTTTTGCGGCGATCGTGCGGGACATTCGGGAAAACCGAAGCCAGGCGGCCAGCAACACTGCCGCCATTCTGCTGGGAGCGGTTGCCGCCACTGCCGCAATGGCGGTTCACAGCTTTCTGGATTTCAACCTGCGGATTCCGGCGAACGCCATTCTGGCGGGGGCGGTGCTCGGCCTGCTGGCAAATCCGGATGGCGGGGTTCTGCGCAAGCGGGGAAGGGTCATGTTCGCCCGTGTGGTGAATGTCGCGTTGCTCGCGGGTGTGGCCTGCGGACTTGGCTGGGCGGCATGGCGGTTCGCAAACGCGGACTATCGGGAACTCATCGCTGACAATGCGATCGGCGCAAGATCATGGAGGATTGCATCGACGGAGGCGTCCCAGGGTCTCGAGCGCGATCCGGAGAACGGCCGGTTGATGCAGATCCTCGCCAAGGCCCAGTTTTCCCGGGCGGTGGGCGGATTGAGTCGGGACATCTATGGACGCATCGAGCAGCTTGTGATCGACGGGCCGACCAATGAGACCGGCGTGGTTTCCGGTGAGCAGTTGCGGCAGGCTGCGGGAACATACGAAAAGCTTTCCTCGACTTCTCCGAGGGAACGCTCGGTTTTCGCAGAGTATGCCAACGTCCTCATGCGAAGCGGGAAGCCGAGGGAGGCGGAGGAGGCCGCGCTTGCAGCGGTGAAGCGGGATCCCCGTCATGCGTTTGCATATCAGGCATTGGGGGATGTTTACCTCGATCGGGGGGATCTCGAGTTGGCCCGTCGAACCTATTTTGTCGGCGCAAGTCTGCCCGGTGGGGCGGTCTGCGCTGCGAAATACGAAGCGGTGCAGGAGATTCTTGCAAGGGAAGCAGATGGGAACGCGGAGGCAGTGAAGGAGTGAAACGCGGGATCCTGTCCGGGATGGTTTTGGCGTGGCTTGCCATGCCCGTGGGCGCGCAGGAGGCGCCGGGGTATGAAGCGATTTCGCTCGATCAGCAACTGGAGGTCGTGCCGGAGGAGGCGTTCGTCGACCCCCCCCCGCCTCCGCCGGAAACACGTGCGGCGGAACGTGCGGCGGAACGTGCGGC
>CALGTD010000014.1 GCA_937901895.1 uncultured Spartobacteria bacterium | reverse complement strand
GGTCTTGGGGTTCTCTGCCTGTTCCTCCGCAGGAAAACGCGGGCCTGAGGAACGGCGACGCCGCATCCGAATTCATCCGTTCCGCCTCACCTCCCGTTCCAGAAATCCACCACACACCCCATGAACAAATCCGCAATCACTCTCGCCGCAGTCCTCTGCGGTTTCGCACTGCCCAGCCATGCCCAGCTTTACGATCCCTCGCTGGTGGCATGGTATAAATTCGATGAAGCCGCCGGTGCGGCCATTGCCGCCAATTCGGTGGCGGGAAGCTCCAGCGGCGCCATCCAATCCGGGGTCACCACCGGACTCGCCGGAATTTCCGGAAACGCCTACCAATTCAACGGCGTCGCGACGACGGGATTTGTGGACATGGGCAACGCCAGCTTTCTGAGTCTTCTCACGTCCGCCGGCCAGCTCACCTTCTCCGCGTGGATCAACACCACCGACACCGCCGGCAATCGCAACACGGTCCTTTCGGCGGGCAACACGACTCCCTACCGCACCTACACGGATCTTGGCGTCGGTCGTTTGAACGACACCACGCCGACGCCCGGCGAGCTGGTCGCCACCGCACGGAATCGTCCCACCGGCACCGCAGATGTCGGCGATCAGGCGACGGGCATCCTTGATCTCGATAATCCGATCAACGACGGCCAGTGGCATCACATCGCGATGACGGTGAACACGACGGCCAACGAGATCGTTCTCTACGTGGACGGCGTGCAGCGCGGCACCCAGACCATGACGACGGATGCGATTTCGTCGCTCAACTATTTCCAGATCGGGCGGCTGACCCGCAACAACTCCACCACCGGATCGAACGTGCAGCATATCGATCCCTATCTCGGGCTCATCGACGACGTGCAGATCTACGATGCCGCGCTGACCGCCGGGCAGATCGCCTGGCTCCATGACAATCCCGGACAGGCTCTCGCCGCCGTGCCGGAGCCGGCGGAGTGGAGCATCCTGGTCGCCGGCGGGCTTGCGTTCATCGTCTTCGGTCGTCGCACGCGAACGACGACCTGCGCCTGAGACTGCCAGACCCCTCTGTTTGACTGCGAGACGGGAGTGGGAAGCCGCCGTTTCCCACTTCCACATCCCCTTCGCGTCTTTGCGACCAACGCCGGCCATCCGCGGTGCGGATGCGGTGCCGCAACGGACGACACGTGACCATGAGACCGCCTGCCCTTCTTTTCCTTCTTGCCGGGTTTGCATTGCCCGCCGTTGCGGCACCGCCGGTGACGACCGGCTTGAAACTTCATTTCGATGCGACCGACATCGACGGCGCCGGCAATGCCTCCCTGCTCGATGGTCAAAAGGTGACCGCATGGAAGGATCTTTCCGGGAGCGGTCTGGATCTGGGCGACCCACGGGGCACGCCGACGTTCATCCAGCCGGGGCCGGGATTTGGCGGATTGCCGGTGGTCGCGTTCCAGCCCTCGGACTTCGACGGGGCGGATTATTTGAGCCGCAACGCCTCTCCGGTCACGGCGTATCCCTTCACGATCTTTGCGGTGGTGCGCTCCAATACCACGCGCAATGGGGTGATTTTCTCGCTGGTCGATCCCGGTGCGAACGACCGGATGTTTGGCATCCGGTTCACCAATGAAGGCCCCGGCGGTCCCGGATGCCTTGCCCTGTTTCGTCGCAATCCGACATGGACCGAGACGTCGTCTCCCGCCCGGTTCAACGACGCCCAGCTTCACGTCGTCACCGCGCGTTTCGTCAGTCCGGTGGAGGCCCGGCTCTACGTCGATGGGACCGAGGTGGCGTCCTCCTCCACGCGGGTGACGCTGCCTGCGCTCACCCGCTTCGACATGGGAAACAATGGCCGCAACAACGGCACCACCGATCCCTACGACGGGCAGATCGCCGAGGTGCTCGTCTACAACCGCGATGTCGCCGGCCAGGACCGCGTCGAAACGGAAAGTCATCTGTTGCAAAAGTGGATCAGCGGGAGGGCCGGGATCGCCGTCTCCGAGGAATCGGTGAACTTCGGTTCCGTCGCGCCGGGTGAGTCGCAAACCCGGGAGGTGCTGGTGACGAACATCGGAGCGGACGGGGGTGGCATTTCCATCTCGGAGATCGACACGACGACGCTCGGGGACTTCACGCTCCGGGCGTTCCTCAACGGCGCGGAATTCGATCCTGCGGATCCCGCAGCCTATCCCTTTACGCTTTCGCGGGAGGCGAGTGATGAGCTGCGACTGCTGGTATCGATCCAGCCTGCGGTCGCGAAGCCGGAGTATTCCGGCTCGGTCCGCATCGTCAGCAACGCGGACAACCGGCCGGATCTTCCGCTGACCTTCTCGGCGCAGCTGCAGGCACGAATCGGCGTCCCCGATTACGTGGACCACATCGTGGAGGGAAACCTCGTGCGTTTCGATCTCGAGGGCGGTGCCCAGGTCCGGGTGACGCTGAACACCGATCGCATGGTCCGGATCCAGTATTCGCCGGATGGCGTCTTCCGGCCCGACAACCACCCGGACTATTTCATGGTCCAGCGTTACGACTGGCCGCCCGTTTCCTGCACCGTGCAGGACCACGGGGATTACATCGGCATCCACACCGGCGCGATGACGATTCGCGCGCAGAAGAGCCCGTTCCGCCTGCAGATGTATGACGCCGCGAACACGACCCTGATCGTGAAGGATTCCGACGCAGAGGGAATGTATGCCGAGCGGAGCACGCGCGGCGTCGTGCGCACGGAGCCCGGTGGGCCCCATGCGAGATTCGGCTTTGGATCCGGCGATCACGGACGCTCCCGGCCGCTCAACAAGAGCGCGGGCTACAACGAGTTCACCGTGACCCACGGGCGCACGGTCGTTCCGTTCTTTATGAGCACCGCGGGCTACGGCGTGTTTTTGAACACCGTGGAAAAGAACACCGCGTTCGACGCCTCCGGCGGCTTTCGCACTGAGCACTTCCTCGACTACTGGTTCATGGCGGGCGACTTCAAGACCGTGCTGGGACTCCACTCCCGGCTGACCGGTGGCATGAGCCTGTTTCCGAAATGGGCCTACGGCTTCATGCTTTCGAAATACGGCGTCGACAACGCGACCCAGGCCGAGTTTTCCGAGTGGATCAACCGGCTCCGCGCGGAGGATTACCCGACCGACTCGTATGTCTTCGATTTCGGCTGGCGCGGAGGAAAGTTTCATCCGCACCGCTGGGATGACACGCGCTTCCCGGATCTCCCGTCGATGTTCGACGAGGCGAGGCGCCTCGGATTCCATGTGGGACTGCACAACAACAAGGGCACGCCCGAGGCCGGCAATGGCAACTTCACCGACCCGGCCGTGGTCGAAAACTGGTGGCAGGCGCATTGGGTGAATGCCATCCAGCCTGGATATGGCGAATGGTTCTGGCCCGACGAGTTTGATGTCGACGGCGACAACCTCATGGCCAACCGCGCGGCGAAGGTCGTTCACGAACGCTGGCTGGAGGCCACGACCGCGCAGCGGCCGGTGTTCTTCACACGCGGGGGATTCGCAAATCACCATTTTGCCGCGACGTGGTCGGGCGACATTGCGAACTCGATCTCCGAGATGAGCGAGCAGATCACCGGAACCCTCGCGCTCGGACTCTCCGGCTACCCGTGGTCGTCCCACGACCTCGGAGGTTTTTTTGCGAAACCGGCCGACAACCTCTACATCCGCTGGGTCGCGCAATTCGGCGCGTTCAACGGCATCATGCGCACGCACGGGCACGACGGCCGCGAGCCCTGGATCTACGGCGAGCGCGCGCAGGAAAACCTCCGCCGATACCTGAAGATCCGCTACCGGTTGCTCCCCTATATTTACACCACCGCATGGCAGGGCGCACGTGATGGCATTCCGATGATGCGCGCCATGGCGCTCGAGCACCCCGACAATCCCGAGGCATGGTCGATCGACAGGCAATACTACTTTGGCGACTGGCTCCTCGTTGCCCCCGCGCTTGCCACGACGAATACAAACGTCTCGGTCTGGCTGCCCGGGGGGACGTGGTATGATTTCTTCGATCCGAACGTCAGCTACCAGGGCGGACGGACGATCAGCGTCCCTGCCACGCTGGACCAGATCCCCGTCTTCGTGAAGGAGGGGGCGATCATCCCGAGCGGCCCGGAAATTTCCCATGCGGATCAGAAGCCTCTCGATCCCCTGACCATCGACGTCTACCCGGGTTCGACCCGGACCAGCTACACGCTCTACGAGGACGACGGCATCACGAGGAATCACGAACTTCAAAGCGCCTACAGTCTCACGAAATTCGTGGCGAAGTGGCCGCGCGAGAATACGCTCCGCTTCACGAAGAAAGCGGTCGAGCTGGGAAATTCCTCCGTCTTTTCGCCGAATTTTCCGCGGGCCGCGGTGCTGCGCGCGAATCGGTGGACACAGCGCCCGGTGATGGTTCTCATCGGCAGCAGGCTCGTGCCGGAGGCCGCTTCCCTGGCGGCCCTGGCGTCCATGGAGACAGGCTGGTTCTGGTCGGCGGCGTCGAAACAGCTCCTCGTTCGCTTTGTGGACGACGGGACCGAGCAGCGGATTGTCGCCAGCGTGCAGGTCCTCGACACCGACGGAGATGGACTGGATGACCTCACTGAGGCGGACATTGGGACGGACATCCATCTCGTCGATACCGACGAGGACGGGCAGAGCGACTACATGGAGGTCTACTTTGGAACGTCTCCCGTTTCGGCAGCCTCGCGCGTCACGCTGGCCACCGAGGTGCTTTCCGGAGAGTCGGATGATTTCCGGATCGTCTGGCCGAGTGTTCCCGGAAACATCTACGCGATCGATACATGGCGCAGGGATGGTGCGCCCCCCGCGTGGGCCAAGATCGCGGAACGCACCGCTGTGGATGTGCTCACCGAGTATCGACACCCGATGAACGAGCCCCACGCCCTGCTTCGAGTGCGTCCGGGAGGGCCTTGAATCCGCGTTTCGCGCCGGTCAGCGGTGAACCGCGTCGAAGAGGTCCTCGTAACCGCGGAGCATGCGGTCGATCGTGAATTTCTCCAGCACGTCCCGGCGGCCCTGAGCGGCCAGACGTTCGCGCAGGGCGGCGTCGGTGATCATCCGTCCGGCAGCGGCCGCCAGCGCGGCTGGATCGTCCGGCGGGACAAGGAGCCCGTTGCGCTCGTGTTCGATGATCTCCGGAATGCTGCTTACGTTCGACGCGACGCAGGCCGTCCCGGCGGCCATTGCCTCGATCAGGACGAGTCCGAAGCCTTCCCAGATCGACGGCGTCAGAAGCAGGTCGAACGATTTCATCAACTCCGGCACGTCCTTGCGAAACCCGAGCGGATGAATGCGTGGATTCTTCTCCGCCGCGGCGCGCACCTTGTTCTCGAGCGTGCCCGTGCCCGCGATCACGAGATGCGCGGTGGGATGCTCGCTGGAGAGGATTTCCATCGCGGCCAGCAGTGGGGAAATGCCCTTCTGCCCGGAGAGGCGGCCGACGAAGCCGATGACAAACGCGTCCGCGGGCACGCCGAAGGATTCCCGCACCGCCGGATCCGGTGCGCCCAGATACGGCGTGGGATCGATGCCGTGTCCGATCACGCGCAGCTTGCGCTCATTCAGCCACGGGCTGCTGGCAAGGATCGTGCGTCGCGTGGACTGGGAATTGACGACCAGCGCATCGGCGAAGTGATTGAACGTGAGCCGGTAGTTCCACTTGTTGCGCATCGGCCGGTCGACCTGGTAGAGGCCGACGACCCGCACGTTGGGGCGGATCAATCGCACCAGACCGGCAATGCGAATGTCGCGTCCGGTGTTGGCCACGATCGTGTCGATGTCGTGCCGCCGCACGATTGCCGCGAGTTTCCAGAGCAGGATGGGATTGAGATCCCCCGCGATCCACAGCGGGATCGCCGGCAAACCCGCCGCCGCCGCCTGCGCCAGCATCTCGGTGCGGGGACGCGCCACGAGGATCGCCTTGTGCCCGCGATCGGCCAGGTGTCGCGCCATCCCGAGCATCCAGGTTTCCCCGCCCCCCAGGAACTTCATGGAATTCAGCAAAAGGACGTTGCGGCGGGACATGACGCGAGCCGAAAACCGTGCCCATCCACCGGCTGCCGCGCAACCGTTTTCTCCGTGCAAGGTCAATCCCCCACGACCCTGTCGGGGATCCTGCTTATCTTGCAATAAGGATGCATTTACGAGTTGTGAGAAGCGCTCACGCACGGAGAATGCCCGCCGATATGAAAACCATCCTTCGATCGACGATGTTGGGGGCTGTAATGGCGGGAGTGCTCGTGCCGGTAACGAGCGCGGAGGCGGCCACCCCCGCCGACCGGAAAAAGGAGCAGCGCTATCTGAATCAGCTCAAGCGCCTCCCAAACGGAGCTGCGCCTCCTGCGCGGGTCAAGCAGCCGACCGTCCGGCTCGTTCGCTTGAATCCGAAGCGGGCTCAACGCTTTTACAAGCTGGCGACCTTGAAATATTCCTCGGCCTTCGTGCAGCGGAAGGCGCGCTCGCTGGCGAACCAGCTTCGCCGCATCGTGAGCAACCGGCTTCCGCGCGCGCAGGCGAACCGCATCAACAACCGCATCACGAAGATCGAGCTGCGGATTGTGATCCCGGTCCCGCCGCCGACACCCACGCCGTATCCCTATCAGGCGCTGAGAACCCGCCTCCCGGAAATGCTCGGCTGAATCGACATCCCGAATTTTAGGTCAAGCCGCGGGTGGGGGAGCACGCACCCCCGCCCGCGGTATTTTTTTGGGCGATCGTGATTCCGGCGGAATCGAAAGCGTTCAGCGGAAGGGCGCGCACGTGTGTCCGCTGCGCGGCGACGCGGTAGCCCACTGCTCAAGGGGCTGTCGAAAAGTGGGCAGTGTCCGAGGTGCTGGAAGGCCTTTTGGCAGGCGATTCGACCGCTTGGAGCGTTCGCGCCAAATTTTTCTTTTGAGTCTCTCCGATCGTCGCTATTGCATCCGAAGTGCGACGGGAATTGTAATGAGTTTCTGTCAAACAACTTACACGGTGCTACGTGAAGGTCGCACGCGCTATGAGTTGCTTCGTGTTCTCGATCGGCTGGGATCGCCACGCGGGTGGGGGGCTTCTTGGCACGGGGAGTGCATGTCGCAAAACGGACACCAACCAAACAAAGACGACATGAAAAAGAAAACGTCCTGCCCGACGTTGTTGGCGGCAGCCTTGATCTCCTTCGGTATCGCTCAAGCGAATGCCGCATCGACCGTTTCATTGACTGCGTTGACGTATGAACAGAACTTCGATGGACTCGCGAACAGCGCGACGGCTTCTCTTCCGGTCGGCTGGGGATTTGGGAGTGGGGCGGGGGCGAAGTTCTCCGAAACAGCGACCGCAACCACGCAGTATGCGGGAACGACTGGCTCGGGTGCCTTGACCAGTTCGAGCACCGGCGGTGCATATCATTTTTACAACGGCGTTCGCGGCACTGCGACCGATCAATCCATTGGGTTTCTGACGAGTGGCAGCTATTCCAGTCCCCACTCCGTTCAATTTGGGTTCACGAATAATACGGGCTTCACACTCGATGGGATCACTCTTTCCTGGGACTACGAAAAATATCGGTCCGGAAGCCGGGCGTTCGACTGGACCTTTTATTTCTCCCTGGATGGAGAAACGTGGACGGCGATTACCGCGGGTAACCAGTCGTATGCCGCGGATGCAAACAATACAGACATTCTCAACCCGCCAACTTCCATCTCGAAGTCGGGCATCGTAATCGGCGATTTTCTCCTGGAAAACGGGAAGTCGTTTTATCTCCGCTGGCTGTATGCGGGTTCCGGCGGTTCATCGAATGCTCAGGCTTTGGGACTGGATAATTTCAAAGCGACGTTTACCGCTGTCACGCCTGTTCCCGAGCCGCATGAGTTTGCGATCGCGACGGGTGGGCTGTTGCTGGCCGTGGTCGCGATGCGGACGCGCCGCCGGGGATAGTCTCATCCTGTAGTTGCAGATCTTCGGAAGCCCGCACGGAGTCTCCTCTGCGCGGGCTTTCCTTTTGGATGGGTTGTCGAGGACGGAGGCGTCGGCAACGGGGTGCGGGGGCTGGTGGCTTGTGTCCGATTTGTCACAACCGGGCGCTTCGTTCAGGCCAATGCGCGGTTTATCCGGAAAAAGCGCCGCCAACGTTCGATTCCAGATTGGGTTGGCATGGCGGGTGCGTGTGAAAAATGGAACACCAACCAAACAAAGACGACATGAAAAAGAAAACGTCCTGCCCGACGTTGTTGGCGGCAGCCTTGATCTCCTTCGGTATCGCTCAAGCGAATGCCGCATCGACCGTTTCATTGACTGCGTTGACGTATGAACAGAACTTCGATGGACTCGCGAACAGCGCGACGGCTTCTCTTCCGGTCGGCTGGGGATTTGGGAGTGGGGCGGGGGCGAAGTTCTCCGAAACAGCGACCGCAACCACGCAGTATGCGGGAACGACTGGCTCGGGTGCCTTGACCAGTTCGAGCACCGGCGGTGCATATCATTTTTACAACGGCGTTCGCGGCACTGCGACCGATCAATCCATTGGGTTTCTGACGAGTGGCAGCTATTCCAGTCCCCACTCCGTTCAATTTGGGTTCACGAATAATACGGGCTTCACACTCGATGGGATCACTCTTTCCTGGGACTACGAAAAATATCGGTCCGGAAGCCGGGCGTTCGACTGGACCTTTTATTTCTCCCTGGATGGAGAAACGTGGACGGCGATTACCGCGGGTAACCAGTCGTATGCCGCGGATGCAAACAATACAGACATTCTCAACCCGCCAACTTCCATCTCGAAGTCGGGCATCGTAATCGGCGATTTTCTCCTGGAAAACGGGAAGTCGTTTTATCTCCGCTGGCTGTATGCGGGTTCCGGCGGTTCATCGAATGCTCAGGCTTTGGGACTGGATAATTTCAAAGCGACGTTTACCGCTGTCACGCCTGTTCCCGAGCCGCATGAGTTTGCGATGGCGACGGGTGGGCTGTTGCTGGCCGTGGTCGCGATGCGGCGGCGCCGGAAGGTCTAGTCGGGGATTTCCATCTGTTGTCTCTTAGGGGCCCGCGCGCGCTTCGCTCCGTGCGGGCTTTCCTTTTTCCGCAGTTCCGCGGACGTGACCCGTGTATCGAAATCGTCACAACTGAAGGCTTTTCGCTGCCCGCGGCCCTGTATATCCCGAAAACGCGGCCAAAATTCGATTCCAGCGGAGATTGGCATGGCAGGTGCGTGCGAAAATTCGAACAACCAACCCAATATAAATATGAAAAAGCTGCTGGCAGTCGCCGTTCTCACCGCTTCGACATTGGCGGGGGCAAGTGCTCAGATTTTGACACAGTGGTCATTTAGCGGTCTCTCGGGGGGGCTGAATGATTTTGGTCCCAGCCCATTTGCGGCCACTACTTCGGCGCTGAATGCGACGTATTCGGGCCTTGTCCGTGGCAGTGGAATTGGGACGACAGGCACCGGTGCCGGCGGTGCGTGGGGCGGAAATGATTTCACAGGAACCTCTCTGGAGACCGCGATCACCCTGAACGAATACGTAAGCTTCACGATCACTCCGGATGCGGGCTTTGCGTTGTCGTTCGCCGGGATCGATGCATATAACATCCGTCGGTCGGCGAGCGGACCCACCACGGGAATCTGGCAGTATCAGGTCGGAGGCGGCGAGTTTGTGAGCATCGGATCGCCGATTACCTGGGGATCGACGACCTCTGCTACCGGAAACCCCCAATCGTCGATCGATCTTTCCGGGATCGCGGGTCTGCAGGGTGTGACCGATGCTGTCACGTTCCGCGTTGTGGTGTGGGGCGCTTCCGGCACGGGTGGGACGTGGTATTTCAACGGATCGGCGGCCAGCGGTAGCCTCCCGTTGACGATCAACGGTGCGGTGACCCCTGTCCCCGAGCCGCATGAGTATGCGGTCGCGATGGCCGGCCTGTTGCTGACGGTGGTCGTGATGCGCCGCCGTGCTCAGCGGGCGTAGAGAATTTGCCTTCATGAAACCC
>CALGTD010000013.1 GCA_937901895.1 uncultured Spartobacteria bacterium | reverse complement strand
CCCCGACCAATAGTGTGTAAGACTACCGCTCTACCGCTGAGCTAACTGCCCGAAAGACTTCCCGTCGGAGAGACCGACGATTTTGCAGGTTCTTCCTCCGAAGGTCGGCGGGGGCCTTTCATGGAACCCGTCGAGTGGCGCACACTATGCGCTCGTCCCAGGTTCGCGGCAAGCAGATCGAACAACGGCTGAGCGTATGGGTCCCGTCGCGACCCGGGGCGGAAACTGCCATACCTGAGACCGACATCCGAGTCGCGAGCAAGGTCGCGGTCTTGAAACCGACGACTGTTTTCCGTCGGACGCTCCGGGCCGGCCCCTGCAATCATGTTAAGAACCGCCTCTTCGATGCCATTTCAATAGGGCGCCGCGATTCGCGATGACAATCACCACGTCCCCTTTGAACATCGATTGAGGCGTATGGCAAATTCCCCCGGACCGACCAGACGCTCTTTTTTAACCGCGGCGCTCGCGCTGGGCGTGCCTGCATTGGTCGGAGTTTCCAGCCGGCGGATGCTTGCCTCCGACCATCGCGCCGACGGCAGGCTCGGGGTGGTGCTTGTCGGACTTGGAGGCTTTTCCAGCGCCAGCATTGCGCCGGAACTTGTCTCCGCGAAGAACGTCTATCTTGCCGGGGTGGTCACCGGCGATCCGCAGGGCAAGGGGCGGAAGTTTGCCGGGGAATACGGCTTTCCGGAGAAAAACATCCTTACCTACGACCAGATGTCCCGGCTCGCCGACATTGCCGACATCGACATCGCCCACATTGTCACTCCGAACGGCCTGCATGCCGCCCACGCCATCCAGGCCGCTCAGGCCGGGAAGCACGTGATGTGCGAGAAGCCGATGGCCACCAGCGCCGCGGAGTGCCGGGAAATGATCGATGCTGCGCGCAAGTCCGGAGTCTATCTCGGGGTGAATTACCGCCTCCACTTCGAGCCCCATCACCAGGAAATGATGCGGCTGGCGACGGAGCGGGTTTACGGGAGTCTCAAGTCCATCGACACCGAGTTTTCGTGGCGCCGCGGGCAGAGAAAGCCATGGCTGTCCGACAAGAAACTCGCGGGCGGCGGCGCGATGTTCGACACGGGAGTCTATTGCATTCAGGCCGGTTGCTACATGACCGGAGCCACCCCGCTCGCCGTCACGGCAGTTCCGGCGACGACGGCGGAAAACTATCCACCCGGCATCGAGGAGAGCATGAGCGTGGTGCTGGAGTATCCCGACGGAGTCGTGGTGTTCGGCCGATGCACCTACCAATACAGCCGCCAGCACTTCGTCGCGAACGCCGACAAGGGCAGCTTCGCCTGCGTCGGAACCCCATTTGGTCAGAGCGTCAACGGCCGGCCGGCACCGCGGGAGATCGATCTTCCGGATCACAAGAAATTCAAGCGCCCCGGCACGCTCCAGCTCGCCGAGCTGCATGATCAGTTCGCTGCGGCGATTCGTGCGAAGCGGCCGTTCGCCTGTCCCGGGGAAATGGGATTGCGCGACATCCAGATCCTCGAGGCGGTTTACGAGTCCGTTGCTCGGGGCTGCGCTCGCACGCCGGTTTCCGTGGACGAAAAAGCCGCGGCCAGCGTGTAAGGCCAGCACTCCGGAGCCGGGCAAGCCGGCCGAACGCGGGGGCTCGATGGAAGCCCGTAAGCGGGTCACCGTCCGCTGCGCAGAGCGGATCAACGCGGGACCGCCTTTCCAAGATCAATCGATCGCGCATACCGCCGGACTCCTTCCGACGAACGATCTAACCACGTCAAACCGTTCCCACATCATGCTCTGGACCATCCTCGTCGTTCTTCTCGTCCTTTGGGCGCTCGGATTCAGCTTCCACGTCCTCGGCGGACTCATCCACCTGCTGCTCGTCGTGGCTCTGGTCGTCCTTGTCCTGCAGCTTTTGACGGGCCGCCGGGTTCCGTAATCGCGGCACAAGGCAACACCCAGGCGATCACACGTTTCCGGGGGCAGCCGGCGGCGGCAGTTCGCGAATCACGCGGCCGGGGTTTCCCGCCGCGACCACGTCAGGCGGAATGTCGCGCGTCACCACGCTGCCCGCCCCGATGACCGATCGTTCGCCAATCGTGATCCCCGGGCAAAGAATGGCACCACCTCCGATCCAGACATCCGCGCCCACCACGATCGGTCGCGCAGACTCCAGCCCGGTGCGCCGTTCCTCCACATGGATGGGATGGATTGCCGTGTAAATCTGCACGCACGGGCCGAAAAGCACGTTGTCACCGATGGTCACTCTTGCGACGTCGAGGACCACGCAGTTGAAATTGAAGAAGACCTTTCTCCCGAGAAGGATGTTCGTGCCGTAGTCACAAAAGAACGGCGGCTGCACCCAGACATCCGTCGGCGCTCCAAACAACGTGCAAAGCAGCCGCTGACGCTCGACCTTCTGCGGCTCCCGCATTCCATTGATTCGCAGACACAGATCCCGACATCGGTCACGCTCCCGGCAAAGTTGCGGATCGAGCGGGTCGTAGGGCTCGCCGGCGAGCATCTTTTCCTTTTCGGTCTTCATCGATGGCGGGATCGCGCGAAAAACGGTCCTCGGCTGCGACGATTCCCTCGCGGAGGACGGATTCGCAGCGCTTCGGGCTTGTGAAGGGCGGGGTTCCCGTGAATCTTGATCAAATTCCGCACCTTTTCGTGGCGGAATTCCCTCCAAAAAAACGCTCTCCTCATCGAGAGCCCCAGTCCGAACACTCATCACGACCATGTCCCTTCCATCGTCCACCCCTCCCTCCCTTCGCCGCCGCACCTTCCTCAAGGGCGCCGTCGCCACCGCCGCCATCTCCTCGCTCCCCGCGCGCCTGCTTTTTTCGGGATCCACCGACAAGGTGAACCTCGCCTGCTGTGGCATCGGGAATCGCGGCAAGGAGGTCGTCAAGGCTCTCCACGCCACCGGCCTCGCAAACATCGTGGCCCTTTGCGACACGGACATGGGGGCGAAGCACACCCAGGAAATCATGGGGATGTTCCCCAATGCCCCGCGCTTCCAGGATTTCCGGCAGATGTTCGACAAGATGGGCAAGGAAATCGACGCCGTCAGCGTCGCCACGCCGGATTTCTCGCACTTCCCGATCGCCATGCTGGCGATGTCGCAGGGCAAGCACGTCTATTGCGAAAAGCCGATGGGGCAGAGCTGCCTCCAGATCGAGCTGATGATGCGCGCCGCCGACAAATACAAGGTCGCCACCCAGATGGGCAATCAGGGCCACTCCGAGGCAAACTACTTCCAGTTCAAGGCGTGGACCGACGCTGGCATCATCAAGAATGTCACGAAGATCACCGCCTTCATGAATTCCAAGCGCCGCTGGCACGGCATGAAGGTCTCGGGCTACCTGCCCGCGCAACCGATTCCCGACACACTCGACTGGGAGTGCTGGCTCGCGACCGCGCAGAACCACGCCTACAACAAGGGCTACATGGATGGCGAGTGGCGCTCGTGGTATGATTTCGGCAACGGCGCGCTCGGCGACTGGGGCGCGCACATTTTCGACACCGCTCACGAGTTCCTCAATCTCGGCCTGCCGACGGAAGTCGAAGCCGTCAAGCTGGAGGGCTGGAACCCCTACATCTTCCCGCAGGCCTCCACGCTGGCGTTCCGCTTCCCCGCCCGCGGATCGCAGCCGCCGGTCGAGCTGACATGGTATGACGGCCAGGACAACCTCCCGCCGCTTCCCGACAATATCGGCGAGGCCGTCGTGGATCCGAACATCCCGCCGCCGTCCACCGGCTCCATCGACACGAAGAAGCGCCCGCCCGGAAAAGTCATCTACGGCGAAGGCATCACCTTCAAGGGCGGCTCGCATGGATCGACGCTCGAGATCCTGCCGTCCGAGCAGGCGCAGGACATCCTGTCGAAGCTTCCCGAGGTGCCCCGCAGTCCCTCGAATCACTTCAAAAACTTCCTGCTCGCCTGCAAGGGCGAGGAACAATGCCGCTCCCCGTTCTCGGTCGCCGGCCCGCTCTGCCAGACGATGGCCCTCGGCGTGCTCGCGCAGCGCTTCAACGCGAAGCTGGCATTCGATCCCGTCGCCAAACGGATCACCAACAATCCGAAAGCGAACGCAATGCTCGCAGGAGTGCCTCCCCGCAAGGGCTGGGAGGAGTTTTACAAAATGGCGTAGCTCGCGCCCCTCGAAGGTCGGACAAATTCCCACAGGGATCGCTCCCCGCCGCCGGGCTCAAATGGCAAGGAAATCCACTTGAGCGCCGGCCGCGGTAAAGCGAATGTCCCCGGCAAAATGCTTCCTCGACTCGTTGCGCTCATCCTGACGATCGGATCCACAACTGCATTTGCCGGCACTTTTGTGGAAATTCGAATGCCGGTGGGGACCGTCACACTCGAGCTCTACGACGAGGAAAAACCCATCACGGTCGAGAACTTCCTCAGCTACATCTCCAGCGGAAGATACGAAAATAGCTTCTCCCACCGGCTCGATCCCGGCTTCGTCCTGCAGGGAGGCGGCTTCACCCTGAACGGCAACTCGATCGAGAGCGTGCCGACGTTCGGACCGATCCAGAACGAATACTCGTCGGGGGAAATATTCAGCAATCTTTACGGAACCATCGCAATGGCCCGCGTGGGCGGACAGGTAAACTCCGCGACCTCGCAATGGTTCATCAATCTGGGAAACAACGCATTTCTCGACACGGTGGACGAAGGCTTCACCGTGTTCGGACACGTCGTTTCCGGCTTCGAGGTTCTGGAAAGGCTCAATACGACCTTTGACGACGACGACTTCAACACCGACCTCGTGGCGGATGCATCAAAGCAGCTGGGCTCACCGTTCGGGGAGCTTCCGCTGCTGTTTCCCGCATTGCAGACCGACGCGCTACTCTTTACGGAAATCGTCGTGGTTCCGGAACCTCAGACGCTCGGGCTGCTGGCGTTGGCAGGACTGGGGCTTGGCGTGATGACCGTCACTCGTGGCGATGGTAAATCACGCGCCTGAGACGCTGTTCCTCGGCATCCAGCTCCTGCTCGATCTCGCGCCGGATTGCCTCGTTGATTTCTCCGCGAATCCGCAGCTCCTCGACGAGATCGCGCAACCCCGTCATCAGTTTCGTCAGAAAGCCCGCGTCGTTCGCCGTCCATTCGGCGGTTTCGGGATCCTTTTCCCGCATGTGGATGTGATCGAGTCGCGTCTGGAAATGCTCGCGGAGAATTCTCGCGGAGGTCGGTGAGAGAAGCGGCGGCGCCGCGCCCATGGCTTCGTCGATCATTTCCACCGCGCGGGAGAGCATCGTCTTCCGGGCCCGCAGTTCCTTTGCAAAGTCGGACTCCGATTCCTCGATTCCGCTCACGCGCACGACCCACGGAAGCGTGAACCCCTGCAGGACCAGCGTCGAAAAAATCACGCTGTAGGTGAGAAAGATGAGCAGATTGCGCGCGGGAAATGCCTCACCTGTGGCGATCGTGAGCGGCACGGCGAGAGCCGCCGCCAGCGAGACGGCTCCGCGCATTCCCGCCCAGCTCATCACCAGTTGAATCCCCGCCCGCGGTGTGTCGGTGGTCGGAATGATGCGGCGGTAGACCGCAGGCAGCAGGAAGATCCACGCAAAGCGCACGGCAATCACGACGGCGGACACGAGCGCTCCATAGAGGAAAAGCTCTTCGAGCCGGTAATCGCGCAGGTCCTTCATGATCACCGGAAACTCCAGACCGATGAGGATGAAGATCGCTCCGTTGAGCACGAAGTTCAGGAAGCCCCAGACCGCGACGCCGTTCGAGCGCGTGACGGGATCAAAAACGCGGCTCGCCTGCCGGCCGACATAGAGTCCCGCCGTCACGGCAGCGAGGACGCCGGAGACCTCGAAGTGATCCGCCGGCAGATACGCGGCGTAGGGCGTGATGAGTTGCAGGATCATTCCTGCGCCCGGTTCATTCAACCGCCGGTGAATCCTCGCCGCAGCCCAACCGATCAGCAGGCCAAATCCCACGCCTCCCGCCGACATCCAGAAGAAATCGAGCAGGGCCGCGCCGAAGGAAAACGATCCCGTCACCACCGCGGACACCGCGAACGCATACGCGACAAGGCCGCTCGAGTCGTTCACCAGGCTCTCGCCCTCGAGCACGGTATTCACCCGCTGAGGCACGCGCATCCGCTCCAGCACCGCACCCGCGGCGACCGCGTCAGGCGGGGAAACGACGGCGCCCAGCACAAAGGCGGCGGCCAGTGGAAGCCCGGGAATCCACCAATACGCGGCATACCCGACGCAAACCATCGTCGCGAGAACGAGACCGATCGCCATCGCAAGGATCGGCCGCATGTTCGATCGAAATTCGTCCCAAGGAAACCGGAACGCCGCCGAGTAGAGCAGCGGCGGAAGAAAGACGTAGAGGATGAGGTCGGGATCGAGATTCAGCGACGGAAGCCCGGGCACCAGCGCGATCACGACGCCCCCAAGGACCATCACGATCGGAAACGAAACGCGCAGCCGCGCCGAGATCACCGCGAGCACTCCAACGATGCCCAGCAGGATGAGGACAGCCTCCACCTTGTCGATCATGGCGTTGTTCGTAACCGAGCGTCCCGCCCGCGCAAGGCCAAACCCTCGCATCCACCGGCATCGCGGGAGCGCGAAGGAGGATCTTCACCTCAAGCCCGGGACATCGCCAAATGGGCGGCGCGCAGCTCGCGGCGGCTGATCTTTCCGCGCGCGTTCACGGGCAGCGCGTCGACGAGACGGATTTCCCGCGGGGTCTGCCACGGCGCGAGAAGAGTCGCGCAATGCCGCATCAGGTCCCCGGCGGAGATCTCTTCGCGCGCCACCGCCCATGCAACGACCGCCTCGCCACGACTTGGATCCGGCACGCCAAAAACCACCGCCTCGACCACGCCGTCATGCTGCAGCAGGACACGCTCGACCTCGGCGGGGTTCACTTTGCGCCCCGCGACGTTGATCGTGTCGGAAGTCCGCCCGACAATGAGCCATCCGCCGCCGTGTTGCGCCACACGATCCGGCGGATGAAAGATCCCGTCGCTTACAAGACCGCCGTCCAGATCGGTGAGACAAACGGCGCCGCTGCGCACACGCACCGACGCGCCTTCGGATTCATCGCCTTCATCCCCGGCCAGGAATTCCACGCCGCGCACGGGCGTGCCGACAAATCCATCGACCTCCACCGGTTCATCCGTTGCGTCGTAGCAAATCGCACCGCACTCCGAGGCGCCGTAAAACGAATGGATCTTCCGCCCAAACCGTTCGCGAAACGCCGTTGCGGTCGCCGCACGAAGTGGAGCACCCGCCGAGATGCACAGTCGTGGCATCGGCAGGTCCTCCGCGATGCCTGCGATCGCCTGAAAAATCGCCGGCGCCGACGGCAGCACCGTGGCGCCCGTTGCACGGAATCCCGCCGCGAGCGCGCGCGGCAGGGCATCGGTCGCCGCGACGAGCGGAATCCCAAGACAAAGGAGCGGGGTGATCAGATTGCTGAACCCGTAGGAATGCGAAAACGCCACCACTCCGTAATTCACGTCGCCCTCGCCGATGCCCATGGTCGCACAGATGTTGTCGCAATCCGTCTCGAGCTGCGCCGCTGAGAAAAGAATCGGCCGGGGTTCGGCCGTCGTGCCGGAGGTGAGCTTGATGAGATCCGGCCTCCACGGCCCGAAATCGCGAGGCGGATTTTCCAGCGGCTCCACCATCCAGCTCCCGTCCTCCGAAATGCCGAGTCGCGCGCGCGCTCCGCAATGGCGTTCCGCCCCCGTGACGCTCGCGATTGCGGAGGATCGATCGGCGAGCAACGCGCAGCAGTCCGCCTTCCAGACGCCGAGCACGAGCGCCGGCCAAGCAGGATGATTCCGCGCGCAGATCGTCACCACCGAACCGCCGGGCAGTTCCTCGATCGCGGCCTTCACCGCATCGGATTCGCGGTCGATGTCTGCGAACGACCTCGCCACGGAACCATCCGGCAAAAAAACGGCGGGTCGCTCCCCGTTCGAGGAACAGGCAATCCTCCAGCGTTCGAGAATGGAATGACTCACTGCGCGTTTTAAGACGGGAAGCTCCGGGCCGGGACAAGTTAAAATCCGGGGGCAGGAATGCGACTTGTGATCGATTGTCGGTCAATTATCCTGACCGCAACCCATTTCGAGCGGTGAAAATTCCAGCCTTCGTCTCGTTCCTTGCCGCCGTCACCATTTCCATCGCCGTCGCCGCGGAACAACGCACATGGACGAGCCGCGACGGCTCCGCCACGATGGAGGCGGCGTTCAGCAAGCTCGACGGCGAGAAGGTCGTTCTCATTCTTCCGAATGGCAGCTCGCAGACTGTGGATCGGAAATTTCTCAGCGACGCGGATCTCCGGTGGATCGAGGAAAACACCTCGACGACCAGTGGCGGAGAAGACTCCGGCCCGGCCGGCGGAACCATTCCCGCATTGCTCGCGGACAAGCTGATCAACTCCAGAGGCGAGGAGTTCAAACTCGGTGCGGAAGGCGGCGTTCCGAAATACTACATCTTCTACTACTCCGCGTCCTGGTGCCCGCCCTGCCGCGCGTTCACTCCGGAGCTGGTGAAGTTTCACCGCCGCATGAAGGGCCGCAACGCCAGCTTCGAGGTCATTCTCGTCCCCAACGACAACAGCGAGAAGGAAGCGATCGCCTATCTGGCCGACTACCGCATGCCATGGCCGGGGGTTGCATGGGATGCGAGAGGCCATCGCGAGATCCCGCGGAATCCCGGCGGTGGCATTCCCGCGCTGCGTTTGACCGACGCCAATGGCGAGACCCTCCTGACCACGGAGGATGTCTCGCGCACGGAATTTCTCACAAAGGCCGGCCGGATCATCTCCGGCTCAGGTTCCACCACCGCTGCAAACTGACATGGTCGAATTTTCCATCGTTTACAAAGGCGGGCTGCGCTGCGAGGCGGTGCACGGTCCCTCCGGAGCCATTCTTCCCACCGATGCGCCGACCGACAACCTCGGCCGCGGCGAGGCATTCAGCCCCACCGATCTCTGCGCGACCTCGCTCGGAACCTGCATGGTCACGACGATGGCGATCTACGCGGAACGAAAGGGCTTCGAATTTCCTGCGGGTGCGGCGCTCGCCGTGCGGAAGATCATGACATCCACCCCGCCGCGAAGAATCGCCCGCATCGAGGCCGACATCACCGTCCCGCTTCCGGAAGGTCACCCCGAGCGCGCGGAACTCGAGCGCGTCGCGAGGAACTGCCCCGTCGCTCTCAGCCTTCATCCCGACATCGAGCAGGTCCTGATTTTCCGCTGGGTCGGCTGACGTCAGCCCAGTTCGAACGTCGTCACCCCGAAGATCCGCTGGAGCGGCAGCGCGGGAAAGGTGCCTCGATACATCCGGGCCGTCGCGAAGACCTCGCGCATCCCATGCCGCTGCGCCATGGCCACCGCCATTTCGTTCACCTCGGGCGTGTCGAGGAATACCGGACGGCGCGCCGTGCCCTCGCATAGCGAGAGAAACAGCGCCTCGGCGATCTCCGGGTCGTCGGCAAACAAGGGACCGATCTTGAATCCCTCCCGACACTCGCGGATCACGCCATAGCCGCGCAACCTCCCTTCGCGGACGCAGGCGAGACCGCGGGAATGCGGCGTGGCCAGCCACGCGCGGAGAAACGCCTCGCGAGACGCCGGAAAATGAAGCCGGTCGTATCGCAACACTTCGTCAAAGGCCACGTCGCGCACCGGCACGATATCGGTCGAGGAAGCCGTCGCCTCGACCGCTCCGCCAAAGCGGATGTTTCGATACGCGAATTCGAATCCGAAAAACTTCTCGTATTGCCGCTGTTTTCCGAGAACGCCGTCGATCCCGATGCTGCGGCCTTGCAGCCGATCCAGCGCCCG
Source organism: uncultured Spartobacteria bacterium (assembly GCA_937901895.1). GTDB lineage: Bacteria > Verrucomicrobiota > Verrucomicrobiia > Chthoniobacterales > JAATET01 > JAATET01. The sequence goes on along the minus strand of CALGTD010000013.1, from coordinate 2,966 downwards.
TTCGCCGAGACGCCAGCCGATCTCGTGTCCGCGCAGTTCGGGCCGGACGATATAGAAACCAACAAATCCGAAGTCCGCGCCATATTTCACCGCGGAGATCGAACCCACGATTTCACCGCCACGCTCGGCGAGAAGGAATCCCTCGGGATCCGCGGCAAAAAACGCGCCCGCGTCGTCGAGTCCCGGATTCCATCCCTCGCGCGCCGCCCATTCCACAGCGGTCTCCAGCTCGTCACGGGCCATCGTCCGGATGCTGATCTCCATGCACCGAGCGTAACCAGCGCGCGGCACCAACCTCAATCGCAGTCCGCGACGACCGGCCGGGGCTCCAAAGCCGATCTCCTGCTGTCCGGGAATATCGCCGGCAAAAACGCAAAATCTCATGATCACGAAACCCTTTTCCGCTGCGTGCGGATTGCTCGTCGGAGCATCCGCCCTTTTCACCGGCTGCGTCGTTTCCGAGCCATCCCGCGTCGTCACCGTTCGCGAGGAATCCTACACACCCGGCTACGTCGTTCGCTCCCTGCCGCCGGGTTACACGGTTCGGCGCTACCAGAACGAGGACTACTACGTCGCCAACAACGTCTACTACCGTCGCGTGCCCACCGGTTACTCGGTCGTCGAGGCACCGTTCGGAACCACCCGGGTCTCGAACTACCGGGCCGGCTATGTCACCGAGACGCTTCCCAGCGGCTACACGGTCCGCCGTCATCGCGGCCGCGACTACTACGTTGCCGACAACGTGTGGTATCGCCCGCATCGCCGCGGTTACGTCGTCGTGAACGCGCCGCTTTAAGCACCTTCCCACCGCAGAAGCCGCTCCCACGCTGGTCCGCGACGGGAGCGGCTTTTCTTTGCCCTCAGACAAAGCCACGCAGCGGGACCCACCCGCCCAACCCGCTGATTTTCAGCCCTTCGCACGCTCCCTCTGCGGTCAAGTGGGAAATTCACATTTCATTCACAAAACCACAACCTGTAGTGGTGCCTCTAAAAAACACCCCATCATATGGGATTCTCATTGACCTGCCGGATGCGCTTCAGCATAGTTCCAAAACCGATCGGAACCAGGCGACAGGGCTTTTCTCAGGGAGTCGTTTTCCGGACGGGAACCGGCGAACCACCAACCTCCTCAAACCCATGGCTGCAACTACGACGATTCAAATTGGCGACCGAACCTTCGTCCTTGACCGGGAGAAGGCGGAGGCGGCCTACGCAGCGAAAAAGATCATCAATGGCCGCGACACGATGTTCTTCAACATCCTGCCGGTCAAATACCAGTGGGCCTACGACCTCTACAAGACGATGAAGGCGAACCACTGGGAGCCCGAAGACATCCAGATGCAAAAGGACATCGAGCAGTGGCGCGACACGTCGGGCCGCATCTCGGACACCGACCGCTGGATCATCAAGATGGGCATCGGCTATTTCTCCGCGGCCGAGGGCATCGTGGGTGACAACATCCAGCACGTCGTTCGCGAACTGGTCACGGCACCGGAACTCAAGCTCGTGCTCGGCCGCCATGCCCACGAGGAGAACATTCACGCCGATTCGCTCGTCTACATGATCAGCTCCCTCGGCATCAACCCGCACGAGTGCGAGGCGATGTTTGAGGACATTGCCACGATCAAGGCCAAGACCGAATACGTGGTCAACAACAGCCGTGCGTTGCGCCGCGACATGGACCTGACCAAGCTCGAAAACAAGCAGGCGCTCGCGAAGAACATCTTCCTCTTCGGTCAGTGCATGGAGGGCACGCAGTTCTACGGTCTCTTCGGCATGGTGCTCGCCCTTTACCGCCAGGCGAAGTTCCCGGGAATCGGCCAGATGTTCAGCTACACGCTGCGCGACGAGAGCAATCACATCGAGGTGTTCCGCAACCTCCTCATGGACCTTGTGGATGAAAACCCCGAGATCTGGACCGACGAATTCCGCGAGGACCTCCGCGAGACGATGCGCGAAGGCGTGCGTCTCGAGAAGGAATTCATTGCCGACTGCCTGCCCGTCGCCGCGGTCGGCCTCACGAAGGAGGAATTCCTCACCTACATCGATTACATCGGCGACCGCCGCCTCGAGGGCGTCGGACTCGCCCCTCTCAACGGACCGATTACGAACCCGCTTCCGTGGCTCGCCGAAATGATGGACCTCCGCAAGGAGTCCAACTTCTTCGAGAGCCGCGTCACCGACTACCGTCGCGCCGCCGCCATCAAGGACGCGTCCGACGACGAGCTCTAAGATTTCTCCAGCCCCCCCGAACCCCGAATCGCCGCCCGACCATGATCCGCAAACTCACCCTTGAAGAAGACCTCGCTCTCAAGAGCATCGTCACGACGCCACGCGAAAAGAAACCCGACTTCGCGTGGCGCGAGATCCTGCCCGCCGAGGAGCGTCCGGAAATCAAGATCACCCGCGGAGGCGAGGAGACGATCTTCAACCTCGCCGACGTTGCCGACGAAATCGGCAACGCGCTCACCGACCTGCTGCTCTCGCGCGAGGAGGACGACATCTTCAACGAGGAGAATCGCGGCCTCGTCGCCAATGTCGCCCATTCCGTCGCGGAAAAACTTGCCGAGCAGGTCGCCGGCGGACGCACGCTGAAGCTTTCGGAAAACGACCTCTCGCTCCTCATCGAAAAGGCGCTCATCGAAAACGACGCCCATGATGTCGCGAAGAGCCTCGTCTTCAGCCGCTCGATCAAGGGCGGATTGCGCGTCTCCGACCGCGAGTCCGACGCCGAGCCGATCACGGTCCGCCTCATCCGGCGCAACAACGCCGTCGTCCCGTGGATTGAATCCAAGATCGAGCACGCCGTGCGCCGCGCGTTCCTTTCCGAGCGCGAGGACGCCGAGCCCGCCGCCGCCATCGCGCGCGCGGTCACCGAGCGTGTCCGTCGCGGCGACCAGGCATTCGTTCACATCGAGGAGGTGCAGGACATGGTGCAGGAGGAACTCATGCGCCAGGGCTATTAC